>JBIKVA010000037.1:0-15474 GCA_044357085.1 Steroidobacteraceae bacterium | reverse complement strand
CCCGGTTCCGATACGTTCGGATCTCCCTGCTCGGACGGGAGAAGCTCGACCTCGCGAGCCTGCCACCGTCGCTCGGCGAGATGTATGTGCGCGCGCTGTCGGAGAACCAACCGCAGTTCCGCGAGGTATTCTCGACCATGGCGCGCCAGGACCAGGGCGCGATCGTGTTCCATTGCACGGCGGGCAAGGACCGTACGGGAATGGTGGCCGGGTTGCTGCTGTCGCTGGCAGGGGTTCCGCGCGGAGAAATCGTCAGCAACTATGCCGAGTCGGAGCGCTTGCTTGCTGCGAGCACCAAGCTCACCCCGCAGATGCAGGAGATGCTGCGCCAGAATCCGCGAATCGCGGCGCTCGCCGGTTCGCCGCCGGAAGCGATGCAGTCGTTCCTTGACAGTCTCGAGACCGAGCATGGCGGCGCTCGGGCCTATCTGCGCACGATAGGCGTGAACGATCTCGAGATCGAGCGTTTGCTGCGACGACTCGGGCAGACGCCACCGAAGTAAGCCCGGTTCCCGCCGCCGGGGTGTCCGATGTCTGTTCTGCCGACGCCCGTCGGTCCGCCTGCTATCCTCCCGCCGTCAGTAAACGACAACTCTGTCGCGTGACGGGAGGATGCGCATGATCACCGGACTCTATGCAGGCCTATGTGGCGTCTTGTTGCTGGTGTTGTCGGTACGCGTCAGCCAACGGCGGCTCGCCACGAAGGTGGGTATTGGCACGGGCGGCGACGGGGAGCTCGAACGCCGCATTCGCGCCCATGCGAATCTGGTCGAGAACGCTCCCCTTGCGCTGTTGCTGCTGTTCTTCATCGAGCAGTCGGGTGTTGCCGCAGCCTATATCCACGCGGCGGGCGCCGCATTCGTGATCGCCCGGGTATTGCACGCCCGGGGACTTTCGCTGAGTTCCGAGCGATCGGCGAGTCGGTTCTATGGTTCGCTGGGAACACTGATCGTGCTGATCGGGCTCTCGCTCGGGTCGATCATCGCCGCGGTGTCGGCGATTCTCTGAGCGCCCTCCATTGCGGATCGCGTCGCTGCATGTCTATCCGGTGAAGTCCGGTCGCGTCATCGACCTCGATTCGAGCCGTATCGGTCCGCGTGGCCTCGAGCATGATCGGCAATGGATGCTGGTCACCGCTGCAGGTCGTTTCGTCACGCAGCGCACCCACGCCACGCTCGCGCTGCTCACGGCGACCCCCGATGACGGCGGCATCATGCTGGCGCATCCGCGCGCCGGATCGATACGGATCGACTCGCCGCTGCCGATGGCCACGGCGCCCGGCGACTGGCGGCGCGTGATGGTCTGGAAGCGCGAGATCGAAGCCATCGACGCGGGCGAGGATGCCGCACGGTTTGCATCAGCGGTGATCGGCGAACCCGCCCGGATTGTCTCGGGTGCCTCGGATCACTTCGCTGACGGGTATCCCTTGCTGGTTTGTACGCTGGCCTCGCTCGCCGATCTCAACCGCCGTTTGCCCGAAACTTTGCCGATGAGTCGCTTCCGTCCGAACGTCGTGCTCGAAGGCGCCGAGGCGTGGCAGGAGGATGCAATCCGTGGCTTGCGTGTCGGCGGAGTCCGCCTCAAGTTCGTCAAGCCCTGCACGCGCTGCGTGATGACCGGCATCGATCAGCACACGGGCGTAGCCGGTTTGAGTCCGCTACCGGTGCTCAGGCAGTTCCGGTTCGACAAGAACGTGCTCGGTGTGACCTTTGGCCAGAACGCGCGTGTCGAGGGTGAGACAGGCGGCATCCTGCGTGTCGGTGATGCCGTCGAGGTCGAAATGCGCCGCGGGACCCGGCCGATGCCGGGACCCGCGACGTAAGTCCGCTGCGGTGACGCCATGCACTGACGGCATCGCGACCTTCAGCGCACCAGTTTCGCGATCGAGTCGAGATACTTCACGAAGGCATTGCGGCCGGTCTTGGTCAGCTTGACCGAGGTCAGCGGCTTGCGTTCCTTGAAGGTCTTGTCGATCGTCACGTAACCGGCTTCCTCCAGCTTGCGCAGGTGCACCGAGAGGTTGCCGTCGGTGGTTGCGAGGTGCGTTTTCAGCGCGGCGAAGTCCGCGGTATCGGCACCCACCAGGTAAGCCATGACACCGAGCCGGATTCGACCGTGGATCACGTCATCGAGCGCATTCACATCAAAGTTTTCCATGATCTCAGCCCTCGGTCTGCGGCTGTGCCGCGGCGCGCATCAGGCGCACGCCGGGCACGACCGCAGTTAGCACGAGGGCGATCGCATAGATCAGATACTCGTTACCCGTCCCGACGAAGAGGCCGAGCACGGGCACGGTGATGAACGCCATGATGGCGTTGAAGCGCATCCAGCCCTGACCCGTCATCGCGGCGCCGACCACCCAGCCCACCGCATAGAGGCTGAGCACCTGCAGGCTGATGGTGTTCATGAGAAACGCGTCGCCGCGTTGGTAGGCCATGGCAGCGACGCCGATCCAGAAGCTGAAGACCGCGTAGCCGATGCCCGTCCAGACAGAGTTGATCGCCCGGTTGCTGGTGTTCTCGGCCTTGCCACGGTCGCGACGTATCAGGATCACGAGCGTGGCGGCGAAGCCCGCTGCGGCGACCAGCCACGCGAGGATGGCGAGCTGGTTGCTGAGCCCGAACAGGTCACGGACCAGCGGCCATTGCACGAGGCTTGCCGCGGCGAACCAGCCGCCGCCCGCCACGAGGTAGGGGCCCGCCATCAGCGGAGCGTCCTTGCCGGCTGCGGCGAGGTTGCGAAGGTAGGCGAGGTCGGCGGGTGCCGAGGCAGCCGAAGGGGTGTTGTCATGAGTCATTGCGAATCTCCCGAGTTGATGAAGCTGCGTTATCCAGACGGAAAGTACTTTAAAACGCAAAGTACTTCATGTCAACAGGGTTTGGCGAGCCCGGCAGACTCGCCGGCAAACCCGGGGTTCAACCCGCGCGGGGCAAGGTCATGAAGCGCTGCAAGTGATGGTCCTCGTCACCAAGCTGGTGACCGATGAGGACCGCGCGCTTGGCGTAGTGGGAGAGCGGCAGTTCGCGGGACATGCCGATGCCGCCGTGCATCTGGATGCACTCTTCGGCCACCAAGGAGCCGACGCGATCGACGGTGTATTTCGCCGCCGACACCGCGCGTTCGCGCTCGGCCCGTGAGCCATCCAGTGCCGCAGCCGCGTTGATTGCGGCGGAGCGGGCCTGCTCGATCTCGATGGCGAGGTTGACCATGCGATGCTGCAGCGCCTGGAACTTGCCGATCGGGATGCCGAACTGCTTGCGGGTCCGCAGGTAGTCGAGCGTCGATTTCTTGAGGACGTCCATGACCCCGACGGCCTCCCAGCTCAGGGCCACGATGCCCGCTGCCATGACGGACTCGAGGACGGGCAGTGCGTCGTCGGCGATCAGCTCCGCCGCGACATCGGTCAGCGACAGCTCGCCACCACGCCCGCCGTCGATGAGCGGATATCCGCGGACCGCAACGCCCGGGCTCGAGCGCTCGGTGAGGAAAAGACCGCACCGCTCGCCGTCGAGTCGTGCATTGACGAGCAGATGCGTGGCTGACTCGAGTTGCGGCACGACAGCCTTGTGGCCGTTCAGCACCCAGCCATCACCGCGGCGGCTGGCGCGCGTGTCGATCAGCGACCAGTCGTATCGGCTCCGTGGCTCTTCGCAGGCGAGCGCCAGCACCGACTCGCCGGCGATGGCGGACTGCAGCAGTCCGCTGCCTGCCCCCGCGATCGAGAGCGCGCGGCCGGCCATGAGGGTGCCGAGGAAGGGTTCCACGACGAGCGCGCGACCGACCTGCTCGAACACTGTGGCGATGTCGAACCCGTGACCGCCGAAGCCGCCGTCGGATTCTTTGAACAGGGCGCCGATCACGCCGAGCTCGGCCATCGCACGCCATTGCTGCGGCGACCAGCCTTGCGGCGAGTCGCTGATCTGGCGGCGGACGGTGATGCCGTAGCGTTGATCGAGATGGCGACCGAAGGTCTCGGCCAGCATCTGCCGGTCCTGGCTGGGTGTGAAATCCATGGTCAGAGCTCCAGCAGCGACTTGCTGATGATCTCGCGTTGCACTTCGTTCGACCCGCCGAAGATCGAGAGCTTGCGATAGTTGAAATACTGCGCGGACACCGCGGCAGCGTCGGCGGATCCCACGGGTTCGCCCGCGTAGCCCTCGTCCAGTGCTTCGGCGACGAAGGGCTGGGCGTAGGGTCCGAGCGCCATGCGCGTCAGCCGGGTGATCTCCTGACGGATCTCCGTGCCGCGGATCTTGAGCATGGCACCCATCTCGAGAGGTGCGGCACCACCGCCGGCGGCCATCAGCACGCGCAGGTTCGTGGTTTTCATGTTCTCTAGGTCGATCTCGAGCCGAGCGATGCGCGCCGCGAACAGGGGATCGTCGGCGAGCGGTCGGCCGTGACGCAGTTGGCTCGCGGCGATGCGGCGAAGCTCCTTGAGGGCCGCCACCGAGCGGCTCACGCCCGCGATGCCGGTGCGCTCGTAGGTGAGCAGATATTTGGCGCAGGTCCAGCCGCGGTTTTCCTCGCCCACCAGATTTGCGACGGGGACGCGGACATTGGTGAAGAAGACTTCGTTCACCTCGTGCTCGCCGTCGAGCAGGATGATCGGTCGTACTTCGACACCCGGCGTGTTCATGTCGATCAGCAGAAAGGAGATGCCTTCCTGCTTCTTGCCTTCGTTCGAGGTGCGCACGAGGCAGAAGATCATGTTGGCGTAGTGACCGAGCGTGGTCCAGGTCTTCTGGCCGTTGACGACGTAGTGGTCGCCGTCGCGGACCGCGCTGGTTTTCAGGCTTGCGAGATCGGACCCTGCGCCGGGCTCGGAGTAGCCTTGGCACCACCAGTCGGAGCCGTTGAGGATCCGCGGCAGCCAGTAATTCTTTTGCGCTGCCGTGCCGTACTTGATGAGCACCGGTCCCAGCATGGAGACGCCGAAGGCGATCACGCCCGGGGCATGGGCCCGAGAGATTTCGTCCTCGAAGATGTGCGCCTGGGCAACGCTCCAGCCGGTGCCGCCGTACTCCACCGGCCAATGGGCCGCGAGCCAGCCGCGCGCATTGAGGAGGGCGTGCCACTCCTCGAAGTCGCGCTTGGTCGGTCGTTTACCCGTGCGGACCTTGGCGGAAATCCGCGCGGGCAAGCGGTCGGCAAGGAACTGGCGCACTTCGGCGCGGAAGGCCTCTTCGGCATCGGTGAATGTCAGGTCCATGTTCGCGTCCTCTATGTCCGCCGCAGCATACCGCAAACGCAGAGACCTCCTTGCGCTGGCGGCCGCAAGCCTTGGCGCCCACGAAAAATAGACCGGATCAGCGCGCGCCTTCGAGCGCGAGCAGCGCGGCCTTGCGGTCGATGCCGCCGGCGTAGCCGGTCAGCGAGCCGTCGCTGCCGATCACCCGGTGGCAGGGCACCACGATGCTGAGCGGATTGCGGCCGATTGCGGCGGCGGTGGCACGCACCGCCTCTGGTCTATCGATGCGGGCGGCTATTTCGCCATAGGTCGCGGTGTTGCCGGTCGGGATATGCCGAAGCGCCGTCCATACGGAGCGCTGGAAAGGAGTCCCCGACGTCATGTCGAGCGGGACGTCGAACGACGATCGGCGCTTGGCAAAGAATTCCTCGAGTTCGAGGATTGCACCTCGCAGCAGCGGGTCTTCCGCGTCGCGGGGCCAAGCGGTGGTGGACGGTGCGTAACGTTGCCCGGCGAACCACAGGCCGCAAAGGCCGACCGTGGACGCGGCGAGGATGATCTCGCCCAACGGGCTCTCCCACTTCGTTGCACTGCGGACGGCAGGCTCGCTCAAGTTCAGGGTCCTCGGTAGAGGGTTCCGGCGGCGTCAAAGTCTGACCGCGGCCGCGGTCGTTGCCAAGATTCGACGAAACTCGACGGTCCCGGTGAGGCTCGGTCCGCGTGCTGGCGGATGGCCGCTGCGCGTGGCGGCCGATCGACGGAAAGCGGCGGGATCGACGTTATTCGCTCATAGGGGTGAAATTGCGTCGGTGTCCATCGGAGGGTAACTGCATGTCCCGAGCCTTTGCCTCGGCGGTCTGGTCGCTGTTGTCGTTCGCCGCGCTCGCGTCGTCGGCATGGACCCAGCAGGCCGCCCCCCCTGCAGCGGGCCCACGGTCCGTCATCGAGATGGCACGTGCTCGTGCCAACGCGGTCGAGCCGCCTGCTGGTGCGGAACGCCGGGTCGTGACCCTTGAGGGTGTGGAGAGAAACTACTGGCTGCTCCGACCCCCCGCGGCCCGCGCGCCGATGCCGGTCGTGTTCGTGCTCCATGGTGGTGCTGTGGCCGATGGACGCCAGACGTTCCGCGAGGGTTTCCACCTGCTTGGAGCCAGGGACGGCGTCGCCACGGTCCATCCGAGCGGTGTTGGCGCTGGCTGGAATGACGGTCGTGATACGCCATTCCTGCTCGCTCGGGGCGGTGCGGCTGACGACGTCGCCTTCTTCCGTACCATGATCGACACCCTGATCGCGGAGGGCATCGCCGATCCCGGCAGGGTGTATGTAACCGGCGGTTCCAACGGCGGCATGATGACCATGCGGCTCGTCTGCGAGCTCGCCGACAGGATCGCCGCAGCCGCACCCTTCGTTTCTTTGCTGCCGGTGAAATTGCAGGAGCGCTGCGTGCCGTCCCGTCCGGTGCCGATCATGCTGATGCTGGGTACGGCCGATCGCATGATGCCCTTCGCCGGCGGACCGGTGGCCGCGATGTCGGGTAACGATCGAGGAGTCGTGCTGAGCGCCGCGGATAGCCTGGCCTTCTGGCGCCGGCAGAACCGCTGCGGTGAGCCGGTATCGCGCGAGGCTCTGTCCGATACGGATCCTGCCGATGGCACGCGGGTTCGCATGGAGCGAAGTACGGGCTGCGTCGCCCCCGTCGAGGCGGTTCTCGTCGAGGGTGGTGGTCATCGTCTGCCGGGGGAAGGCCCGCGGGTCTACGCCGATCCGCGCCTTTCGGCCTTGTCGGGCATTTCGAGTCGCGATATCGACGGTCGGGAAGTCATCTGGAATTTCCTGCTCGCCCAACGCAGGCCCAAATGACTCGGGCGCCTGCATCCAACCCGAGACCCGCATACAGGAGTTGAACCAATGCCGTACATGGTGCGTACCTTCGATATGGCTGGATACTACGAAACGCGGCTGGTGCTCACGCTCGTCGCGCTTTCGTTCGCCCTCTACATGATGCGCCGCGGCGACCGGCGCTTCCTGACTGCATATCTGGTCGGAATCTTTTTTCAGGGTTTGCTCGAGTGGATGCTCAGCGTGTTCGGCATGCGCGGTCCCTTCCAGATGCGGTTCTTTGGAGTGCCGTTCGCCGGACTCGCAGCCAGCGGTATTCAGGGGTTCGTGGAAGGCGGGCCGCTCACGCTGATGGGCTACTGGTTCGCGAGCCTGTTCCGAGCCGGCATCCAGGAACGCGGCGGCCCGCGCGCGGCGGCAGGGTGGGGCGCTTACGCGCTGGGTCTCACGGTCGTCCTGGCCATGGCTCTGGCGACGATTACGATCGCCAGCCCCGCGCAGGTGACTTCGGCTCGGCCGATGATTCTCGCGACCGGCGGTTGGATCGACTGGTTCTTTCCGGGACTCTCCCTCGCGAGTTTCCTGCTGGTCGCACTGGCGCGAGGTTGGGCAGGCGCCCGATTGCTCGGACTTTTTGTCATCGGCGTGTTCGTGTACGCGGTCATGGTGTTCGAGCCGCTGCATCTGGCCGGCTTGCGGTACGTCGGATACAAGGACGGCGATGCCTTCGTCGCGGCGCCGACTATGGCCCAGGCATCCTGGATGTTCTATTCGCTGCTGGTCGAGGTCGCGCTTTTCAAGGCCCACCACTTCGCCATCCCGCTCGCGCTGGGATGGTTCGACGCATCGCGGACTGGATCCACTCGATATTGAGCCGGAGGCTTGCATGCGTATCGTCTTGTTGCACGGTTGGTTGATGTCGCCCGACATCTGGGACGGAGTCCGACGTGCGCTGCCGTCATCCTGGGACATCGTAGCGCCGAGTCAGCCCGGTCACGGCGACGAAGCGCCGCTTACCGACCGTTCGATGGCGGGCTGGCGCGACTGGCTCATCACCAGGACCGGCGGCGATCGCAATCTGCTGTTGGTCGGGCATTCGATGGGCGGGATGCTGGCGTTGTCGATGCTGCGGCATCGACCGGAACTGGTCGCGGGTGTCGTGGCAGTGGCTTCCACCGCCACGGCCTGGTCGACCGAGCAGGTCGCGGGCTGGCACGCAATGGTCGGCGCGGCGAGCCCCGGCTGGCCGCCCGAGATGGCGCAGGCCCTGGGCGGCATTCTCTACGGCCCTCGCTACATGGCCGCGAATCCGCAGGTCATCGCCCGCTGGCACGAGTCCTGGCGCGACCGTGGCGATCTCGCCGCCGCTGCCCAGCTGCGAGATGTCATTGCAACACGGGAAGATCTCACGACCACGCCCGTGCCGTTGCGACCGGCCGCCGTGCTGCGCGGTGACGAAGATCCGGCGATCACGGCGGCGGAGGCGGCGGCGACCGCTGTCTGGCTCGGCACCCCCGTCGTGGCCGTACCCGTTGCCGGCCACTGTCTGCCGCTCGAAGCGGCGGATGCGGTGGCGAGAGCCATAGCAGGCGTTGCAGCGCAGGCGGATCGCGACGGACTCGCGGGGCGGTGAGTTCATGATCGGACCTCGCGGCAGGGTTGCCCTCGTCACGGGTGCCGGACAAGGCCTTGGGCGCGCCCATGCGCGCATGCTCGCCGAGGCCGGCTTCGCACTCGTTCTCAACGATATCGATCCGGCTGCTGCAGACGATGTCGTCGATGAGATCAGCGCCATGGGAGCGCGCGCAGTGGCCTTGGCGGGCGACGCATCCCTCATGGAGACCGCCGAGCGCATGGTTGCCGAGTCCCTGCGCAACTTCGATCGCGTCGATGCCGTGATCGCCAACGCGGGTTACCTGCGAGACCGTTCCTTCAACAAGATGGGGGCTGACGACTTCGATGCCATGATCGCGATCCACCTGCGAGGCGCCTTCAATCTTTGCAAGGCTGCATGGGCGCCGATGCGCGCTGCCGGTCATGGACGTATCGTGCTCACCACCTCGACTTCCGCGCTCTTCGGGCAGTTTGGTCAGGCCAACTACGACGCGGCGAAACTCGGCGTGGTGGGCTTGATGAACGCGCTGAAACTCGAGGGTGAGCGTCACGACATCCGCGTCAACACGGTCGCACCGCTGGCCGCGAGCCGTCTCGCCGAAACCGTGTTCCCGCCGGAGGCCTTGCGGCGGATGGATCCGCGCTGGGTGGCTGCCGTCGTCGTATATCTGGCTTCGCCGGAATGCGTCGATAACGGCGGAATCTTCCAGGTGGGCGCCGGTCGCCTGTCGCGGGTACGTCTCGTGGTCGACGGCGAAGTTTCGCTTCCCGGGGCCTGCCTGACCTCCGCCGCCGAAATGGCGCAGACCCTTGGCGAACTTGCGGCTCAGCCTGCCGTGCCGCACATCTTTGCGAGCGCACCCGAAGCCGTGATGCACATGCTGCGCGATTGAGCACCCGCTGGTCAGGTATTCTTCGAAGGGGTGCCACGGGGCACGTGTCGTTCGAGAGGGGCTATCGTGAACACGACAACAGTCGGCGAGGACAAGGGACGCGACTACGGCAGCCCGCCCTACCGCTGGTACGTGCTCGGCATGCTGACGCTGGTCTACACCCTGAACTTCATCGACCGGGCGCTGCTCGGAGTGCTGGCACAGCCCGTGATTTCCGCGTTCGGACTGACCGACACGCAGTTCGGCTTCCTGGCGGGGCCGCCCTTCGCGCTCTTCTATGCACTGATGGGCATTCCCATCGCGCTCGCGGCAGATCGCTACAACCGGGTCGCGATCATCTCCTTGTGCGTAGCGCTCTGGTCGCTGATGACCGCGCTCTGCGGCTTTGCGACGGGGTTCCTCTTCCTGCTGCTGGCGCGCATCGGTGTGGCGATCGGCGAGGCGGGCAGCAACCCGCCCTCCAATTCGGTGATTGCCGACTACTACCGTCCGAGCGGGCGTGCCAAGGCGCTTTCGGTCTACTCGACCGGCGTGATGCTCGGCTCCGCGCTCGCGTTCCTGCTCGGCGGTCCGCTGGGACAACTGCCGGATGCCTCGGTGGTCGCGGTTCTCGAGGTTTTCGGGCTCGGCGGGCTCCCCGAGGCGCTAGGCTGGGGCAGCGGCTACGGCTGGCGCTTTGCGTTCATCGCCCTCGGCGTACCCGGGGTGATTTTTGCCCTGATCGTGTTCGCCACGGTTCGCGAACCGCCGCGTGGCTATACCGATCCGCCGAATGTCCCGGTGCCGGAGCGCATCGGCATCGGACCGACGTTGCGCTTGCTCCTTGGCAAGCCGGCTTTCTGGTACATGACCGCCGGTGCCTCGCTCGTGGCGATGGTGGGCTACGGTTACTCGGCGTTCCAGGCGCCGATGATGCAACGGCTGCACGGCCTGTCACCGGCAGAGTTCGCGATTCGTTTCGGGGTGCCGCTCAGCTTGGCGGGCGCCGTCGGCACTATTGCCGCGGGCGTCATCACCGAACGACTGATCCGGCGCTCGATCAGGTGGGTGGCGGTGTTGCCTTCGATCCTGCTGACGCTCGCCGTGCCGCTCTACCTGCTCGGATTCACACAGCCCACCGAGCATCTCGACCGAACTTTCGTCTTCTGGGGTCTGGCCTCGATGCTCCATTACGGCTATCTCGGCGCGCAGTACACGATCGGCCAGGGCGTGGTGCCGCAGTCGTCGCGCGCCGCAGCGATCGCGATACTGCTGTTCATCATCGCGCTGGTCGGCAACGGACTCGGGCCGCAGGTGGTCGGCGCGCTCAGCGATCACTTCATCACCGTGGGTCTCGAGGCCCGCGGCTACGCGGGCGTTCTCGATGCGGTTGCCTGCAATCCCAAGCTGGCGGCAGCACTGCCGGCGGAGCAGCTCGCTGCGTGCACGGCGGCCTACGCCGAGGGGCTGCGGAACTCCATGATGGTCACTGCGCTGTTCCTGCTGATTGCAGCTGCGGCATTCTGGCTGTCTTCGCGCACGCTGGACCGCGACCTGCTGGCGCGCTGACCGACCGCTCGTCAGTTGAACAATTCGACACGGACGCCGTTGACTTCCGCATTGACCGACCGGCGGCTGGTCCACTGCGGCGGGACGTTGGCGCGGTCCCATGCCGTCCACTCGCGTCGCAGCCGGGCCACGACCTCGGGGTGTCTTGCCGAGACGTCATTCTTCTCGCCCGGGTCGGCCTGAAGATCGTAGAGGAAGATCCACTGGCCGAGCGGCGATACCGCTGCGGGCAGCCCGTCCGCGCGACGCGAGCGACCCAGTGCATCGCTGTCGCTGGCGGCGCCGGCTGATTTGTTGACGATGATGAGTTTCCACCGGCCCTGCCTGACGACCGAATTCGGTCCCATGCGCCAGAAGAGCCCGCGATCGCGCAGACGTTTCTTGCCGCTCAGCACGGGTATGAGATCGGTCCCCTCGGCCTTCGGGTGTGCAGTCCCGGCGACCGCGGCGATCGTTGCCGCCACGTCCAGTGAGCTGACGAGGTCGTTGCGCACAGCGGGCTTGATGCGGGCCGGCCAGCTGACGAGGTACGGTACGCGCAAGCCTCCCTCCCAGGGGTAGCCCTTGAAGCCGTTCAGGATGCCGTTCGAGCAGGCGCCGCCGATGTATCCGGGGCAGCCGTTGTCGCTCAGGAAGATGATGAGCGTGTTGTCACGCTGGCCCGTCTTCTCGAGGTGATCGAGCAGACGACCGACGCCATCGTCGAGCGCGAACATCATGCCGGCATACACGCGTTCGAAGTCCGATCCCCCCGGTTTCACCCGCGCCATGTACTTCGCGGAGGCCTGCAGCGGGGTGTGTGGGGCGGTGTACGCGAAGTAAAGAAAGAACGGTTGCTTCGACTGCTCGTTGCCCACGAAGCGGATCGCCCGGTCGGTGAAAAGATCAGTGACGTATTCCCCGGTGTCGACGGGATCGCGTCCGTCGAAAATCGGCAGACGCTGCCGCGTGATCAGGGAGTCCTCGGCGGTCACTACATGCAGGTCGTCCGGGCCGATGGTGCGCAGATAGGGCGTGGCGCCACCCATCACGCCAAAGAAACTGTCGAAGCCGCGATCGAGAGGCTGATAGCCACGAGCCTGACCCACATGCCATTTGCCGACCATGCCGGTGCGATAGCCGGCCGCCTTCATGGTCTGGGCGATCGTGGTTTCGCCGAGCGAGAGGCCGTTAGTCTCGTCGCGCCCAACGGGGTTGAACTCATAACCGAACCGCGTTTGCGGGCGGCCCGCCAGCAGCGCCGCGCGCGAGGGCGCGCAGACGGCGGCCGTGACGTATCCCGAGGTCATCCGCGCGCCCGAGTTGGCGAGCCGGTCGATGTTCGGCGTAGGGAGTTTGCCGCCTGCAGCGCCGAAATCTCCCGAGCCCATGTCGTCGGCGACGATGACGATGACGTTCGGTCGATTGTCCGGCCCGCCACCCTCGTTGCCGGCGGCGTTGGCGTCGAGGGCGACGCTGGCGAGCAGAGCGACACCGAGCAGGGGACTGACCAAGCTGCCCATGACGTGGATCCGGCTGCGGATTGCTTCGGGGCTCATGGCGGGCTCGTCCTCCCGGATCGGCGAAGTGGGTCGTCAAAGTGCTGACACTTGCAACGATTATTGCCAGCATCAACTTGCCGTGGCAAGGTATCTCGCGATGTCCGCTCAAGTCGTCCTGCGAATGTTTTCCGCGGTACTGCTCGCCGTCCTGCCGCTCGCGCCGCGGGCTGCCGCGGAACCACTCGGCGGTCCATCGAGCGCCGGCGTTTCGACGCAGGCGTCCGGACCCGCCAATGTCGTGCTCATCGTCGCCGACGACCTGGGTCTCGCTGATTTGTCGACCTACGGCAAGTCCCCAGTCGCCGTGCCGACCCCCAATCTCGACCGGCTCGCACAGCGCGGCGTGCGTTTCCAGCGCGGCTATGCGACCGCTTCCGTATGCAGTCCGTCACGTGCGGCACTGCTGACCGGCCAGTACCAGCAGCGTCACGGCTTCGAGTTCCTGACACCCGAGGGCGCGGATGCCGGGCAGCAGGGGCTCGCAGCGTCGCAACGCGTCTTCGCGTCCGATCTCAAGCGCGCCGGCTATCGCACCGCGCTGATCGGCAAATGGCATCTCGGCGCCACTCCGGGACGGTTGCCTGCCGCGCGGGGCTTCGACCGTTTCTTCGGTTTTCTCCCCGGCGAGACTGCGTATGTTCGTGCCGGAACACCGGGTACCACCAGCGTCGCTGCGCCTTACCTCGGCACCCGCAGTTTCGAGCGCAAGGTGGACTGGGTGCAGTTACTGCGTGACGACGCCGGCGACGACAAGCCCCCGCAGATCGTCACGGACGATCGGAACTATCTCACCGATGTGTTGACCGGTGCGGCAGTGGATTTCATCGAGTCAGGACCGAAGTCGCAGCCGTTCTTCCTTTATCTCGCCCATCTTGCGCCCCACGCCCCCTTCCAGGCGCTCGACTCCGACACGGCGCCTTTCGCGGCGATCAAGGATTCCGTGCAACGGACTTACGCCGGCATGATCCGGGCGCTCGATCGCAGTGTGGGGGCGGTGCTCGATGCTCTCGAACGGTCCGGGCAGGCGGAAAACACCCTTGTCATCTTCACCGCCGACAACGGCGCGGCCACGTACATGGGTGTCTCGGCCTGCGAGCCCCTGGCCGGTGGCAAGTTGAGCTACTTCGAGGGTGGAGCCCGGGTTCCCTATATCGTCAGTTGGCCGGCGCGGTGGCCGCGCGGTGTGGTCGATACACGCAACGTCTCGCATCTGGATCTCGCGCCGACGATTCTCGCTGCAGCGGGCGTCCGTTCCGACGTCACTTTCGACGGCGTCGACCTCACGCCGAGAGTGCAGCGCGACAGGGCGGACGAGACGATCCACGAGACGCTGTTCTGGCGGACCGGCCCCGAGTTCGCCGTGCTCAAGGGCGATTGGAAGCTGCTGTCGAACACCCGTCCCGGTGCTTTCCCGTGGCTGTTCGATCTAGGGACGGATCCGGGCGAGCGCCGCATGCTGACGTTCGCCAATCGCGAAGTGGTCGCCGACCTGCAGCGCAGGTACCGGGAGTGGGAGGCGCAGATGCGCCCGCCGGCGTGGCAACCGAAACAGATCCTCCAGGTTTTCCAATGCGGACGGATTTCATTCCATGAGCAATGACTCCTTGTTTCCGATTTCAGCTCGTGCCCGCGAGTTGCACCTACGGGTCCGTGCCTTCATGCGCGAGCGCGTGCTGCCGGCAGACAGGCTGTTCCACGAGCAGGTGGAAAGCGGCCCGAACCCCTGGGCGGCGCCGCCGATCCTCGAGGAGTTGAAACGCGAGGCGCGTGCGCTCGGACTCTGGAACCTGTTCCTGCCCGACGCCGAGCACGGCGCGGGCCTGACCAACCTCGAGTACGCGCCGCTCGCCGAAGAAATGGGGCGTGTGATGTGGGCGCCCGAGGTGTTCAACTGCAACGCGCCCGATACCGGCAACATGGAGGTTCTGCACCGCTACGGCGACGCCGCCCAGAAGAAGCAATGGCTCGAGCCGCTGCTGGCCGGCGAAATCCGCTCCTGTTTCGCGATGACCGAGCCTGCAGTCGCATCGTCCGATGCGACCAACATCGAGACCCGGATCCGGCGCGATGGCGACGAGTACGTCATCGATGGGCGCAAGTGGTGGACCACGGGCGCCATGAATCCGCGTTGCAAGATCGCCATCCTGATGGGCAAGTCGGACCCGGAGGCAGCGCGTCACAAGCAGCAGTCCATGATCCTGGTGCCGATGGACACGCCCGGCGTGAGGATCATCCGCCCGCTGAAGACGCTCGGTTTCGACGAGCCAGCGCATGGCCACGCGGAGGTCGCGTTCGAGGGCGCGCGGGTGCCCGCCGGCAACATGCTGCTCGGCGAGGGACGCGGCTTCGAGATCGCCCAGGGTCGTCTCGGGCCTGGTCGCATCCATCACTGCATGCGGCTCATCGGCTTGGCGGAGCGTGCGCTGGAGGCGATGTGCGCCCGCGCAAATGCCCGCGTCGCCTTCGGGCGCCCGCTCGCGGATCAGGGTGTGGTCAGGCAGCAGATCGCGCTATCGCGCATCGAGATCGATCAGGCGCGTCTGCTCGTCATGCAGGCCGCACACATGATGGACCTGCATGGCAACAAGGTGGCGCGCACGCAGATTGCCGCCATCAAGGTGGTGGCACCGCGCATGGCCCAGGCGGTGCTCGACCGCGCGATCCAGATACACGGCGGTGGCGGGCTCTGTGACGACTTCTTCCTAGGCTACGCGTTCACCGGTGCGCGCATCCTGCGCATTGCCGACGGTCCGGACGAGGTGCATCTCGAGTCGGTTGCCAAGTGGGAGTTGCGACGCGGTTCCTGAGCGGCGGTCGCTGCCGGGAGCGGCACGCGGTGCGCCAATCG
>JBIKVA010000233.1:0-4247 GCA_044357085.1 Steroidobacteraceae bacterium | reverse complement strand
TGAAGCGCCAGTTGCCGTCGTTGCGAAACAGTGCATTCTCGATGTCGCCGTCGGTGTTCTTCCAGAAAAGGTCAAGATCACCGTCACGATCGTAATCCGCACAGCCCACTCCCCCTGCGGTGTCGCCGATGCCGCCGATCCTGGCATCGTTGTCGTTGCCCGCCCGCATCAGCCCGGCCTCGCGGGTCACGTCAGCGAAGGTCGCCGCACCGGTTTCCCGCAACTGGTTGCGATACAGGGTCGTCGGCACGTGCCGCTCGCGGGACTGCCCCGGCGGCATCGTCGCCGAGACGAGATCGGGATCGCCATCGTTGTCGAAGTCGCAGAACACGGCACCGCGACTGAAGCTGCCCGGATTCTGCACCCCGCGGACAGCGGCGACGTCGCGGAAATGCCCCTTGCCGTCGTTCTCGAAGAGGCGATCGTGCAGGCCCGTCGCCAGATCCTCGACGGGGACGAACAGATCGAGATCGCCGTCGCGATCGTAGTCACCGAATGTCGGGCCGGTGGCGTTTACGGCAAGGTCCTGCACACCGCGCTGTCCGGCTTCGTCCTGGAAGACGATGGGCGGTGGCGTGCTCGCCGACGCCGTCGTGGCCGCTGCAGCGACGGCCACTGTCGCGACGACGGCCACGCGAAGCACGGCCCGCCGGCCTGAGATCGATCCTCGAAACATACCCCCTCCAACGATCCGTATCGACGAGCCGCGTCATGGCGGCAAGGAATTGGTTACTCCGCCGCGCTCAGACTCCGGAACGCGGACGCGCCGTCAACCGCTCCGGGTATTCACGCTCAGCCCGTTCGCGATACTCGCGTGGCAGGTCGGCGACGCTGCGCAACTTCGCCCCCGATGCGTGCCAGACCACGTGTCCCGGCTCGCCTTTCATGTCCATCCACTTGAGCCAGCCCATGAACACCGTGGATGAGAAGGTGGCCGGCAGCGCATCGAGCCGCGGATCGAGGAAATCGCGGCGTTGTGCAAACAGGCTCTGCCGCTGGCCGTGCATCGGTGGCATTCCCGGCGGGTATACCGTCTGATGCTGCAGCCACACGTGCTCGCCGACTGCATGCCACTGCAGACGCAGCGGTGCGGTCTGCGGCACGCCGAGCGGCGTGCCGTCGAGCCGTACCGGCCAGATGCCGTCGACGCCATAGCTGAAACCGAGGTTCCCGCCCTGCACCGCCGGCTTCACTTCATCGAGCCGCCCAGTCCACGGATTGCGGAATTCGCGCAGGTACTCGTTGGACTCGAAGTCGCGAAAGAACGTGACCGTGTTGCCGCCGAGGACGTACCCGCCCGGCGTGTGCCGGAACCAGTAGATTTCCATACCCTCGAAGCGCACCAGCGGTCGCGGTGTCTCGTTGTCGCCGCGAACCGCAAAGATGACGCCCGTGAACCACCACGGGACATCCGTCTCGCGCAGACTCCCCTGCATGCGCACCACGTTGCGCAGATTGACGGCCGGGTCGGCAAGATCGGGCAACGCACCGCGGGCGGAAGCCTCGACTGGCGCCGACGCCAGCGGCAAGCCCACACCCGCGGCGCCGAGCACCAGCGACCCACCCAGCCAGGACCGTCGCGATATCGCCGGCGCGGACCGATCACTCTCAGCCATACGCGCCTTCAACGAAACACGGCATCGACGACGGCCCCGACCGACCCGGATCCTTGCTGCCTCACGATGTCTGCGCGCGGCTCAAAACTTGTAGTTGACCCGGAACCCGACCGTGCGCGGATCGGGCATGTTGGCGAACACCTGTGTGGGGATGCGCAGGCCCACCGGCGATGCACCGAACGGATTGCGAAGATTCGCAGGCACCAGCGCCCCGACCGCACCGATGGTCTGTGCGAGACGGATCGTGGCCAGTGCGTTGGCGGGACCGGAGCCCGCTGAACGAATCTTGTCGTCGTCGGTGGCGTTGTTGACGAACAGCAACGCCTCCCAGCGATCGGTACCGACGCCGAATCGCAGGTCGACGTTGGTGTACGGCTCGAGGTAGATCGTGTTGTCGTCCTCGATGTAGCGCTTGCCCGCGTAACTGGTGTCGAGGTCGGCGAACCATGACATGTCGTTGCCGAGAGGTCGGCTGTAACTGAAGTTGAGGGCCGCGGCCGTCGCCGGCACGTCCTCGAACTTGTTGCCGGTGCGATCGACCTGACACGTTGAGCGCGCCTTGTTGACGCCGGATTCGACCACGACCGTGGTCACCGGCGTGCAGTTGCCGACGCGAGCGATTTCCGCGGCACCGCCCGATAGGGTGCGGTAATTGGTGAACTCGTAAGTGAAGAAGTGGGTCAGGCCGGCGCCGATCGTCAGGTTGTCGGTCACCCGCCAGGTCGCTGCCAACTCGACACCTTCGAGCTTGCCACCCTCGGCGTTGGTGATCCGGTTGCCGAGGGTCGTGCCGATGATCACCTGAGTGCTCACCTGCTTGTCGGTGAAGTCCTGCAGGAACGCGGCACCGTTGATCTGCAGCCGACGGTTCGGCGCCGTCCACTTGGCGCCCAACTCGTAGACCTTGACGCGCTCGGGCTCGAACTCGACGTCGGCGCGCGAAGCCAGGCCGAAGGCGCCGATGGTGAGCGTGCCGAAGCCACCCGGCTTCTTGCCGACCGAATATGAGGCGTAGGTGTTCAGGTCATCCGACGCCTTCCACTGGATCGTCGCCTTCGGCGTCATGTAGGAGTCGTTGCGGGTGAAGCTGTTCGTCCGAAGCTGCGGAGCGCCGGAGAAACTTGCCGGGACACCGGGTGCCGCCGCATACGGGATGCTCGCCGTCGCACGGCAGTCGCCCGTGGCGCCGCAGAGGATCACCGTACCCGGTCCCTGGCTGCCGGCAGTGATGGGCCCGGCCACGGTGTTGTCCTCGTCGATATAGCGGGCCTCGCCGATCAGACGGAATTTCTCGGTGATGTCCCACTCGAATTCGAGATAGATCGACTTGTGACGCACGTTCCGCTCGACCAGCGACGGCGCCCGCGCGCGCGCCACGTCGTCCATGAACTGCGCGACACTGGTCTCGCTGTAGGTATAGCGGGCAAAGGCCGGCACGATGTTGGAGTTGCTGACACAGGCGTAGTTCGGCGCGAAGGTCGGCGGCAACGGCGGCGCAGTGAACGGCGGGCCGCTCGCGAGCGGGCAGGCGACGCCGGAACCGAACACGGTGTTGTTCAGGTCCGTCTGGTCCACTTCTTCCTTCCAGTACTGCAGCCCGGTGATGAACTGCACGGGGCCTTCGAAGTCGGAGGTGAACCGCAGTTCCTGACTGTACTGCTTGGTCTCGCTGTCGGTCTTGATGTTCTGCATTCCGGTCATGATGTCGGACTTGTCGAAATCGACATCGGTCGCAACATCAGCCTTGGTGTATCCCGACAGGAGCGAGAAAGTCCCATAGTCCGCCTGGTACTCCTGCACGGCGGAGAAACGCATGACCTGACGGTTGGTTCCCGGGAACGCCGGCGCGGTCACGCCGTTGTCCGTCGACTTGGTGTAGTCCTTGTTGTAGCGGATGGCGAGCGAACCTGCCCGCACCATCTGGCCACGGAAGGCCGGCAGACTCATGTCGTTGTAATAGCCCTTGCTGCCGGTGGCGGTCTCGAACAGCCGCACCAGGTTTACCGTGTTCGCCGGCAATGCGGCGTTGGCATCGAGGAACTGACACGAGGGATCGAGCACCGGGCCTGCAGTCACCAGGTTTGCCCCACCGGCCGGATTGGCCACCGAGTAGGTCCGGCAGCTCGAGGCCGTCGCCGGCACCACCGCCAGCGTGTTGAACGGCACGTTGGCTTGTGCGGGTTGGTCGAACTGGTCGTCGGCGTACTCGGTGCGCAACTTGATGGAGTAGCTCTCGCTGGGCGCCCACTTGACGGTGAGCGATCCGCCCATGCCGTCACCGCCGCCGACATATTCGCCACCCGCGACGTTCTTGTAGGAGCCGCGCTCATCGAACTTGTAGCCGTTGAGCCGTACGCCCAGCGTATCGCTCATCGGCAGGGACAGACTGCTCTTCACTTCGTACTGGCTGTACTGCCCGTACTCGGCCGAGACGTTGCCAGACACCTTGTCGTCCGGATCGGCCGTGATGTACGAGATGGCGCCGGCGAAGGCACTGCGGCCATACAACGCGCTTTGCGGACCCTTCACCACCTCCACGCGGGCGATGTCGACCAGCCGTGGATTGATCAGCAACGAACCACCGGCGACGCCCACGGCCTCGCTCGAGACGTCGATGCCATCGACCAGCGT
>JBIKVA010000036.1:0-15866 GCA_044357085.1 Steroidobacteraceae bacterium | reverse complement strand
GCCGGAATCCAGAAAGCGACCCCGTTGAAGACCAGGGTCAGCATCGAGACACCCAGTGTGTGGCTGAGATAGAAACGGCGGTCGCGCCACATGAGGGCGACGACGTCGCCGAAACCGCTTGCGGCGATTGCCGTGGGCTGACGTGCCGGTTCCGGGATACGCAGCATCCATACCGCCACCAGAATGCCGAGCGGACCGAGAATGAGGAATGGCACCTGCCAGGGTCGGACCTCGCCGAGGATCGGCAGATGCAGGCTGCCGGCCGCGGCGATGACTGCGACCAGCGCGCCAGTGATCATGACGGCGACACCGATGCCGAAATAGATGCCCATGGAAAACAGCGCGAGCGCAGTGCTGCGCTGCCGCGGCGGGTAGAGGTCGGCGATCATCGAGTAGGCGGTGGGCGTGAGAGCCGCCTCGCCGATGCCCACCCCGACCCGGGCGGCGAACAGCCCGAAGTAGCTCGTGGCACGGCCGCACAGGGCGGTCATCAATGACCAAAGAAATATGCCGCCCGCGACGATGTTGCGGCGGTTGCCGGTGTCGGCCCACCTGCCTATCGGCCAGACGCCGAGCACGGTGTAGCAGATGGCGAATGCCAGACCGTGCAGGAGGCTCACCTCGGTGTCGGTGAGCAAGAGGTCGGCGCGTATCGGTCCGACGAGCATGGAGAGAATCTGGCGATCGACGTACGAGAACAGGTACGCGACCATGAGCGCGACCGTCGCCCGGCGCGCTACGGCGGCATCAGGGAAGGTGTGGGCTTGCATCGGGGAACGCGCGGGTCTGCATCGGTGAAGTCGGGCGCTCAGTAGTTCGGAGTCTTGGTCAGCGGCTGGCCGTACGGGGCGAGGTCGGGGGGCAGGATGGGGCGGTGCGGCGGGTTCCAGGAGAAGGGTTTCTTCTCGGTGGCGAACTGGTTGACGAGCGGGCCGTTGACGGTCCGAACGAACAGGTTGTACCCGGTGTCCGTGCCCGCCGGGCCGTGCCACATGTTCTCGCGCCACCAGCAATAGCCGCCGCGCTGCATGCGGCCGAGATCGCCCCAGACGTAGTCGCCCTCGAGGGTATAGAGCTCTTCCACCATCGGGTGGGTCCACTGCGGCTTGGCCATGCCGGGCGGTACCCGGTGCGGTGGCGAGCAGTAGAGAAACGAGGTTTCTCCGGTGTAAGGGTCGGTCCGCAGCGGCTTGATCGCGACGCCCTTGGAGAGCTGCGGATCGACGAGTCCGGGATCCCAGTCCATGCTGAGCGGATCGACATGCTCGACGAGAAGTCGCGGATCGAAGCCGGGAGCGGAGTCGGTGCCGAGTTGTGGCTTCCCGTAGAACATGGTGAGCAGTACCGCGCCGTGTTCGCTCGAGGCCTGTTCGCGCGGATAACCCGCCGGCAGGAAACCATAGTGGTGCTGTTCGTAACGCCGGCCATTTATGACCAGGCAGCCATCGAGGACGAGGAACTCTTCGTGGATGGACAGGTGTTGCGGCGCAGTCCTGTTCCAGCCTGGCGGGTAGCGCACGATGCAGGTCGAACTGCCGTCGGCGTCGTCGAGGCTCAGCAGTTTGGATTCGACGTCCCGCCGCGCATCGCCGTGCAGGCCCTCGCGCCAGGGGATCATCTGTGACTGGACGAACATGATGTGTGGCCTTGCCATCGTCGTAGTGGAGCAAATCCCGGGGGGCTCTACAATCGAATGATGGATTTCGTCCGAACCGCGGGGGGCAGGCCGATGCCGGAGCAGGTGCTGGATCATGTGGGTTTTGCAGGTCCTGATCTCGAGACCATGCGTACGGAATGGGAGCGCCTTGGCTTCCTGCCCACGTTGCCGCAGGCCCTGCACGCCGTCGCTGATGCGGGCGAGGTCGCCGATCTCGGGCAGCGCAGTTGTCACGTCATGCTCGAGCGCGGCTACATCGAGCTAACGGAGGTGCGTGAGCCCGCTGCGGGGCATCACCTTGCGCCGTGGCTCGCGCGCGGGCCGGGGCTCTGCATCGTTGCCCATGGCACCGACGACATCCGTGCGTGGCACGCGGCCTGCGGTGACCCGGCAATGTCTGCGGTGATGACCGCCTCGCGCCACATCGACTACGCGGAGCGAGGCACGTTGCGTGGCGAAGCGATGTTTCGCTGGTGCATGCGCGACCCGGCCTCGACGCCCGCGGCGCTCGAGTGCGTGGTCGAGCACCTGACTCCCGATCTCGTGTTCCAGCCAGGCGTACAAAGCCACCCGAACTCGGTGTACGCGCTGCGCGGCGTGCAGGTGTCCGAGGGCCGGGTGATCGCGCTCGAATTGCTGACGCGTGATCCCGCCGCGCTTCGTGGCTGCCTTGCGCAATCAGGCTTGGGCTGGACGGATGTCGCGCCGGGCGCCGATGGCCCGGGCGAACCGGGCATCGAGGTGGCACTTGCCACGGCGCCGGGATGTGCGCTGCGGTTTTTCGCGGTCCCTGCATGCCGGGACGTCGTCGTGTAACATCGCCGCTCGCCGCGGCACCGCGGCAGCGCGGTGCTGCAGGGTCGGTTGCCCCGGTTTTTTTGGCCACGGGCTTTCAAATGGACGAGCGATACGAGCCAGCCGCCATCGAGCGCGCGGCGCAGCAGTACTGGAACGAGGCGAGCAGTTTCGCCGCCAGCGAGGATCCATCCAAGGGCAAGTTCTACTGCCTGTCGATGTTCCCGTACCCGTCCGGTCGCTTGCACATGGGCCACGTGCGCAACTACACCATCGGCGACGTGCTGTCGCGTTTCGCGCGCATGCAGGGACGCAATGTGCTGCAGCCGATGGGTTGGGATGCCTTCGGGTTGCCTGCCGAGAACGCGGCGATGGCGAACGGCGTTGCGCCGGCCAAATGGACGCGCGACAACATCGCCTACATGAAGCGGCAGTTGCAGGCGCTCGGCTTCGCGATCGACTGGGAGCGCGAGGTGGCGACCTGCGACCCCGCCTATTACCGCTGGAACCAGTGGCTGTTCCTGCGGATGCGCGAGAAAGGCGTCGCCTACAAGAAGACCGGCGTGGTGAACTGGGACCCCGTCGACCAGACCGTGCTTGCCAACGAGCAGGTCATCGACGGTCGCGGATGGCGTACGGGCGCGCTCGTGGAGAAGCGCGAGATCCCGATGTACTACCTCAACATCACGGCTTATGCCGACGAATTGCTCGGGGACCTCGCCACACTGGAGGGCTGGCCCGAGCGCGTGAAAGTGATGCAGGCCAACTGGATCGGTCGCAGCGAGGGTACGGAGATTTCCTTTCCGCTCGCCGACGATGCCCGTGCGGTACTCGGGGCTGCGGGACAGGACAGTTCGGCGCTCAAGGTATTCACCACCCGGGCGGATACCTTGTTCGGGGTGACCTTCATGGCCATTGCCGCCGAGCATCCCCTCGCGCTCGCCGCCGGTGCGCGCGACTCCGCGCTGCAGGAGTTCATCGACGAGTGTCGCCGCGGCAGCACCATGGAAGCCGACGTCGCCACCATGGAAAAGAAGGGGCGCCGTACCGGTCTGCACGTGCTGCACCCCTTCACCGGTCGACCGGTCGAGGTCTGGGTCGCCAACTACGTGCTGATGGGCTACGGCGAGGGCGCCGTGATGGGCGTGCCCGGCCACGACGAGCGCGACTTCGAGTTCGCCGGTCGCAACGGCATCGACATCGTCACCGTGGTTCGTCCGCAGGACGGCGCCTGGCAAACGGTACAGGCACCCTGGCAGGAGTCCTACGGCGAGCACGGCGTCACGGTGGACTCGGGAGAGTTCTCCGGGCTGGGTTCGCGTGCCGCCATCGACGCGGTCGCCGCGGCGCTCGAGGACAAAGGGCTCGGTCGCAAGCGGGTGCAGTTCCGGCTGCGCGACTGGGGCATCTCCCGACAGCGATACTGGGGCTGTCCCATCCCGCTCATCCATTGCGAGCATTGCGGTGAGGTCCCGGTCCCCGACGAGCACCTGCCTGTCGTCCTGCCGGAGGGGTTGGTGCCTGACGGCAGCGGCAATCCGCTCGCCAAGACGCCCTCCTTCTGGAAGGTCGACTGCCCCGCGTGCGGCCGTCCGGCGCGGCGCGAAACCGACACCATGGACACGTTCGTCGACTCGTCCTGGTACTTCCTGCGCTTTGCGTGCGCGGACAACCCGGCTGCCATGGTCGATGAGCGCGTGCGCTATTGGCTTCCGGTCGATCAGTACATCGGCGGTATCGAGCACGCGATCCTGCATCTGTTGTATTCGCGTTTCTGGACCAAGGTCATGCGTGACATCGGTCTCGTCGGCTTGCGCGAACCTTTCGCCAACCTGCTGACGCAGGGCATGGTCCTCAACCACATCTACTCGCGCCAGCCTGCCGAGGGTCGCCGCAGCTATTTCAATCCGCTTGACGTCGACGAGGAGCAGCAGGACGGCGTTTCACGCTGGTTCGCGACCCGCGACGACGGGTCGCGGATCGAAGTGAGCTACGACGGACTCGGCACGATGTCGAAGTCGAAGAACAACGGCGTCGATCCGCAGAGTCTTGTCGAGAAGTTCGGCGCGGATACGGCACGGCTGTTCATGATGTTCACCGCGCCGCCCGAGCAGTCCCTCGAGTGGTCCGACGAAGGTGTCCAGGGCGCGTTCCGGTTCATCCGCCGCTTGTGGACCGCGGTGTACCAGCACGTCAGCGCCGGGCCGGTCGAAGCGCTGGACAAAAGTGCGCTGAGTGCGGGCCAGAAGGAGTTGCGTCGTGCGGCGCACCAGACGCTCGTCAAGGTCACCGATGACATCGGTCGGCGGCGGACCTTCAACACGGCAGTGGCGGCGGTCATGGAACTGCTCAACGCCATCTCGCGCTTCGACGACCGGTCGCCGCAGGGACGGGCCGTCTCGCAGGAGGCCCTGGAAGTGGCGGTCGTCGGGCTCTCGCCGATCGTTCCCCACGTCTGTCACGCGCTGTGGCATGCGCTCGGTCACGACGAGGCCGTGGTCGATGTGCCTTGGCCGAGTCCGGATGCGGATGCGCTTGCGCAGGACGCCATCACCCTGGTGGTGCAGGTCAACGGCAAGTTGCGCGGACAGATCACGGTCGCGGTCGGCGCCGACGAGGCGACGATCCGGGCCGCGGCGCTCGCCGATGAATCGGTCCGCAAGTTCGTCGGCGAAGCGACTCCAAAGAAAATCGTCATCGTGCCGCGCAAGCTCGTGAACGTGGTGGTCTGATGGGCCCGTCGCGCGCCTCGACGCGGCGGACCGGGACGACGCCGGTGCCGCATTGCGGGACGGTGCGGGCAGCCGCTGGGAGTCTTGCGGTGGTCGTCTGTCTCTTGATGGCAGGCTGCGGCTTCCAGCTGCAGGGACGGGTTCCGCTCGCGGGTGACCTGCAGCGTGTGTCGGTGCAGGCCGTCGACGGCCAGAGCGATTTTTTGCGCGCGATGCGCCGCAGCCTGATGGCTTCCGGGGCGAGTCTCGATCCGGATGCCGCGACGGTGCTGTCGATCGAGCGCGACGAGTTCCTCGAGCGCGTGGTGTCGGTATCGGCGCGGAACGTGCCACGCGAGTACGAACTGACCTATCTGGTGCGTTTTTCGCTGCGGGTCGGCAACGAGTCGCGGGTACGGAGCGAGGAGTTGACGGTGTCACGCGACTTCAGTTTCGACGAGAAGATCGCCCTCGCCAAGGATCGCGAGCGGGAGCAGTTGCGCGCGACCCTCGCGGAGGAAGCCGCGGGCATCGTGCTGCAGCGGCTCGCGAGTCTGCGCTGAGCCTGCGCCGAGTCGGCGCAGAGTCGGCGCAGAGTCGTTACCGTAGCAGCCCGAGTCAGCTCTTGCGCTTCATCGACCGCCCGCTGCGTAGCTCGCTGGAGCAGCTGTTCGCGGAGTACGGACTCGTAATCGTCGACGTCGCACCCGAAGTGCCGATACCCGGGTCCTACTGGGGCGACAGCGAGGCCGGACTGGTGGGTTCGAGCATCCACTTGCGGGCCGATACGCCCCTGCATTCCGCGCTGCACGAGGCGGCCCACTTCGTGTGCATGGACGAGAGGCGTCGCGAGCAGCTCGATCGCGATGCCGGCGGCGATGTCCTCGAGGAAAACGCGGTGTGTTACCTGCAGATTCTCTGGGGCGAAGCATTGCCGGGTGTCGGTGCCCGCGCGGTGATGGCGGACATGGACGAGTGGGGGTACACCTTCCGCCTCGGTTCCGCCGCGAGCTGGTTCAGCGAGGATGCGGACGATGCCTTGCGCTGGCTGCAGGAACGCGGGTTGGTGGACGCCGCGGCGTGCGCGGGCGACGTCAGTGCCCGGCTGGCTCCGGCTGCAATCCGCGCCGGCTTGCGTCCCGGCTAGAGGCTTGCGTAGCGGTCGGTCGCAGCGACGAGTTCGCTGACATTGCCGGGTTCGAAGGCCGAATGCCCCGCGTCCGGAACGACGCGCAGGTCCGCCTCGGGCCAGGCGCGATGCAGGTCCCACGCGCTTTTCATTGGACAGACGACATCGTAGCGACCCTGCACGATCGTGCAGGGCAGATGCCGGATCCGCGGGACGTCTTCCAGCAGTTGCCCGGGTGTGCGCAGGAAGCCGCCGTGGATGAAGTAGTGGCACTCGATGCGCGCGAACGCCTCCGCAAAGGTGTCCTCTTCGAACTTCGCGATGTAGTCGGGGTTGACGTTGAGGAAGCTGGTGGCACCTTCCCAGATCGACCAGGCGCGTGCGGCTTGCTTGCGTACCCGGGCATCGTCGCTCGTCAGCCGACGATAGTAGGCGCGCATCAGGTCGCCCCGTTCTTCCGGCGGGATGGGCTTGAGGTACTCCTCGTAGAAGTCGGGGAACAGCGCACCCGTGCCGTCCGGCGTCTCGTAGAACCAGCGGAACTCCCAGGGGCGGACCAGGAAGATGCCACGCAGCACGAGTTCGCTGACCCGCTGCGGGTGGGCCTGGGCGTAGGCGAGGGCCAGCGTCGAGCCCCAGGAGCCGCCGAACACCTGCCAGCGTTCGATGCCGAGTTCTTCGCGCAGGCGCTCGATATCTGAAACGAGATGCCAAGTCGTGTTGTCGACGAGGCTCGCATGCGGGCGGCTCCGGCCGCATCCTCGCTGGTCGAAGAGCACGATTCGGTAGCGTGCGGGATCGAAGAAACGCCGCATGCGCCCGTCCGAGCCGCCGCCGGGTCCGCCGTGCAGGAACACCACCGGTTTGCCGGCGGGGTTGCCGCTTTCTTCCCAGTAGATTTCGTGGATGTCCGAGACCTTCAGCCAGCCGCTGCGGCGGGCCTCGATGGCAGGGTATAGCTCGCGTCGCATGGCTGCAGTCCGGATGCCGTGACGGGTTCGGTTTATGGGGTCAGCGACTGACCATCGGGCCGAGCGGTGCGCCGCCGACCAGATGCACGTGCAGGTGGTAGACCTCCTGGCCGCCGTGCGCATTGCAATTGATGATGAGGCGGTAGCCACTCTCGGCGATGCCCTCGCGCCGGGCGAGGTCGCGGGCGACCGTGAACATGTGGCCGATCAGCGCCTCGTCGGCATCGTCGATGTCGTTGGCCGTCGGTATGGGCTTGTTGGGGACGATGAGCAGATGCACCGGAGCCCGCGGATGGATGTCGCGAAACGCCGTGACGCGATCGTCCTGATGGACGATGTCGCCCGGGATCTCGCGGGCGATGATCTTTTCGAAAAGTGTGGGCATGGCGGAATCAGTACTTGTAGATCTCGACCTTGGAGCCGTCGAGTTGGTATGCGGCAGCTCCGAGGCGAGTGCTCTTGTTGGTGGTCTTCATGCGGCCGGTGATCCAGTAGGCCTCGTAGATCGAGTCGAGCGCGATGCCCTTGTTCATGCGCACGTAGACGATCTGGTTCGGCGGCGGCGGCGGGACGTGGATGCAGGCGCCGAAGTACGGCACCAGGAAGAACTCGGACACCAGGCCGTCCTTGCCGACATCGAGCGGGACGATGAACCCGGGGATCTTGATGTTGGCGCCTTCGAGCGTCTTGTTGACGGAGAAGTCCATCACCTGCTGCGCGGCCATGCCGCCTTCGCCGAGGTAGTCGTGGACGGCCGGCGGTGGGGCACCACCGAAGCGCGCACGCGCGTCGGGTGGCAGCAACTCGTCCCAGTCGATCTCGCGTATGCCGCCCGGCTGAACGGGCTTGGCGGCATTCGCAGGCACGGGCGTGCCGACCGCGGGAGGGGTGATCCCCTGGGCATTACCGACGGCAACGCCAAAGACGAGCGCCAGCGAGATGAGGCAGGTCGGGAAAAACCTCGAGCGGGTGATCGAGGATGAAGTCAGCCGTGAGGATGCGGTCATCGGGATCTCTGGTGGGCGGTGGGCCCGGTTCAAACGCGGATGGTCAAGCCGTCACTCAGCGTATTGCGATAGGCACGCCACGCCGGCAAGACCCCCATGAGCAGTGCTGCGACGATGATCGTGCCGAGGATGGCGAAATCGTAACCCGTCAGACCGCCCGGATCGAGGAAGATTCCGAAGCGGCGCTCGAGCAGGGGGCGGGCCGCGAAGAGCAACCCGTAGCAGAGGCCGACGCCAGCGGCGACGCCGGCGCTCGCCAGCATCCCCGCCTCGGCAACGAGCAGCGTGAACACGTGCCGCGGCCGCGCGCCGACGGAGCGCAGGATCGCCATCTCGCGGCGCCGCTCGTTGAGGCTGGTGAGGATCGCCGTGAGCATGCCAAGCAGGCCGGCGAGGACGACGAACGCTGCGACGATCATGAGTGCGGTGTCGGCAATGCCGACGAGGTTCCACAACTGGGTCAGCGCGACACCCGGAATGATCGCGAGCAGCGGTTCCTGCCGGTATTCGTTGATGGCCCGTTGCATGGTGAAGGTCATCACCTTGGTGTCCATGCCAACCATGAAGGCAGTGATGGAGTCCGGCGTGAGATCGCGGCTACGCGCTTCCTCGGCACTGACCCGGGCGCCGGGCAGGGCTTGCATCCCGCTTTGCCAGTCGACGTGGATGGCGGTGATTGCTTCGAGGCCGACGTGGACGGTGCGGTCGATCGGTGTTCCGGTACGATCCAGCACGCCAACGACGGTGAAAGGCTTGTCGTCGTGCTGCGCAAAACTCACGTTGCCGAGCCCGTGGGCGATGATGATCTTTGAGCCGACGGTGTAACCGAGCTGCCGCGCGACATCGGCGCCGATGACGGCGTCGTACAGGTCGGCGAACGGCTTGCCGGCCGCGAACACGAGTCGCCGGTCGCCCGCGTGCCGGTAGTGCTCGAAGTAGTCGCCGGTGGTGCCCATGACGCGAAAGCCGCGATGCGAGTCGCCCAGCGAGATGGGGATCGTCCAGGCGACATCCGGATGTCGGGCGATCTTCTGGTAGCTCGCCCAGCTGACGTTGGCCGTGGCATCGCCGACACGGAAGACCGAGTACAGCAGCAGGTTCAGTTGTCCGGAACGTGCGCCGACGATCAGGTCGACGCCGGATACGGTGTTGGCAAAACCGTCGCGCGCAGCAGTGCGCATTTTCTCGACACCCAGCAGCAGGGCGACCGAGATGGCGATCGCGCTGATGGTGAGCAGCGCCGTCGTGCGACGGTTGCGCAGCGAGCGTACGGCGAGCATCAGGGTCTTCATGCGGCCGCGTCCGCGTGGGCCGCACCGCCGTTGGTCGCACCGCCGTGGGTCACGCCGGCACCGTCCGTCAGCGCGGCGCGGTTGATGTCCTGCAGCGACACAATGCGGTCGAACAGCTTGCCCAGCGAAGTGTCGTGGCTGACGAAGAGCAGCGTCGAGCCCTGGGTCCGGCATTCGTTCATCAGCAGTCGCAGGAAGTCTTCCCGCGCGTCGAAGTCGAGCGCGGAGGTGGGTTCGTCGGCGACGATGATGCCGGGCTTGCCGAGCAAGGCGCGCGCGGCAGCGACGCGTTGTTGCTGCCCGATCGAGAGCTCGGTCACGGGTCGGCTGAGATAGTCGGACCCGAGGCCGAGCGCCGCGAGCAGGCGGCGTCCCTCCGCGGCGAGATCGCCACCGACCACGCGTGCGGCCCGCGCCGGCGAGAACTGTGCCGGCAGCAGCACGTTTTCGAGTACGCCGAGGTAGGGAATGAGGTTGAACATCTGGAAGATGAAGCCCAGGTGTTCGCCGCGGAAGCGGTCACGCGCACCGGCAGCCAGGGAGGTGATGTCGGCACCGAGCAGCTGCACCACGCCGCGTCCCGGGGTCAGAACCCCGCCGAGCAGACCGAGCAGGGTGCTCTTGCCGCTGCCGCTCGGGCCCCGCAGGAACACGCGTTCGCCGCGGGCGACGGTGAAGCGCGGGATGTCGATCACCGGCGGCTTGCCGGGCCATGCGAACTGCAGTTCGCTGGCGTAGATGGCAGGGCTGTCTGCCTGGGCTGGCGCGGCGGAGGCCGGATCGGAGGCTGCGGTCACGTCCCTACTTTAGCGAAACCCGCAGCTTGCCGCCCGACAGGTCCTGCTGGCGTTGCACGGTTGCGGTGATCACGTTGGCTTCGGCGCGCTCTACCCCGTTGAGTTTGCGCAGGGCCCAAAGTTCGACCCAAGCGAGGGCGTTGGGATTGCTGCAGCGGAAGGTGTACTGCGCCCGGTAATCAGCGTGCCCGGACCCCAGCTTGGGCGGCGTGTAGTCGACGCGCTGCAGGCGGCAACCCGCGTTGACGGGCACGGCGGCTATCTCGCGTCCTCCAGACAACCAGGCGTCGACCGACGCCACGGCCTTGCGTTCGGCATCGGTCCGCGGCGCCTTTTCGAAGCCGACGACGTTGATGGCTGGCGCGTCGAGCTCGACGGTCAGCGCGTCGCCGTCCAGCGCTAAATTGAAGGTGACTTCGCCGTGCACGTGCTTGCCCTTCTCCAGCGAGTCGTCCCCGTGGTCATGATCGTGATCATGGTCATGGACGTGATCTTTGGCCGCTGCCGCCTTGGGCGTGGTGGTGGCGAGCACCGTCGGCGCGGCGACGAGGGCGAGGCCCAGGCTGCCGGCGAGGATCAGGGTGGAAAGGCGGTCCACGGAAGGCTTGCGGGTCATGGCACGATCATCCTCCATTCAAAATCCGACTTGCATACCGACGACGATGTGACGCGCCGCGAGGGGTGCGACATCTTTGAGCGGCGAGGCATGACGACGCATCTGCTCGTCGAGCAGGTTCGCGCCGCGGGCGAACCACAGCATATCCGCCCCGCCGGTGCGCCAGCGATAGGCAATCTCCAGGTCGACAGCCGTGAACCCCGCGGTCGTGGTCTCACCCGCGGCGACGTCCCTCTGGGCATCGTTCCAGACGGTCTGCAGGCTCAGCCGCAGCGGGTTGCGCACGAGACTGGTCTCGACCCCGAGCCTTCGCGGCGGGATCTGCGGCAGCGGTTCCCCCGCCGCATCACGGGCGCGAACCAGATCGCCGAACACGCGCAGCCCCACGATTCCCGCGGCGGTGTGCAGCAGTTGGTCGTGTCGCCAGTCCAGTTCGATTCCCGAGAACCGGGCGTCCACGGCCGTGAAGCGCACCGCGCGCAAGCCCTCGGCGAGGGCTTCGGCCGGCAACGCCGCGCCGCCGGGCAGGGCGGTGATGAAGCGGTCGTAGTCGCTAACGAAGGCGCCGATGCTGCCCGTCCAGCCGCTCGCGGCCTGCCGTCGCAAGACGAGATCGGCAGTCAGTCCGCGCTCCACGCGCAGGGATTCGTCGCCGATCTCGAAGCGCTGTGCGGCGATATGCGGACCGAAGGCGAAAAGCTCCGTCGCCGTGGGGTGTCGTTCCGAGGAGGTCAACTGCAGTGTGGCGGTCCACGGCGCGGTGACCGGCCACAGCAGGCCGAGCGAAATGTTTTTCGTGTCTCCCGCGTGCGACCGCGGTGGCTTCGCCGGTGCCAGCGGCGCCGGTTTCACGACGTCGATGTCCTGCCGCTCGAGCCGTGCTCCTGCCTCGAGGGTCAGCGTCCCGAGCTTGAGTTCACCAAAGGCGAATGCGCCGAGGTTGCGGGTACGCGAGGTCGGCAGGAAAGCCTCTTCGCCGTCGGCATTGAAGTCGACCTCGCGCCATTGCGCGCCGATCGTCCAGCGTTCGTCGCGGTCGATGCTGAGGCGTGCCTCAGTGCCGAGTTGGCCGTAGAACGTACCGATCGCTTCGCCCTCGAGTTCGCGGTGCCGGTAGTCGTTGCGCGCGACGCGCAGCCTGATCGCATCGGCGAACCCTCCCAGTCGCCACTCTCCAGCGAGGTCGATGCGGCGCTGATCGAGCGACAAAGTCACGTCTTCATGGTCTTCATGCCCAGGGTCCTCCGGCACGGTGGTTTCCGCGCTTTCGGCGTGATCGTGTCCGCCCGGCAGGCCATAAGCACTGCGCAGCTCGTTGATGGCGATGGCGAGCGAGCCCCGTTCACCGACCCATCCCAGGCCGATGTTGCCGCCGCGGGTTTCACCGGCCGAGTTGTCGAGCCTGCCACCCGGTATCCGCAGGTCGCCGGCGCGGACGTGATGCAGGTCAGCGGTGTATTGCAGATGATCGCCCGAGCTGCCGCTGATGCGGGCGGCGATGCCGCGCCCGTTGGCTGCGGTATCGCCCCGGGCTTGCAGTTCACCGCCCATGGGTGCGTCTGGTCTTGCGAGCGGCAGTCGGCCGGTGATGACGTTGACGGCACCGGCCGCTGCGGAGGAGCCGAACAGCAACGCGGCCGGGCCGCGGACGATCTCGATCTGCTCGGCGAGCAACGGCTCGACGGTGACTGCGTGATCGTCGGAGAGGGCTCCGACATCCAGCGTGTCGGCGCCGTCGACGTAGGTCTGTACCCGCAGACCACCTTGGCCGCGGACGATGGGCCGACTGGCGATCGGCCCGAACGACGTCGCCGACATGCCGGGTTGGTCGGCGAGGGTCTCACCCAGGCTGCTCGTGATGGCCGTGACGAGATCGTCGCCGCGCAGCACCGCGACCGGCTGGGCCGTCGCCAATGCCGCACGACGCAGCGGCGTGGCGGTGATCACAACCTCCTCGAGACGCGAGGTGTCTTCGTTTGTACCGCCCGTCGCCGTTTGCGCCTTCGCCATCGACGGGTGGAGCGAGGCTGCGAGTGCGAGTGCAACGGTGGCGGCGGCGTTGCGGACGGTCGGGCGGCGGATGGCGACAACGGCGGGAGCGGGAGATTTCATAGGGTGGGTGGCAGCAGGTGTGGCGGCGGGGTGAGGTACCAGGCGGACGGTAGAACGTAATGAAGTTACATAGTTGATACTTTATAACAATTAAATTCGGGGTACCACACCGAGCCGTCACCGGCCCGGTCGCGGATAATCCGGACTCAACACCTTGGCTCCGCTCACATGAAACTCGGCCTCGACAATCTCGCCGCCCATCTCAAGCAGGCGCTGCAGCGCGGCGGGCTGGCACCTGCCTATCTGGTGTCGGGCGACGAGGACCTGCTGGTGGGCGAGGCCTGTGACGCCATCCGCGCTGCGGCCCGGCAGGCCGGCTACGCAGACCGCGAGGTGCACTTTCCCGAACGCAATGCCGATTGGGCCGACGTCGTCGCCGGCGCGGGGTCCATGTCGCTGTTCGGTGACCGGCGGATCATCGAGCTGCGTTTCTCGGGCAAGGCCGGCAAGGAAGGCGGGGCTGCCCTGCAGTCTTTGCTCACCGGCGGTGGCGACGACGTGCTGCTGCTGATCATCACGCCGCGTCTCGACTTCACGACCCAGAACACGGCGTGGGTCAAGGCGGTCGAGGCCAAGGGCGTGTGGGTGCCGATCTGGGAGATCGCGCCGCGGCAACTCGAGGGCTGGCTGTCGCAGCGGCTGCGCGCCGCGGGCCTGGAGCCGACGCCCGAGGCCCTCACCCTGCTCGCTGCGCGCGTCGAGGGCAACCTGCTCGCGGCGCAGCAGGAGATCGAGAAACTCAAGTTGCTGGTTCCGACCGGTCGACTCGATACCGAGGCGGTGCTCGGCGCGGTGACCTCGAGTGCCCGGTACGATGTGTTTGCGCTCGGCGAAGCGGTGGTGATCGGCGATGCGCCGCGCGCCCTGCGCGTGCTCGCGGGCCTGCGCGGGGAGGGGACAGAGCCGACGCTGGTGTTGTGGGCGCTGATCCGCGAGTTGCGAAATCTTTGGTCATTGCGTCGCGGCGACGATCCGGCGCGGCGACCGGGGCCGCGCCTGACGCCCGGGCAACTCGCCGCCCTCGAACGCGCCAGACCACGCGCCGGCCGCCTGCCGTTTGCGCGATTGTCATCGCGGGCGCTGCGAGCCGATCGCATGATCAAGGGTCGGCTCGCCGGCGATCCCTGGGACGAGATGACGCTGCTCTGCGCGGAGTTCTGCGGCTTGCGGCCGGTCCGATGAGCGATCGCGAGGACCGGTGGACGGCTGCCCCGGTGCCGGCGCCGATCGGTGTTTTCGGCGGCACCTTTGATCCCATCCACGTCGGTCATCTGCGCACCGGCTACGAACTGATGCGTGCGGTGGGTCTGGCCGAGCTGCGCTGGATTCCGGTCGGCAATCCCGGTCATCGCGAGCCGCCGCTGGCGCCGGCAGCGTTGCGTCTGGCGATGGTGCGCGCTGCGATCGGCGATCAGCCGGGTTTCGTGCTCGATGATCGCGAGATCCGTCGTGGCGGCGTGAGCTACACCATCGACACCCTCGCGGAGCTGCGCATCGAGCATCCGGGGCATCCACTCTGCCTGTTGCTCGGCATGGATGCGTTCGCCGGTTTCACGTCCTGGCATCGCTGGCAGGAGATCCTCGCCGTGGCGCATGTTGTCGTCGCGCACCGTCCGGGCTGGCAGGCGCCGGGCGCGGGACCGCTTGCCGAACTGCTGGCCGCGCACGGCGTTGCCGACGTCGAATCATTGCATCGACGGCTGTCGGGCGGGATCCACGTGCGCAAGGTCACGCCGCTCGAGATCTCCTCCACGGAGTTGCGGGAATTGCTCGTCAGCGGAGGCGATCCGCGATTCCTCGTGCCGGAAGCCGTGCGCACCATCATCAGGGAGTCGGGATGCTATGCTCGCCCGGCGCGCCGGGAGTCCGGCCCCGCCATGGAGTAGCCAGCGCACCGCATGAACGATCGCAAGTCCGTCCGCAAACCCGCCAAGCCAGCCCGGAAAGCCGCCGCGAAGCCCGCGTCCAAAGCGGCGCCGAAACGGGCGGCCAAATCCAGCACCGCCAAGGTTCCTCGCAAGAGCGCCGCGGGCCGCCCGCGCAGCCTGCCGCCCATGTTGCCCGTGGTCGAGGCGGCACTCGCCGACATGAAGGCGGTCGACGTGCGGGTACTCGATGTGCGTGGCATCAGCGACGTTGCCGATTTCATGGTCATCGCCAGCGGCACCTCCGACAGACATCTGCGCTCGATCGCGGACCGCGTGGTGCAAATGGCGAAGGCGACGGGACAGCGGCCGCTTGGCGTCGAGGGCGAGAGACAGGGCGAGTGGGTGCTCGTCGATCTACCGGACGTCATGGTGCACGTGATGCTGCCGCGTACTCGCGAGTTCTATCAGCTCGAGCATTTGTGGGAATCGCCGCGCGAGACCGGCCGCGCCGGGTCCGGCGGCGATGCGCGACGCGCCACGTCCGGTCGCGGATCCAGCGACCGCGCCTGAGCGCGCCCGCCGTTCTTTCAGCAGACGGCGGTGCGACTGCGGATCATCACGGTCGGGTCGAGGCAGCCTGCCTGGGTCGAGTCCGCCGTTGCCGATTACCTGCGCCGCTTCAAGTCGCCATGGCGCGTCGAGTTGCTGGAACTGGAAGCGGCGCCTCGGAGCGCGAGCCGTAGCGTGGAAACCGCCATCGCGCGCGAGGGCGAGCGGGTGCTCGCCGCACTGCGCGAGCGGGAGCGCGTGATCCTGCTCGACGAGTCGGGAAAATCATTGAGTACCCGGGAGCTGGCGGCACGCCTCGCGCAACTTGCCGCCGAATCCCCCGATCTTGCGCTGCTGATCGG
>JBIKVA010000231.1:0-4311 GCA_044357085.1 Steroidobacteraceae bacterium | reverse complement strand
CCTGACGAAGCGACGGTGGCGGTCATGCGGGGACTCTTCGAACGCCTCAAGGCCGGCGACGGTCTGCCCGAAGCCTTGCGTGCTGCGCAGATGGCGCAGATCCGGTCCGGTGCGGACGATCCGCTCGCCTGGGCAGCCCTTGCGGTGGTCGGTGCTCCGCAGGCGCGGTGATGGTATGTTTTGGATGCGTGGACGAAGCTATCGTCCGTTGGTCAACGAAATCGGGTACAGGTGCAACATGGTCAGAAAGGGATTGATCGGAGTGATCGTGGCGATGTCGCTGGCGGCCGGAACTGTCGCCGCGGCGGCGGATTACGTGGTTGCACGCTCGAACGTGGCGACCATAGGTAAGGGCACGCAGTTCGCAGCCGGAGCCAGCGTGCCGCTCGAAGAGGGGCAGATCCTGACCCTGGTTTCTTCGGGTGGCGAGGTAATGGTGCTGCGCGGAGCTGCCGGTGGCGTTCGTCTGCCGGCACTCGCCGGCGGGGCGCAGACAGCGTCCGTGGCGGCGCTGACGGCACTCGTCAACCGACCGCCGCCGCGCCGCAGCTTCGGCGCCATGCGTGGCAAGGAAACCTGCCCGGCGATCGAAACCCTCACCACCATGGAGAGCATCCTCGCCGCGTCCGCCGCGGAAGGCTGCGGCACGCTCGCCCGCGACGCCCTCGAGCGCTACATCGTCGCCCGTGAGGCGGCTGCCGCGCCTGCGGCCGCGAGCGGATCGGCGGCGAAGCCCTAGACGGTCCGCCAAGCGGTAGCCGGGGTCAGGCCGGCACCCACCATTCTCCCTGAGCCTGCCGGTTGCGGCAGGCTCAGGTGAGGAACACCGCGCCGAGTCCGAGCAGCGTCGCGAAACCGATGCAGTCGGTGAAGGTGGTGAGGATCACGCCTGCCGACAGCGCCGGGTCGATGTCCAGCCGTCGCAGGGCGAGCGGCACCAGTACGCCCACGGCCGCTGCAGCAAGCAGGTTGATGAGCATCGCGGCAGCGATGATCCCGGCGATCTGCCAGGTGTCGAACCAGAACACGGTGACGACGCCCACCACGAACGCCCATAGCAGGCCGTTGAGGCCGCCCACCGCGATTTCCTTGAACAGCAACCAGCGCGCGTTCGACCACTGCACCTGGCCAAGGGCGAGGCCGCGGATGATCAGCGTGACGGTCTGCGTCCCGGCGATTCCGCCCATCGAGGCCACGATGGGCATCAGGGCGGCGAGCGCAGCGACTTTTTCGATGGTCCCCTCGAAGGTCTTGACCACCGCTGCAGCCAGGAAGGCGGTGACGAGGTTGATGCCGAGCCAAAGCAGGCGCCGCCGCGTGGACGGCACGATGCCGGCAAACAGGTCTTCATCGTCCTGCAGGCCTGCCATCGACAGCACCGAGTGCTCGGCTTCTTCGCGGATGACGTCGACGACGTCGTCGACGGTGATGCGGCCGAGCAGTTTGCCTTCGGTCCCCACCACCGCGGCGGAGACGAGGTCGCGATCCTGGAAGAGTTGCGCGACGTCCGTCGCCGCCGTCTCGGGCTCGATGCGCGGGGCCTCGGTGTCGAGGTTGTCGCCGACCGTGGCTTCGGGTTCACCGGTGATGATGCGGGTGAGCGCGATCGTGCCGAGGTAGCGATCGTCGCGATCGACCACGAACAGGCTGTCGGTGCGCGGCGGCAACTCGCCACGCATCCGCAGGTAGCGCAGCACGACCTCCAGCGTGACGTCGGGACGCACGCTGACGGTGTCGGTGTTCATCAGGCCGCCGGCGCTGTCCTCGGGCCACGACAGCACCGTTCGCAGGCGCTCGCGGTCCCGCTGATCCATCGACCGCAGCACCTGCAGCGTGACCGTCTCGGGCAACTCGCCGACCAGATCGGCGAGATCGTCGAGTTCCATGCCCTCGGCGGCCGCCACCAGTTCCTCGGTGGCCATTTCCTCGATCAGTTCCTGGCGGACGTTCTCGTTGAGTTCGAGCAGCACGTCGCCCTCGATCTCCGGGTCCACCATGCTCCAGACGAGTTCCCGTTGCCGCGGCGGCAGCGACTCGAGCAGCAGGGCGATCTCGGCCGGGTGCATCGCCGCCACCATCCGCTGCGCCGGACGCAGCGTGCCGCTGTCGAGCGCCTCGCGCAGCGCAGCGAGACGTGCCTCCTTGCGGCTCAACGCGCTGGAGACGCTCATGGAGTCGCCGCACTCATTGCTTTGCGCCCGTGGCCCCGAGAGCGCTGTGACGCACGGCGAGTCCGGGAGCCTTGTCCCGCAAGCGTTCGGCCAGCCGGTCCACCAGGTACACGGAGCGATGCTGCCCGCCGGTGCAGCCGATGCCGAAGGTCAGGTAACGGCGTCGCGCCGCCTGATGTTCGTCGATGCGTGCGGCAATGAAACCCGCGAACTCCCCGAGCAGCGCACCGGCCGCCGGTTGGGCGTCGAGATAGGCGACGACTTCGGGGTCGCGGCCGGTGAGCGGGCGCAGGGCGACCGTCCAGTAGGGGTTCGGCAGGGTGCGGGCATCGAAGACGAAGTCGCAGTCGCCCGGCACGCCGTGCTTGAAGCCGAACGAAACCAGCGTGACTGACAATTCCGCGCCGCGACGCCGGTCGATGCGCTGCACGATGACGTCGCGCAACTCGTGCACGCCCATGTGGGTGGTGTCGACCACCAGGTCGGCCGCCTGGATGACCGGATCGAGCAGTGCCCGCTCCAGCGAGACGCACTCCTGCAGGGTCACGCCTTCGCGCGACAGCGGATGGCGACGCTTGGTTTCGCCGAAACGTCGAAGCAACTCGGTGTCGGCGGCGATGACCGCCAGCAACTCGCAGCGCAGGCCGCTGCGACGCAGTTCGGCGATGGTGGCTGGCACGCTCTCGAGCCCGGCGCCGGTGTCGCGCGCATCGATGCCGATCGCCACGGTCTGGTAGCTGCCGTTGCCGGTGCGCAGCGTGTGCGCCACGAACGGCTCGAGCATCGAGGCGGGGAGATTGTCGACACAGTAGTGTCCGAGGTCCTCGAGCGCGTTGAGGACCACGCTCTTGCCAGCCCCGGAGAGCCCGCTGACGAGGATGAGACGCAGGGGCGATGCCACGCGAGCGAACGCCTGAAGAACGCGGCCGTGGCGATGTGGAAGGCCGGTGGGGGTGCGCCGTCAGTGGCGCGCCCGACGACCTTCCTCGGCGTGATGGTCGGTGTCTTTTTCCTTGCGCTTCTTGACCAGCCGGTCGAGCTTGTCGACGAGCGCATCGATGGCTGCGTACATGTCCTCGGCCACGGCGTCGGCGTGGATGTCGCCGCCGGGGATCTTGAGGGTGGCCTCCGCCTTCTGGCGGAGCTTCTCGACCGACAGCACGAAGTGAACGTCGATGAGATGGTCGAAGTGCCGCACGACGCGATCCATCTTCTTGTGCACGTAGGCGCGCATGGATTCGGTGACGTCGGTGTGGTGGCCGGTGATGGATATCTGCATGGCGTCCTCCTGATGACAACAAGGTTAGCGCGATTTGACCCTCTTCCGCTCGGCCGAGGATTCGATACCCAGTCCTTCGCGGTACTTCGCCACCGTACGGCGGGCGACCGGGATGCCCTCGCCGGAGAGGACCTCGGCCAGACGGTTGTCCGATAGCGGGTTGGCCGGGTCCTCGTCGCGGATCAGCTTGCGGATCTTGGCGCGGATCGCGGTGGAGGAAGTGCCCTGGCCGTCGTCGCCCTCGACCTGACTCGAGAAGAAGTAACGCAGTTCGTAGACGCCGCGCGGCGTGTGCATGTACTTGCCCGAGGTGATGCGCGAGATGGTCGACTCGTGCATCTCGATGGCGCCGGCGATGTCCTTGAGGATCATCGGCTTCATGTGCTCGTCACCCTGCGCGAGAAAGTCGGCCTGGCGTGCGACGATCGCCCGGGCAACCTTGAGCAGCGTGTCGTTGCGGATCTCGAGGCTCTTCAGCAGCCAGCGCGCCTCCTGCAACTGGGTTCGCAGCGTGGTGTGGGCGCTGCCGCGACCCAGCATGCCCGCATAGTCCTGGTTCACCCGCACCCGCGGCATCGTGCCGGGGTTGAGTTCGACCGACCAGCCCCGCGGCGTGCGACGCACGAAGACGTCGGGAACGACGTACTCCGGGCGACTCGCGTTCACCAGCGATCCCGGTCGCGGATGGCAGGCGCGTACCAGGGCGATCGCGGCGGTGAGCTCGTCCTCGGTGGCGCCGGTTGCCTTGCGCAGCGGCCCGCCATCGCGCTGCGCGAGCAGATCGAGGTGGTTCGCGACGATTTGCCGTGCGAGGGCCAGCCCGGGAGTCGAAGGCTCGAGTTGGGCAAGTTGCAGCGCGAG
>JBIKVA010000230.1:0-4312 GCA_044357085.1 Steroidobacteraceae bacterium | reverse complement strand
TATGGACGAGCGTGCCGGGCTAGGGGTGCTGGCTCGATACGGAGAGGATCTCGCCCGTCATGTAGCTCGACAGATCGGAGGCGAGGAACACCATGACGTTGGCGACTTCCCAGACCTCCGCCGGCCGGCCGAAGGCCTCGCGGCGGGCGAGTTCGGCAAGGAGCTCGGGCGTCGTCGTCTTGGCGAGGAACGCATGCATCGCGATCGACGGCGCCACGGCATTGATCCGCACGCCGTGGGACGCCGACTCCATCGCCGCACAACGCGTGAACGCCATGACGCCGGCCTTGGCGGCGGCGTAGTGCGACTGACCGGCCTGGGCGCGCCAGCCGAGCACCGAGGCGTTGTTGACGATGGCACCGCGGCGGCGTTCCTGCATGTGCGGCAGCACAGCCCGCGTCATGCGCATCACGCTGGTGAGCGATACGTCGATCACGCGTGACCATTCGGCGTCCGTCATGTCGACCACGTTCGCCGTGCCACCGAGGCCGGCGTTGTTGATCAGCACGTCGATGTGACCGAGCGATTCGATCGCCGCAGCGACGAGGGCGTCGACCTCTTCCTGGCGTGTCACGTCGCAGGGGCGCGAGTGCACGCGTCCGGGCGCGATCGCCTGCAGCCGATCGACCGCCTCGCCCAGCCGACGCGCGTGGATGTCGCTGACGAAGACATTTGCACCTTCCTCGACGCAACGTTTTGCCACAGCGAAGCCGATGCCCGTACCCGCGGCCGCCGTCACCAGCACGGTCTGGCCGGCCAGCAGGTTGCGACCGACGGGATATGCCGGAGCCGGTGGTGCTTCAACGGTCACCGCGCGGCTCCTTCGGCAGGCCGAGCGCGCGCTCGGCGATGATGTTGCGCTGGATCTGGTTGGTGCCGCCGTAGATGGTGTCCGCCCGCGAGAAGAGATAGAGGTACGGCAGGTCGGCGAGTTCGTAGGGCTTGCCGGTGCAGAGTTCGCCCGTCGGCCCCACCACGTCCATGGCCAGCTCACCGAGCTTCTTGCGCCACGTGGCCCAGTGCAGCTTGTAGGTCATGGCCTCGGGACCCAGCGAGCCGCTGGTCGCCCGCGACAGCATGCGCAACGCGCTGTAGCGCATGATGCGTAGACCCACCCAGGCCTCGGCGATGCGCTGCCGGATCAGCGGATCGCCAGCCGCACCGTTGCTGCGCGCCGCGGCGATCACGAGGTCGAGTTCGTTGCGGAAGGTCATCTGCTGCGCAAGCGTGGACACGCCACGCTCGAAGGCGAGCGTGCCCATTGCCACCTTCCATCCCTCGCCGGGCTTGCCGACGCAGTATTCGGCCCTGGTGCGCGCACCGTCGAAGAATACTTCGTTGAACTCCGCGTCACCGGTCATCTGCCTGATCGGCTTCACGGTAACGCCCTTCTGCTTCATCGGCACCAGCAGATAGGAAATGCCCGCAGGACCCTTGCTGCCCTCCTCGGTGCGACAGACCACGAAGCACCAGTCGGCAAACTGCGCGAGCGAAGTCCAGATCTTCTGCCCCTCGATCACCCATTCGGGACCGTCGGGCCCGTGCTCGAGCCGAGCCCGCGTACGGACGTTCGAGAGGTCGGAACCGGCGTTGGGCTCGCTGTAGCCCTGGCACCAGAACTCCTCGCCGCGCGCGATGGGCAGCAGAAACCGCTCCCGCTGCATGTCGTTGCCGAAGTGCAGGATGGTCGGACCGGCGAGTTCCGTGCCGAGATGGCCCACGCGACCCGGCGCACCGCTGCGCGCGTACTCCTCGGCGAAGATCACCTGTTGCGCGAGCGTCGCCTCGCGACCGCCATATCTTTCAGGCCAGCCGATCACGCTCCAGCGCGCGCGGCCGAGCGCCCGCTCCCACTCCAGGCGTTTTTCAGCCTTGAACGTCTGACTGAGGATGCCGCGGATGTCGGCGAAAGGGCCCGACATCTGCTGGGCTAGCCATGCGGCGCATTCGACGCGAAAGGCTTCTTCTTCCGGTGTGAAGCGAATCTTCATGGCGCCTCCGCCCGGGCATCGAGCCCTATGAGTCGTGCGATCTGCTCGCGGTGATGCTGCGGCGAGCCGAGCAGGTTCGAGGTGGCCCGGGCACGCTTGAAGTAGAGGTGCGCGTCGTACTCCCAGGTGAAGCCGATGCCACCATGCAGCTGGATGGCATTGCCCGCGACGTCATGAAAGCCGGACGAGCAATACACCTTGGCAAGCGCTGCGGCCTCGGCGAGCTCGGCCGCCACACCTGCAGGATCGGCACGGTATTCGTCGACGACGCAGGCGGCGTAATAGACCGCCGAACGCGCCGCTTCGCAAATCACCATCATGTCGGCGAGGCGATGCTTGATCGCCTGGAAGCTGCCGATCACGCGACCGAACTGCACGCGCTGCGCCGCGTAGCCTGCGGTGAGATCGAGTGCCGCCTGCATGGCACCGAGCTGCTCGGCGGCGAGAGCGATCTGCGCAACCTGCACGCCGCGCTCGACCGTATGGCCATCGCCATCGGCGAGTACCGCCGCCGGCGTCACGTGGCGGGACTCCAGCCGCGCGTAGGGTCGGGTGAGATCCATGGCAGCAAGCGGCGTCACGGTGAGAGCTGGCGAGTCGGCCGACACGGCCAGCAGCGCCATGCCGTCACGCCCGGCGCGGCGATCACGGGCAACCACGACGAAAAGATCCGCGGCAGCACCATTCAGGACGAACGAGGACAGACCGACGAGTACGGGGCCGTGCTCACCGTCGACGAGTTCGACCTGCACCGCATCGCGGCCAGCGAGTCCGGACTCGCCGGTGAACGCCGCGGCTGCAATCGCTTCACCACTCGCCAGGCGCGCGAGGATTGCATCGCGCGCGTCGCTCGCCGGGGCTTCGAGCAGCAGCGCGCTCGCGAAACCGGCAGACGCAAGAAACGGGCCGCCGTAAAGACACCGTCCTTGTTCCTCGAGGAGGATGGCCAGTTCGACCATCCCGAGCCCGCTGCCGCCCACACTTTCGGGCAAGGCGATGCCCGCCCAGCCCAGCTCGCGGGTGATGGCCTGCCAGAGCGCCGGATCGTGCCCCTCGGGTCTGGCGAAATCCCGGCGCAGCTGCGCGAGGCCAGCACGTTCCGTCAGGAACTCGCGCGCGGTCTCGCGAATGAGGTTCTGGTCTTCGGTAAAGGCGAACTGCATCGTCACGTACTCCGGGTCATTCAGGTTCCCCAGACTTTTTTCTGTGGTGGCCGGGCGGCGACGAGATCGGCGATGACGGGACCGAGTTCGGCGGGCTCCCAGCGCGCGCCCTTGTCCACCGTCGGGCCGTCGTTCCAGCCGTTGGCGATCGTGATCCGGCCGCCCTCGATGTCGAACACCATGCCGGTGACGGCTGCCGACTGCGCGCTGCCGAGCCATACCACCAGCGGCGCGACGTTGGCGGGATCCTGGCGATCGAAGCCGGCGTCGGGTGCGCGCATCTTGTCGGCGAACGCCTGCTCGGTCATGCGCGTGCGCGCCGCCGGCGCCAGGGCGTTGGCGGTGATGCCGTAGCGACGCAGCTCCGCCGCCTGCACGAGGGTGAGGCTCGCAATGCCGCCCTTGGCGGCCGAGTAGACGCTCTGGCTGAAACTGCCCTGCAGACCCGCCCCCGAACTCGTGTTGATGATGCGCGCATCGACGGGACGCCCCGCCTTCTGCTCCGCGCGCCAGTGCGCCACGGCGTGGCTCGCGACGCAGAAATGGCCCCGCAGGTGCACGCGGATGACGGCATCCCATTCCTCGAGGCTCTGGCTGACGAACATCCGGTCGCGCACGAACCCGGCGTTGTTGACGACGACATCGAGTCGTCCGAAGGCCTCGACCGCGGTCTTCACCATGCGGGCGGCACCGTCCCAGTCGGCGACGTCGTCGCCATTGGGGACCGCTTCGCCGCCGGCAGCACGGATCTCGTCGACCACGACCTGCGCGGTGGCAAGATCACGCCCCTCGCCGGCCAGCGAGGTACCGAGATCGTTGACCACCACCCTCGCGCCCTCGCGCGCAAACGCCAGCGCGTAGGCCCTGCCGAGACCCCGTCCCGCGCCGGTGACGATGACGACACGGTTCTCGCAGATTCCCTTCATGCCGCCTCCCCTGCGAGCGGCTTTCCGCCGCGCAGATTTTCGATGATGGTGACGTTGGCCTGGCCGCCGCCCTCGCACATGGTGAGCAGCCCGTAGCGGCCGCCACGCCGCTCGAGTTCACCCAGCAGGGACGTCATGAGTCTCGCGCCGGTTGCACCGAGCGGATGACCCAGCGCGATCGCACCGCCGTTGACGTTGATGCGTGCCGGATCGACGCCGAGCTCGCGCTCCC
>JBIKVA010000229.1:0-4323 GCA_044357085.1 Steroidobacteraceae bacterium | reverse complement strand
CGGACAGCGCGCAAGGTTCTCGGGAACCGGCTCGCCGCCGCGATAGAGATGGAACGCGGTCCAGTTGCGGGAGTGATTGAGGTCGGCCCACTGGTTCACCGGCTCACCCGGCCCGTACTGCACGTACGGAGAGAACGCGGCGCCCGCCTCGCTCATGGCGGTGATCATCTCGTCGCGGATGACGGTAGTGCGTTTCTCGAGTTCGCCCACCCACTCGAACATCTCGCGGCGGAAGAAAGGTTGCGCCGGCATTCGCGGTACACCGAGCTGGTTGCTCTGCGACAGGTAGGGCTGGCTGCGCCCCGCCATGATCGACACGGCCTCGCGCCAGCGCTGCGACAACCCGGGCATGCCGTCGAGCGCCTGCAGCAGCGTCATCTCCAGGGCCTCGGCATACATGCCGACCATGCGCTCGGCATGGGCCAGAGGCTTCCTGAAGGCCTCGGGCCGATACTCGGACGGCGGGGAGATCTTGAGTACGTCGCGATAGAGCCTGGCCGCCGCCTTGGGCTTGCCCTGGCGCTCCAGCAGTTCGGCCTTTTGCAGCAATGCCGGCCAGCAGTAGGCATCGATGGCCAGCGCCGACTGCAGGGCAACGAACTCTTCCTCGGTACGACCGAGCAGTCGCAGCGAGGCTGCCTTGAGCAAAAAAACGTCTGTCAGCACCGCAGGCTCGACATCGGCTGGTACGAGCCGGGCCAGCCAGCCGAGGGCCGCTTCCGCGGCTCCAGCCGTCAACTCGATACGCGCGAGCGCCGTGACGACCCGCTCTTGCCTTGCGTTCGACTCCAGCACGCGCTGGTAGAGCGCTCGCGCCGAAGTCGAGTCACCTGCGGCCTCCGCCTCGCGCGCCGCGCGCATGAGTTCCTGTTCACCGGTCATGGGTCGCTCGTCGGAAAATCTGCGTACATAAAAAAACTGGGGTGCCGCTTGCGCGACACCCCAGTGGATCAGGCCACGTTCGGTACAGGTTCTTAGAACTTGTACGACACACCGAGGCTGTAACGGGGGCCGAGCGGATCGTAGTAATCCACGTAGGCGTTCGGCGCCGTGTTCGCTCCCGGAATGTTACCCACCACCGTGATGTCCTTGTCGAGCAGGTTTTGCCCGGCGAGGGTCACGCGCAACTGGTCGTTCCACTTCCAGGAGATCGACAAGTCGAGGTAGTTGTAGGCGGGGATGTTCTCGATCAGGTAGATGCTGCGACCCTTCTGGTCGGGGTCGTCCTTGCGCTCCTGGACGTCGACCGCCGAGGTGTGGCGAACGAAGGCGGTCGCCGACAGCGAGCGCCAGGTCACGCCCACCGAGAACGTCGCACGATCGACGGGCGTCGGATTGCCGCAGGTGTCGCCGTACACGCCCTTGCACTTGATGACCGGAGCGCCCGGGCTCGAAGTGAAGTCGCTTTCGAGATTGTGCGAGCCGGTGAGTCCGAGCGCGACCTTGTACTCGCCGAGCTCCAGGTTGTAGCCCACCGAGTAGTCGATGCCCTTGGCGGTCAACTCCGAAAGATTCCGGACATCCCGGACGATGCCGAAACCGTCACCTTCGAGTTCGCCCAGCGGGTTGCGCTTGATGAGCGTGCAGAACGACGCCAGGTTGTTGTTGAAGCAGTTGTCGAGGATCTCCTGCGCACCGTACGAACCGATGCCGCCCTTGATCTTGATGTCGTAGTAGTCGAGGGACGCCGAGAGCCCGGGAACGGACTCGGGGTTCATCTGCAACCCGACGGTGAAGGTGTCGGCTTCTTCAGGAGCGAGCTTGACACCCAGTGCCACGGCACCACCGCCGATGCTGGCCGCCTGCTGCGCGGCGGGCGGGCGGATGGAACCGATCTGGGAGGTCGGCGCACCCTGCGCAAGGCACTTGGCGCGAAGGGTCGCGTTGGTGACCGGCGCCGAACCCGCGCAGGGGTCGGTGCGGACTTCGACCAATCCGAACGATGCCGGCGCGAACTGCTCGCCGATGTTGGGCGCACGTACCGCGCGCTGTGCCATCGCGCGGATGCGATAGCCCGGAACCGGCGAATACTCGAGACCGAGCTTCCAGGTTTCGAAGGCGCCTGCAAGGTTGGTGTCGGAGTAACGCACACCGGTCTCGAGTGCGAGGCTCTCGATGCCCGGCTTGCCGGAGGCGATTGGCAGATAGGCCTCGGCGAACACTTCGGTCGAGTCCACGCGACCGGACAACGGCGGCGACGTACCGCCCTGACCCATCGCGCCGCCGTTTCTGGTGAGGTCGTCCGGGCGATAGTCCGAAGTGAACTCGTTCCAGTCGGCACCGAAGGCGAGGCCGAGCGGATCGTCCGCCGAACCGAACTTGATCGCATCGAGCGAACCCGAGAGGCTGACCGACGCCGAGTGATGCTCGGTTGATTGCGACGCGTAGTAGTTGGCGCGGACGTAGTCGAGGGCCGCTTGCGACGCATTGCCGGTCATCGGTACGCCGGTATCCCGGTAGGGCGCGCCGTTGCCGTTGAAGATGTTGAGGGGCACGCAGTCGCCGCCACCGACGCACTTGATGCCGGTCGGTGTCTGGATGGCGAGGATCGCCTTGCGGGCGCGATCGATGCTGACGTCGTTCTCGGTACCGCTGAAACTTGAGACGCGCCCGTACTGTGCCGAAGCATCCCAGCCCCAGCCGGTCTCGCCGAGATCGCCGCGCAGGCCTGCGGTCATCTGCACGGTCTTGGCCTCGGAGATGCCGACGCGAGGCCCTAGTTCGATCAGGCGACGACGCAACCCCGTCACGCGCACGAGTTGCGTGCCCGCCGCCGCGTTGGCGTCGTAAACACCGTGCCTCGTTGTCCCGGGATACGGGAACGCGGCCTCGGCGTTGTAGGCCGAGATCAGGGCCGTGCGCTGCGCCGCCGAGAGGAACGGGTTGTCGAGGTTGATCTCGAAGGTGCCCGTCGAGCCGCCGAAGTATGCCGACGAGGCAAGCTGCGTGGGCACGTCGGAGTTGACGGCAAACACCCGGCCGTACACCTGCATCGAGTCGCTGAGCGCGAAGTCGACCGATCCGAAGGCCGACCAACGCTCCTGCGGAACCTGGAAGTAGTTGTACGGGTTGTAGTTGAACGAGGAGTTGCCGCGATACTGGCCGAGGCCGGCGCTCGAAACGAGCTGACCGTCCGGCGTGAAGAACCGCGTCGCAAAGCCGCCCGTCGCCGAGCGGATCGAAGCGCGGGTGACGCCCGCGTTGCTCGAACCACCACGACGGCTGGCGTCGAAGATGTCCGACGAGTACTCGTACCAGGTTCCCGCGTAGCGATAACCGTCCGCTGCGAACAGGTTGTAGTTGGAGTACGGCCGGTCGCCTTGCAGCACCTCGTCGCGCTTGGTGTAGCCGAGCGAGAGGATCGCCGAGCCACGATCGTCGGCGAACTTTCCGCCGGCGGTGATGGACACGTTCTGGACCTTGCCGTCGCCCTCGCCGAACTGCGAGTTGTTGAGATCGACCTGCAGGCCGCTGAAGTCCTTCTTGGTGACGAAGTTGACGACACCGGAGACGGCGTCGGAACCGTACACCGCCGAGGCGCCACCCGTGACCACGTCGACGCGTTCGACGATGGCCGAGGGGATCAGATTGATGTCGACAGCGCCGCTGGTGCCGAACGGCGGCAAACGCTTGCCGTCCATGAGCACGAGGGTGCGGTTGGAACCCAGGCCGCGGAGGTTGATGGTCGCCGCACCCGGATTGCCGTTGTTGACGTACTCGGTGGCGCCGGGCAGGAACTGCGGCAACTGGCGCAGCTGCCCTTCGAGGTTGATGACGTTGAGCTGCTCGAGCTGCTCGGCCGTCACCGTATTGATGGGACTGTTGGAGACGAGGTCGGGACGCTGGATGCGCGTACCGGTCACCACGACCTCCTGGAGTTCGGCAGCGCCCTGCGGCGCCTGCTGGGCCAAGGTAGCCTGGGCCGCGACCAGAGCAACGGACCCCGAGATGATGCGCGCGACCGCGCCCCGGATGGACGGATTGATGGACTTCAAGTTGTATCCTCCCTTTTGAGGCCTCGTCGGCCTCTCCTTAGATCGTCACCGCCGGAGACCCCTCCCCGGACAGCAAGCTCTCAATGCCCCTTATCTGAGGCTTTACTGGGTCGAGATTAGGTAGACGCCGGTTTACGGTCAAGTTTCGCTGCCGCAACGGCCGCAGGTCAGCGGGGTCGCGCGTCTACTCTTGCGCCGTCGACCATGCTGGATGTGGGGAACAGGATCACCCGGTCACCCGGATTCAAACCGCCGGACACCGCGCGGAACTGCTCGTCCTGCGGACCCACCGCCAGGCGCTGGATCCGAGCCCGGCCGTCGCGCACCA
>JBIKVA010000228.1:0-4398 GCA_044357085.1 Steroidobacteraceae bacterium | reverse complement strand
GCTGCAGCGCATCGTGATGCGCACCCGGTCGCCGATGCGCATGAATGGCGTACGGGGTGCGCCCGCAAGCAGGGTCTCGATGGTGCGTTGCTCGGCGATGCAGGAATAGCCGACGCCGCCTTCGGCAACGGGCCGGCCCGGCCCGCCGTCGGCGCCGCGATTCGAGACCGTGCCCGAGCCGATGATGCTGCCTGCACCGAGCGAGCGCGTGCGCGCGGCATGGGCGATCAGCATCGGGAAGTCGAAGGTCATGTCGATGCCCGCGTTGGCACGGCCGAAGGGCTGGCCGTTGTAGTCGACCTCGAGTGGTCGATGCAGCCGGCCGCCGTCCCAGGCGTCTGCGAGCTCGTCTGGGGTCACCGCGATCGGCGAGAACGCTGTGGAGGGCTTCGACTGGAAGAACCCGAAACCCTTGGCGAGTTCGTTGGGGATCAGGTTGCGCAGCGACACGTCGTTGACCAGCATGACGAGGCGGATGCGTCGCGCGGCCTCCGCCGGGCTCGCGCCGAGCGGCACGTCATCGGTGACGACCGCGACTTCGCCCTCGAAGTCGAGGCCCCAGGCCTCGTCGGCGAGCGGGATGTCGCCGCAGGGCGAGAGGAAGGTGTCCGAACCGCCCTGATACATCAGCGGATCGGTCCAGAACGACGCCGGCAACTCCGCATTGCGCGCCTTGCGCACCAGCTCCACGTGGTTCACGTACGCCGAGCCGTCGGCCCACTGGTGCGCGCGTGGCAGCGGCGAGAGGCACTCACGTGCGTCGAAGGCCGTGCCTTCGCCCGCTTCGAGTCGCACCGCGAGCGCCCGCAGGCCCGGCTCCAGCGCCGCCCATTCGTCGAGGGCCGCTTGCAGCGTGGGCGCGACCGCCTCGGCAGCGAGCATGCGCGACAGATCGCGCGAGACCACGACGAGCCGGCCATCGCGGCGGCGCGCACCGCCGGCGCGCAGCGTCGCGAGCTTCATGGCGCGGCCCCGCCGGCGGGCGTCGCCGGCTCGAACTCGCCTTCGTGCAGCCACGCCGCATGCCGCGGCGCCCGCTTGGTGCGGCTCCATTCTTCGAGCATCGCCGGAGCGACTTCGCGGGCGCGTTGTTCGAGTTCCGCAGTGGCGGTGTTCACGGTCAACTCGAGTCGGTGGCCATTGGGATCGAAGAAATAGATCGACTTGAAGAGTCCGTGGTCGGTCGGTCCGACCACCTCCAGGCCGTGTTGCAGCAACCGTCGTCGGGTGCTCTCCAGCGTCTCGAGATCGTCGACCTCGAAGGCGATGTGCTGCACCCAGGCCGGCGTGTTCGGATCGCGACCCATCGGCGCGCGTGTCGGCAGTTCGAAGAAAGCGAGCACGTTGCCCATGCCCGCATCGAGGAACACGTGCATGTAAGGGTCGGGCTCGTGCGTCGAGGGCACGCGATCCTCCGCGAACGCGGTGGTGAATGCCATGCCGAGCACGTCGCGATAGAACTCGACCGTCTCGCGCGCATCGCGGCAGCGGTAGGCGACATGATGGATCCGGCGTACCAGGCTCATGACTTGAGCGCTCCGCGGCGCATCTGGTCACGCTCCAGCGATTCGAACAGCGCCTTGAAGTTGCCTTCGCCGAAGCCCTCGTCGCCGGCGCGCTGGATGAACTCGAAGAACACCGGCCCGAGCAGGCACTCCGAGAAAATCTGCAGCAGCAGGCGCCGCTCGCCGCCGGTCGTGCCGTCGAGCAGGATGCCGCGTTGCTGCAGCGCCGCCGTCGGCTGGCCGTGGCCAGGCAACCGCTCCTCGAGCATCTCGTAGTAGGTCGTCGGCGGCGCCGTCATCAGCGGCACGCCGCGTTGACGCAGCAAATCGACGGTGCTGCACAGGTCCGCGGTCGCGAGCGCGATGTGCTGGATTCCCTCGCCGTTGAAGCGCAGCAGGTACTCGTCGATCTGCCCGCCACCCTGGCCGCCCTCTTCGTTGAGGGGAATGCGGATCTTGTCGTCGGGCGCGGTCATTGCGCGCGACTGCAGGCCGGTGTGCTTGCCGTGGATGTCGAAGTGGCGGATCTCACGGAAGTTGAACAGCCGCTCGTAGAAGCTGGCCCAGTGACCCATGCGGCCACGGTAGACGTTGTGGGTGAGATGGTCGATGTGGGTGAGGCCGACGCCCGCCGGCTGCCTTGACACCTGCGGCAGCCAGTCGAAGTCGATGTCGTAGATGCTCGCGCCGTCGGCGTAGCGATCGATCAGGTAGAGCGCGGCACCGCCGATCGCCCGGATCGCCGGCAGCCGCAGTTCCATGGGTCCGGTGGGCATGTCGATGGGCTGCGCGCCGAGTTCCAGCGCGCGCGCGTATGCCTTCTGGGCGTTGTGTACGCGGAACGCCATGCCGCAGGCACCCGGACCGTGTTCTTCGGCGAAGTGACCCGCCTGACTGCGGCGCTCGCGGTTGACGATGAAGTTGATGCCGCCCTGACGGTAGAGCGTGACCTCCTTGGAGCGGTGCCGGGCAACGGCCTCGAAGCCGAGTTGGCGGAACACGCCGTCCAGCAGGTCGCTCTCGGGGGAGGCGAACTCGACGAACTCGAAGCCGTCGAGACCCATGGGATTGGCGAGCGGCAAATCTTTCATGACTGCGTTCATTGGGCACCAAGTGGTTACAAATGAAACCGTTACGAATGTAACTTTTGGCGATGGGAATATCCAGAGGGTAAGATGATTGCAATGTTGGGCAATTTCGAAACCAAAGCGGATGCCGAGGTCATGGCGAGAGCCTTGCGCGCTGTCGCCGATCCGGCGCGCGTGCGTCTGTTGCGCCTTTGCGCCGACCGCCCCACCAGCGTCTCCGAGCTCGCTGCAGCGACCTCCGACAGCGAACCCAATGTCTCCCGCCATCTCAAGCAACTCGGGCAGGTAGGCCTGCTGCGGCGCGTACGTCGCGGTCAGCGGGTCGAGTACCAGCCGGCGGGTGAGGCGGGTTTTGCAGCCGACCTGCTCGGACTGTTGCTGCTGCGGCTCGCCCCCGACGATTCCGGGCTGCGCGAGGCGAGGGCGCGCCTGCGCGCCATCGAGGCGGGCGCGCGCGCCAGCCTTCGCGGCTCGGCCGCCGACTGGGTGGTGTCGAGCCGGCTCGGGCGCAGCCTGAAGGTCGCACTCGGCGCGGATTTCGAACGCGATGTCGCCGGCGCCCGTGTGCTCGTACGCAGCCAGCATCGCGAAGTGCTCGAGTCGCTGCTCGGCGTTCGAGCCGCGGCGCCGCAGGTGACGCTGCGGGCGGGGTCCAAACCCGAGAAGGGCGTGCTGCAGAGCTGGCTGGAGGCCGAGGGCCTGCGGGCCGAAGTGCTGACGAGCGGCGAAGTGCGCAAGATCGGCAGCTTCGACGTCTGCTTCGAGGCGCCGCTGCCCGACGAAATCCGCGATGCCACCCAGCTCGCCACGGCCCTGCAGCGCTGCCGTGCCCAGCTCGTCGAAGGCGGCGTGCTGTGGTGCGTCGTCCCCTACGAAATTCTTGAAGAGCAGGGCTCGCCGCCTTCGCGGCTGCGGCTGCTGCTCGCCGACAGCGGCATCGACTGCCTCGCGATCGCGCCGGTCGAGGCCGAGGGTCGGCACGTGCTGGTCGCACGCGGTCGCGTGCGCAGCGCGTCGGCCGCGGGCAACCCGACGCTCGCGACCCGGTCGCTTGCCGTTGCGGCTGCGCAGACTTTGCCGTCCACGTTGTCGACGCCACCCTGATCCGTCGCTGCCCTGATCCGTCGCTGCCCTGATCCGCTGCCGCCCCCCCGCATGGAGCCTCCGATGTCCGCCGAACCGATACGCGTTTCCTTCGAGTTCTTCCCGCCGGCCGATGCCGCGATGGAGGCCACGCTCTGGCAGTCGGTGCAGCGGCTTGCGCCGCTCGCACCGCGTTTCGTCTCCGTGACCTATGGCGCCGACGGTTCCACTCGCGATCGCACCCATGCGCTGGTGCGGCGCATCCAGACCGAGACCCTGCTGACCGGCGCGCCGCATCTCACCTGCGTCGGCGCCACGCGTGGCGAGGTGCTCGAGGTCGCGCGTCGCTATTGGGACGAAGGCATCCGCCATATCGTCGCCCTGCGCGGCGATGCGCCGCAGGGCAGCACCCGCTACGAGCCGCACCCGGACGGCTTCGCCTACGGCGCCGACCTGGTCGCGGGCCTGCGCAGCGTGGCGGACTTCGACATCTCGGTCGCGGCCTATCCGGAAACGCACCCCGAGGCGGGCTCGCCGCAGGAAGATCTCGACAATTTCCGCCGCAAGATAGACGCAGGCGCCACCCGCGCGATCACGCAGTTTTTCTTTGATACGGACGACTACCTGCGCTTCCGCGACCGCTGCGTTGCCGCCGGCATCACGGCGAGCATCGTTCCGGGAATCCTGCCCATCACCCGGTTTCCGCAGGTGACGCGCTTTGC
>JBIKVA010000227.1:0-4445 GCA_044357085.1 Steroidobacteraceae bacterium | reverse complement strand
CTGCACCCCGTCTTCAGAGCCGGACGCCCGCGACCACGATCTCGGTCATCCGCCGCGCCTTGGCGCGGGCGGCGTCAATGGAGTCCGCGCGCGCGAGTGAGACCCCCATGCGGCGCTGGCCCTGCACCTCCGGTTTGCCGAACAGGCGCAGGGCGGTGTCCGGTTCGATCAGGGCGCGTTCAAGTCCCGTGAAACTCACGTTCGCGGAATCGCCGTCGATCAGGATCGCGCTCGAGGCCGATGGGCCGAACTGCCGGATCACCGGAACCGGCAGACCGAGGATCGCCCGCAGGTGCAGCGCGAATTCCGACAGATCCTGCGAGATGAGCGTCACCATGCCGGTGTCGTGAGGACGCGGCGATACCTCGCTGAACCAGACGGCATCTCCTTTGACGAACAGTTCCACCCCGAAGAGGCCACGACCACCGAGCGCGGCAGTGACCTTCTCGGCGATGCGCTGGCTTTCCTCCAGCGCCTGCGCGCTCATCGGATGCGGCTGCCACGACTCGCGGTAGTCGCCGGCGATCTGCAGATGGCCGATCGGTGCGCAGAAGGCGGTGCCGCCTGCGTGGCGCACGGTCAGCAGCGTGATTTCATAGTCGAACTCCACGAAGCCCTCGACGATCACCCGGCCGGCACCCGCACGGCCGCCGGCCTGTGCGTATTCCCAGGCCGGTTCGACGTCCGCCGCGCTGCGGATCACGCTTTGGCCCTTGCCCGAGCTCGACATCACCGGCTTGACCACGCAGGGCAGGCCGATGGCCGTGACCGCGGCCCGGTATTCCTCGACCGTGGCGGCGAAGCGGTACGGCGAGGTCGGCAGGCCGAGTTCCTCGGCGGCGAGGCGGCGGATCCCCTCGCGGTCCATGGTCAGGCGGGCGGCACGGGCCGTCGGTATGACCTCGAAGCCCTCGGCCTCGAGAGCGAGCAGTTCGTCGGTGGCGATGGCCTCGATCTCGGGAACGATGTAATGCGGCCGCTCGCGGATCACCAGCGCGCGCAGCGCCGCAGGGTCGAGCATGCGGATCACATGGGCGCGGTGCGCGACCTGCATGGCGGGCGCATCGGCGTAGCGGTCGACGGCGATGACTTCGAGACCGAGGCGCTGGGCCTCGATCGCCACTTCTTTGCCGAGTTCACCCGCGCCGAGCAGCATCACGCGCGTCGCCGAAGGCTTGTGTGGAGTACCGATGGTCGTCATGGCCTGCCCCGCTGTAAGATGGCTCGCAGTTTAACCGCAGGGTATTCCGCCATGTCCGAACCCGTGATCGCCAGCAAGGCGCCCATCCCCGTCGATGTCGAAGCCGGCAAGGCCTATTGGTGGTGCAGCTGCGGCAAATCCGCCAAGCAGCCGTTCTGCGACGGCTCGCACAAGGGCACGGATTTCACCCCGCAGAAGTACGAGGCGGACAAGACTGGAAAGGTTTGGTTCTGCGGCTGCAAGCACACCGCCAAGTCTCCGCTCTGCGACGGATCGCACAAGAACCTCGGCTGATGTCATTCCGGGAGGCACGGCGCGAGACAGCGCTGCGTGTTTCCCTCGATGGCGCGTGGACGGCGCGTCGCATCGGCGAACTCGAGCCCGCGGTGCTCGCCATCGAGCTGGCCGGCTTGCGCCAACTCGACATCGACTGTTCGGCTGCCGAACGGGTCGATCTGTCGGGTGCCTGGCTCATCCATGACCTCGCCAAGCGCGCTGCGGCCGCGGGACTGGCGGTGACTTTCGCCGGCGAATGCCCGGCAACGGTCAGGCTGGTCGAGCAGACGCTCGCGTCCGATACCGGTCCGCCGTTCGCCAGGCTCGAGCGGCATCTGCAACCGGTGACGGCGCTGGGGCGTAGCGTCGTCGACCGCTGGCGTTCGACGCTCGCGGGCCTCGCGTTCATCGGCGAGGCGGCGCTGCGTTTCGGGCGCGGCTTCCTCGACCCCCGTGCATGGCGTCCGATCTCGATTGCGCGGCACGTCTACGACACTGGCGTCAACGCCATCCCCATCGTCGCGCTCATCGCCTTCCTGATCAGCGTGATCATCGCCTACATGGGCGCGCAGCAGCTGCAGAAATTCGGCGCCGACATCTTCGTGGTCGATCTCGTCACGGTGGGCGTGCTGCGCGAACTCGGCGTGCTGCTCACGGCGATCATCGTCGCCGGCCGTTCGGGCAGCGCCTTTGCCGCGGAGATCGGCGCGATGCGCCTCAACCAGGAGGTCGACGCGCTCAAGGCGACGGGCGTCGATCCCGTCGAAGTTCTGATCCTGCCGCGCTGGATCGGTCTCGTGATCGCGTTGCCGCTGCTGACGGTGATCGCCGATGCGGTCGGCATCCTGGGTGGTGCGCTGCTCTGTCATGCGCTCCTCGACATGCCGCTGGTGCAGTATTTCCAGCGGGCCGAGGAATCGATCGCCGATTTCACCTTCTGGGCCGGCATCGTCAAGGCACCGGTTTTCGCGCTGCTGATCGCGGCGTCGGGAACCTACCGCGGCCTGCAGGTGCGCGGTTCCTCGCGTGAACTTGGCCGCCTCACCACCGTCGCCGTGGTGCAGTCGATCTTCCTCGTCATCCTGGCCGATGCGCTGTTCGCGGTGCTTTTCATGGAGATGGGGATATGAGCATGCAGCCGCTGATCGAGGCGCGGGGGATCGTCAACCGCTTCGGCACGCAGCTCGTGCACGACGGTCTCGATCTCGAGGTGATGGCGGGGGAAATATTTGGCATCGTCGGCGGCTCCGGTTCGGGCAAGAGCGTGCTGCTCAACACCATCCTCGGGCTGCGCAAGCCGCAGGAGGGGGTTGTTCGCATCCAGGGCACCGATATCACGCGTCTGGACGATGCGGGGCTGCGCGAACTGAAGACCGTCTACGGCGTCACCTTCCAGGCGGGCGCGCTGTTCAGTTCGCTGACCGTGCTGCAGAACGTGCAGTTGCCCATGCTCGAGCACCTGCGGCTGAGCGCCCGCGCCCTCGAGGAACTCGCCCTGCTCAAGGTGCGGCTCGTGGGCTTGCCGCTCGAGGCGGCGTGGAAGTACCCCGCCCAATTGTCGGGCGGCATGATCAAGCGCGCCGCGCTCGCCCGAGCGCTGGCGCTCGATCCGCTGCTGCTGTTCCTCGACGAACCGACCTCGGGCCTCGATCCGATCGGCGCCGCCGCCTTCGACGAACTGCTGGTCGGCCTGCAGCGCGAGCTCGCGCTCACGGTGGTCATGATCACCCACGATCTGGACAGCATTTTCCGGACCTGCAATCGTGTCGGCGTGATCGTTGATCGAAAGATGGTGTCCGGCGACCTGGCAGCAATCGCTGCGAATCCCCATCCGTGGATCCAGGCGTACTTCCACGGTGATCGCGCGCAGCGCTTCGGAGTCGTTCATGGAACGTGAAGCCAACTACGCGGCCGTCGGCGGGTTCGTCCTGCTGGTGCTCGCGATGACCGTCGCTTTCGTCTACTGGTACTCGGATGCCCGCGAGGCACGCTCCTACGAGCGCCACGAGATCTACTTCGAGGGCTCGGTCTCCGGATTGAGCGTCGGCAGTACCGTGCGTTACCTCGGCGTCGACGTCGGCCGCGTGGTCGCCCTCAACATCGATCGCCGTTCGGCCGAGCGCGTGCAGGTGATCGTCGACATAGACTCCGCTGCACCGGTGTCTTCCAAGACCGTGGCCGAACTGTCGCTGCTCGGCGTGACGGGTCTGCTGTACGTCGACCTGCTCGGCGATGCCGGCAGCAAGCGGCTGGTGCCGCCGGTCGAGAGCGAGCGCTATCCGGTGATCCGCTCGGTGCGTTCGGGTTTCGACGTGATCCTCTCCGGCGTTCCCGAGGTGATGGGCCGGGTTTCGGAAGTGGCGCAGCGGGCGAGCCGGCTGCTCTCCGACGACAATCTCGAAGCCCTGTCGCGCACCGTGGCGAGCATCGATCGCGCGAGCCGCGACCTGCCTGCCACCATGAAGGAAGTCGACTCCCTGGTGCGCGAGCTGCGCACGATCTCCCGCGATTTTTCGCAGATGACGCAGGCTCTGCAGACGGCGACCGTGGAGACCACGCCCGCCATCCGCAAGGTCGTCGATCGCATCGGCGTGGTGGCCGACAACCTCGCCACCACCAGCGCCCGTCTCGACGAACTCGTCCGGGACAATGCCACCAGCGTCAATGATTTCGCCCAGAACGGGCTGCCGGAACTGGAACGGCTGATGCGCGAGGGCAGCGCCGCCGCCGACGAGCTCGAGTCCCTCGGGCGCTCGTTGCGCGAGGATCCGTCACGGGTCATCTATTCGCCGCCGCCCCGGGGCATCGAGGTGCCACGATGAAGTTACGCATTCTGCCGCTGTTGGCTCTTGCGCTCGCCGTCGCCGGTTGCGGCGGTTTGTTCACGAACCCCGGCCCGGCACCGGTCACCTATGTACTGCGCCCGGCGTTCGTCGCCGCGCCGCCGGCGGAGGCCGTCGCTCCGGCA
>JBIKVA010000226.1:0-4456 GCA_044357085.1 Steroidobacteraceae bacterium | reverse complement strand
CTGGCCGGAATCATCGTCGGCGGGCTGACCGTCATCCTCTGGAAGCAGGGCGCGCCGCTCGGCGGAATCTTTGCCCTGTACGAACTCGTGCCCGGGTTCGTGCTCTCGATGCTGGCGATCGTGATCGTCAGCCGGCTCGGCCGTTGAACTCGTAGCGCCAGCGATCACCCGCCGACAAGATGCGTCCGGCGGCGGGCGCCGGGAAGTGCGCCGGCAGGATCAGGGTGCCGCTGTCTGCGTGCCGCTCGACGAACCGGCGCCGACAGTCGGCCGACATCACCGGGTCTTCGCAGAAGGCGGCCGACCACTCGGGGTACTTCACCTGGATGGGATGATGTATGACGTCGCCGCTCAGCACCGCCCGGCCCTCCGGCTCGGCCAGATGCATCACGACGTTGCCCGGCGTGTGGCCCGGCGCAGGCTCGAGCTTCAGCAGGCCATCGAGATCGTGGTCGCCCTCGACCAGCATCACCTGTCCGCGCTGCATCACCGGCAGCACGCTGTCGGCGAAAACGCCGTGCCCGGTCGATGCATCCGCCTGCCATGCGCGCTGCCGATGCTCGAACTCGCGGCGCGCAAACACGTAGCGGGCCTTCGGGAAGGTCGGTACCCACTCGCCGTTATCGAGGCGGGTGTTCCAGCCGAGGTGGTCGGCATGCATGTGCGTGCACATCACGTAGTCGACGGCCGCCGGCTCTACCCCGAGGGCGCGCAAGCCCTGCATCCAGCCGGTCTTCAGCCGGTGGAATGCCGGATGCCCGCCGCGGTCCTTGTCGTTGCCCATGCAGGTGTCGACCAGTACGGTGTGTCGGCCGTCGCGCAGCACCCAGGTATGGAAACCGAGGATGCCGCAGCGCAGCGACTCATCGGCGCAGTCCGGCCACAGCCACGAGGCCTCGGCAGCGATCAGCTCGGGACGTGAGGCGGGGAGGAATTCGGCGAACGGCATGGGTACGGCGGCGAGTTCGACGGTGGCGTCGATCTGCCATCGGCCAAGGCGCAGGGAGGGAATGCGGTGCTGCATGGGTTCCGCTAGGATGCCACGATGAGCGCTGCCGAAATCAAGTTGGGGCCGGTGCGTCTGTCACCCGGCTACAGCCGCTGGAACGCCCGCACCTACCTTTTTGCCGCGTTCATCACCATCGGCATGCTGGCGTTCGTCAGCTTCATCCAGCCTTACCTGCTCAATGCCAACCTCAAGGTGCCGCAGGACGAGCAGGGCCGGGTGCTGGGCCTTCTCGGCTTCAGCAATGAAATCGTCTCGCTGCTGCTGGTGGCGCCGTTCGGCGCGCTCTCGGACAAGATCGGCCGCCGCCCGGTCTATGCGCTGGGTTTTCTCTGGCTCGCCGCGGGGTTCTTTCTCTACCCGCTCGCCCGCACCTTCCCGCAACTGCTGGCCTGCGCGCTCTTCTTCTCGGTGGGCGTAGCCGCCGTCGGCTGCATGCTCGCCACCGTGCTCGCCGACATCCCCAAGGAGGAGTCGCGCGGGCTGTTCGTCGGCATCACCGGTTTTTGTCAGGGTCTGGGCGCGACGCTCGCGGTGCTCGTACTCGGCAAGGTGCCGCAGCGCCTGGCGGCCGGTGGCATGGACGCCGCGATGGCGGGGCGGCTCACCCTCGGCATCGCCGCCGGCCTGTGCCTGCTCACGGCCATCGTCTGCTGGCTGGGTCTGCGTCGCGGCACGCCGAGCGAGATCGGCGAGCGCGAGCCGCTCGGCAAGCTGCTGCGTACCGGCATCGCCGCGGCGCGTGCCAATCCGCGCATCTGGTTTGCCTACATGCTGCAGTTCGTGTCGTTCGCGGACCGCATCGTCATCGGCACGTTCTTCAGCGCGCGGCTGCAGCAGACCGCCATCGCCAACGGCCAGAGCGTGGCCGAGGCCGTCTCCGCCGCCACCAAGCCCTACGTGGTCGCCAATTCCGCGGGACTCCTGTTCGCCATTTTCTTTGGTCTCGCGCTCGACAAGATGAACCGCATCACCGCCGGCGTGGTCGCCATGACGATCGCCGGCATCGGCTACATCGCCGGCGGGTTCGTCGGTGATCCGACCAGCGAGTGGATCACCTTGGTCGCGATCCTGCTCGGCATGGGGCAGATCTGCGCCATCATCGCCAGCCAGACCGTGCTCGGGCAGGAAGCGCCGCAGGACGTGCGCGGCGCGGTGTTCGGCCTCGCCGGCATCTTCGCCTCCTGCGGCATCCTGTTCACCACCGCCGTCGGCGGCTGGCTCTACGACGTCGTCGGCAAGGGCATGCCGTTCTTCCTCATCGGCGCGGTCAACGTCAGCATCATGCTGTTCGGCCTCTACCTGCTGCTGAGTCGACCCAAGGGCGCATGAGACTGCGGATTGCGACCTGCCGGCCGCTGCCCGAGCCGGATGTCGACGAAGGGTTGCTGCTCGAGGCCTTGCAGGCCGCGGGTGTCGACGCGCGGATGGCGGCCTGGCACGAGAGCGCCGAGTGGCGGGATCCGCTGCCGACGGTTATCCGTTCTACCTGGGACTACATCCATCACCCGCAGGCCTTCGGGCACTGGCTGCGCGCGGTGGCGGCGACGGCACCGCTCTGGAATCCGCTCGATGTCGTGCTCGGCAATCTCCACAAGCACTATCTCATCGAACTGGCGGAGCGTGGCGTGCCGGTCACGCCGACGGTCTTGCTCGAGCGCGGCAAGCATGCGGATCTGCCGACACTTTGCGCCGGACGCGGCTGGGGCGACGTGGTCGTCAAGCCGGCCGTGGGTGCCGGTTCTCATGAAACCCACCGGCTCGACCCGGCCGCCGACGAGGCCGCGCAACTCGCGTCGCGCCTGCTGGCGACGCAGGACCTGCTGGTGCAGCCCTACCTGGCATCGGTCGACGGCTACGGCGAGCGCGCCATGGTGTGGATTGACGGCGAGTTCACCCACGCGGTGCGCAAGTCGCCACGCTTTGCGGGCGGCGTCGAGAGCGTGTCGGAATCCGTGCCGATCTCGACCGAGGAGCGCGCGCTCGGCGAGGCGGCGCTGGCGTCGATGGCGAACACCGACATGCTGTACGCCCGTGTCGATGTCGCTCCGGGGGCCGATGGCAAGCCCGTGGTGATGGAACTCGAGCTCGTCGAACCGTCGCTCTTCCTGCTGCAACACCCGCCTGCACTGCAGCGGCTGGTGCGCGGCATCGTCCGCCGCCTGCGCTGAGCCTCAGCCGACGATTGCGATCAGCGTCCCCTCGGGCGCTTCGATGCGCGTGCCCGCCTCCACCCCGTGCCGGTGGAACACCAGCGCCGGACGGTCGAGAGCGGCTTCGTCGTGGATGGCCACCACGAGGCCCCCGGCATCCAGCCAGGTCGCCGGCCAGCATGGCCGACCGGTCACCGGGCGCGCACCGAGCGCCTGCCAGAAGCCGGCGCTGACTTCGGGAGCTGCCGAGGGCAGGCTGAAGGCGAGGAATTGACCGAGTGCCGGACTCGAGCGCGACGGGTCGAACGCATCGTCCGGATGGGTCGGGCGTTCGAGCAGCGTGATCATGTGACCGGCCGGATCGCGCAGCCCGAATTCATTGAAACGATCCGGGCCGGTCTTCGCGAAGGCGATCACGGCACCGGCCGACCTGAACTGCTCGAGGGTACCGGGAATGTCCGTGTGCACACTGGTGAACGAGGGCGACGGGAACTTGTACTCGTGCAGTCCGAGCGTGACGCCGCCCAGGGTCAGGACGGCGTAGGGATGCGGCCAGGCATCGCCGATGCCGCCGCGGGCGAATCCCAGCATCTCGTAGAACCGTAGCGACGCCGCAAGATCGCGTGTGCTGACGCTGATTTCGTGGAAGCGGCCGAGATCGAGGGATGCCATCGTGCGTGCGCGCGGCGTCAGCGGTCGACGCCGGCCTGCCAGAGGATGAAAGCGTACTCCTCGGCGACCTCGCGGTAGCGCTCGAAGCGACCGGATTTGCCGCCGTGGCCCGCTTCCATGTTGGTGCGCATCAGCAGCGGGTTGCGGTCGGTCTTGAGATGACGCAGCTTCGCGACCCACTTGGCAGGTTCCCAGTACTGCACCTGGCTGTCCCACAGCCCGCTCGTCACAAGCATCGCGGGGTAGTCCTGCGCGCTCACCTGGTCGTAGGGCGAATAGCCCAGCATGTAGTCGTAGGCGGCGCGGTCCTTGCCGGGGTTGCCCCACTCGTCGAATTCATTGGTCGTCAGCGGGATGCTCTCGTCGAGCATGGTGGTGACCACGTCCACGAAGGGCACGTGGGCCACCAGCCCCTTGTAGTCCCCAGGCGCCATGTTGGCGATGGCGCCCATCAGCAGGCCTCCCGCACTGCCGCCCATGGCGAAGACGCGCTTCGGATCGGCGATCTTCTCGGCCACCAGATATCGCGTCACGTCGATGAAGTCCGTGAAGGTGTTCTTCTTGTTGAGCAGCTTGCCGTTCTCGTACCAGGCGCGGTCCATCTCTTGGCCGCCGCGGATATGGG
>JBIKVA010000225.1:0-4508 GCA_044357085.1 Steroidobacteraceae bacterium | reverse complement strand
GATCGACCGCTTTCCCTCACCGCGCGTCGCCGCAGGCGCGTTCTCGCTGCCGATGCTCGGCGCGTTGCTGCTGATGGGCGACTCGCCCTCGACCGGCATGCTGATCGCATGCGTGGCGCTGATGGGTTTCGCAGCTGGCGCCGAATACGACATCCTCGCCTTCATGACGGCCCGATTCTTTGGCCTCGAGCACTACGGCAAGATCTACGCTTCCATGCTGATGCCGATCAGCGTCGCGACCTCGGCCGGGGCCGTGGTGTTCGGCCGCGTGCGCGACACCACCGGAAGCTTCGAAGCCGCCTGGCCGGTCGTACTCGTGCTCTGCGGAATCGGCGCTGCAATGCAGCTGACGCTCGGGCCCGACCGGCCGGCGTCGGTCGACTGAGCGCTCAGCGCACCAGCACCGCGCCCCTCGCGGCGAAGACCGCGTGCACGCCGGCGACGACGGTACGCACGACCTTTGCCGGAAACCGCGCGATGTACTCCTCGCCCTGACGCTGCTTGTCGGCGAGCGGATCGGCGGAATCGAAACGCGCGAGCAGCGCCTCCGCCTCGGGCAGCAGCGCCATCAACGACTGCAGACCCATCGAACGGGCGAAGTACGCAGCGAGCGGCGAATGCTTCAGGTCATAGCTGACGGCGGAAGCGCGACCGGTCTCGAGCAGACGCATCACCATGCCCTCGATGGATGCGGCATCGGGCTTCGGCGCCTCGACGACGGGCAAGAACCCCTCGAGCGTCGGTCCGATCGGCCCCTCAGCGTTGGGCAGCGAGCCCATCAGCATGGACAGCGGCAAGTCGGGCCCGATGCGCATCGAGACCGCCTCCAGAAAGGCGATCGTGATGAGCTTCGTGCCCAGATAGTTTGCGGCAACCTCGAGATTGCGGCGCACGTAATCTGTGCGTTCGCGGTGCACCGCCAGCGGCGGCTCGTCGGCGAAGCGCTGGAACACCGTCTCGGCGTTGAGCCAGCCGAGGAACCCGCGCATCCGCTGCAGCGAGATGCGGTAGTCGCGGACGGTGTAGGCCGCGCTCGCGAGCAGCACGTGGTTGGTTTCGGGCAGCAGGTTCCAGGTGTTGTCGAGGAACACCGCCGGGTCCGTGGCCGCGAAACCCTCGACATCGCGGTTCGCAACGCGCACGGCACGGCGCACTGCAGCGGCGAGAGTCTGCTCGTCGAGGCCCAGGCCCAGGGCGTCGTTGGCGCTGCCGAGCCGCCGGTGAAGTTGATCACTCCAGTCCGGCTCCCCGGCGGGCCGGGGCGCGCGGAACGGGATGGTCGCCTCGACGCAGGCAACGACCTGCGCAATGGCCGCGGGCGGGAAGACGCCCTCGAGGACTTTCGCCGCCACGAGGGCGCTGAGGAATTCGTTCTGCCCCGCCTGCGGGGAGAGGCGCTCCCCGGGCGCAATGCCGAACACCGTGGAGACCAGCTCGAACATGGGGTCGTTGCCGATTTCGGCCCGATCGCGCACCACCAGCCCCTCGCGCATGTCGGCGCGTAGCGCCTTTTCTTCGCGAACGTAGGGAGTGAGGTAGTGGGCGAGATTGAAATTGATGCTGTGGTCGACCTGGATGTAGACCGCATCGTGGAAGAGAGCAGCCACCATCTCGAGCGGGTCGTCTTCGCCCCCCACGTCAAATATGTGTTCGATGGTGTGGTACAAACGCCACGGACCCGTCAGCGGATGGACGACGAGCGCGGCGATCCGGGCGAGGTCTTCTTCGGTAGCCTGGAAACCGATATGCCGGCTGGCGATACGCAGCCGATGCAGGCATTGACCATAGGCCGCATGCAGTTCCATGTCTCCTCCGATCATGCGCCCCCGAGCAGGTCGCGAAGGATATCGGAAATTGAAAGCTTTGAAACCCTGCCCCCCCCGAGTTGACGCCGGGCTGCGAAGAGGCTCTGGCTGCCGACGACCGCCCGTCGGCACGGAAGCGTATCCGGAACAAACGTTTTGTTATGAGACAAGCTTTCCGTCGGCCAGTAGATTGCGCGCCTCAATCACTCCACGGGAGGCACCACGGTGTCCGCAGTCCACGCTCATTCAACCCCCATCACCATTCGGCGCTTCGTCGCGTCCATCTTGCTTGCACCGTGGGTCGCCGCGATCGCGCAGGCGCAGGCTCCCCAGGCCCAGAGCGTCCAGCTCGAAGAAATCGTGGTCACCGCGCAAAAGCGCGCCGAAAATCTGCAGGACACACCGATCGCCATCTCGGCGATCACCGGTGACTCGATCGAAAAACTCAACATCGACGACATCGGCGCGATCGCAGCCGCCAATCCCTCCCTGGTCTACAGCGAGGCCGGTGGCGAAGCCCAGCTCTACATCCGCGGCATCGGCAGCAACATCTTCAGCGTCGGCGTCGACCAAAGCGTCGCCACACACATCGATGGGGTCTACGCCGGCCGCGCGAACATGGGCCTCACGCAATTCCTCGACATCGACCGTGTCGAAATCCTGCGCGGGCCGCAGGGAACGCTCTATGGACGCAACGCCACCGGTGGCGCGATCAACATCATCTCGCGCGCGCCGACCGACGAGTTCGAGGGCTATGTCTCGGGCGTCCTCGGCAGCTTCGACCGCGTGGACGTGCGCGGTGCCGTGTCAGGCCCGATTTCGGAGACGCTCTCGGCGCGCCTTGCCGTGCGCCGCCTGAAGGACAACGGCTATACGGAAGACCTCGACCCCCGCGGCGCGAACCGCATCGACGACAACGACCTCACCGCGGTCCGCGGGTCGCTGCGCTGGCAGACCGAGGTGCTGACCGCCACGCTGATCGCCGAGCAAAGCGAGTTCGAGAACGGCAACACCAGCATCTTTCCGATCGACAACACGGGGCTTGCCGAGAGCTTCGGCGCCAAGGCCAATCGCGACATCCACAAGACCTACAACAACACGCCCAGCTTCCACAAATGGAACACGGGTGGCGTGACGGGCAACCTTGCCTGGAAAGTGACCGAGTCCACCAACCTCGACCTGACCTTGGGCTATCGGGACTGGGACAGCGACTTCCTCTTCAACACCGATGGCACCGAGATCGAGATCACCCGATCATCGTTCATCTATGCGAGCGAGCAGATGTCGGCCGAGCTGAGGCTGTCAGGCGAAGCAGCCTGGGGCCGCTGGCTCGTCGGCGGCTACTGGTTCGATGAAGACAAGTACGGCGCGCTGGGTCTCGTCCGTGCCGGCTTCACGCCGCCTGCCGTGGCGCTGCCGCCGCGCTCGTTCATCTTCCGCGCCGACGGCACGGGCGAGGCCACTGCGATCTTCGGCCAGCTCGACTTCAAGCTCGCCGAACGCTGGACCCTGAGCGCAGGGCTGCGCTATAGCGACGAAAAGAAAGGCGACCTGCTGCGCCAGTCGACCCTGCTGCCCGACAACGAGTTGCTCGGGCTCTTCACGCCGAACGCCATCCCCGATGCCACCGCGGCCACCACCCGCAACGTGAGCCGCAGTTGGGACGCCTGGACGCCACGCGTCGGCCTGGAGTATCGCCCCTCGGAAGATCGGCTCTTCTATCTGACCTACAGCGAAGGCTTCAAGTCAGGCGGCTTCAACGACCTCTCGGTCGTCAACCCGCCCTTCAATCCTGAGTTCATAGACAGCATCGAGATCGGCGCCAAGACCGAGTGGCTGGGCGGTCGACTGCGGGCGAACGCGAGTGCCTTCCACTACGACTACACGGACCTGCAAGTCTCGGTGTTCGCGAGTGCGGGCAACATCACCACCACGTTCACGACCAACGCCGCGGAGGCCACGGTCAAGGGCGTCGAGCTCGACCTCGTTGCCAAGCCGACCGCGGCGCTGGATATCGCGGCGTCGCTCGCCTTCCTCGATGCGACCTACGACCGCTTCGTCACGCCCTATGGCAGCTGCACGGCCGCCAACGTCAGCCTCGATGCGCGCTGCGCGAACCGGGTGGGCCTGCCCCGCCTCATCGACGCCGCCGGCAACAAGCTGAACAACGCGCCCGAGTTCAAAGGCTCGATCTCGGCGACCTACGGTATCGATCTCGGGGGTGGCGGCAGGATCAACCTGCAGGGCGCTGCGCATCACCAGGGCCGCGTGTTCTTCCTGCCCGCGAACACCACGGTGATGTCGCAGGCTGCATACACGCTGCTCGACCTGCGCATCGGCTACGAGAACCAGGCCCGCAACCTCGGCCTCGGTGCCTTCGTCAAGAACCTCACCGACGAGGACTACTTCCACAACATCGTGCAGTTCACCTCGACCAGCGATGCGCGCAAGGACATCTTCGCCATCGGCAACGCGCTGGGCTATCCGGCCGCGGGTCGACAGTGGGGTCTCGAAGCCACTTACAGGTTCTGACGGGCGACTTCGTATGGAGTCGACGGGATAGACTGGGACATCTTTCTCGAGGGCGGCAGCCGTTGGCGGCACCGCCTGCTCGAGGATCGCCACCCATTCCTCTCCCACAGCGAGAACTTCATGCGATTCAAACCCTGTCCCTCGGTCGATGACGTCGGCGAGATCGCCGCA
>JBIKVA010000224.1:0-4528 GCA_044357085.1 Steroidobacteraceae bacterium | reverse complement strand
CGCATCGCCGACATCAACAACGTCGCGAGTTCGGGCTTCGCCGGCGCGATCTTCGGCGGCCTGTTCCTGCGACGGTTCGTCACTGCAAGTCCGTCGTGGGCGCACTTCGACCTGTACGCGTGGAATGCCCGCGAGCGGCCGGGGCGGCCGGTCGGCGCCGAAGCCCAGTGCCTGCGGCTCGTCGATCGGCTTATCGCCGAGCGCTTCGGCGGATGATCTGCAGGCATCGGCTTCCTGCAGCGCTTCGGCCGTGCATGCCGCAGCGGCGGACGGCCACCAAAGATTTCTCCCCATTCTTCAATCGATACCGAGGTAGTTGCGGATGGCAAACGTGAAATCGTCAAAGGGCAGGGCGGGAACCGGACGCGCCAAGGCGTCGAAGCCGGTCGTCGATCCGCGCCGCTGGTCGAAGCTCGTCGTCGATGGCCCGAAGCAGTCTCCGTCCCGGGCGATGTTGCGCGCCGTGGGCTTCACCGACGCCGACTTCGGCCGGCCGCAGATCGGCATCGCTTCCACGTGGGCGAACCTCACGCCCTGCAACATGCACATCAACATGCTCGCGGCCGAGGCCGAGGCGGGCGCCAACGCGGCGGGCGGCAAGGGCGTGCTGTTCAACACCATCACCGTCTCCGACGGCATCTCCATGGGCTCGCCTGGCATGCGCTATTCGCTGGTTTCCCGCGAAGTGATCGCCGACTCGATCGAGACGGTGGTGGGCGCCGAGGGTTTCGACGGCTTCGTGGCCATCGGCGGCTGCGACAAGAACATGCCCGGCTGCGCGATCGCCATAGCACGCCTGAACCGCCCGGCGGTGTTCGTCTATGGCGGGACCATCCAGCCCGGCGCCCAGCGCCGGGACATCGTGTCGGTCTTCGAGGCCGTCGGCGGCCACGCCGCCGGCAAGGTCAGCGACGCGGAACTCGCCGAAGTGGAGCGTACGGCGATCCCCGGCCCCGGCAGCTGCGGCGGCATGTACACGGCCAACACGATGGCATCGGCCATCGAGGCGCTCGGGCTGTCGCTGCCCGACAGTTCCGCGCAGGAAGCGATCAGCAGCAACAAGACCAGCGACTGTCGGCGCGCCGGCGAGGCCGTGGTGCGACTCGTCAAGGCGGGCATCACCCCCTCGATGATCCTCACCCGCAAGGCCTTCGAGAACGCGATCACGGTGACCATCGCCGTCGGCGGCTCGACCAACGCGGTGCTGCATCTGCTCGCCATCGCGCGCGCTGCCAAGGTCCGTCTGACACTCGATGACTTCACCCGCATCGGCAAGCGCGTGCCGGTGCTGGCGGACCTGCGGCCGAGCGGCCGCTACTCGATGTCCGAACTGATTGCGATCGGCGGCATCCAGCCGCTCATGAAGCGGCTGCTGGATCGCGGCCTGTTGCACGGCGAGTGCCTTACGGTCACCGGCAAGACGCTCGCCGAGAATCTCGCCGGAGTCGGCGACTACCCGGCCGGTCAGCCGATCGTCCGCGACTTCGACGCGCCGATCAAAAAAGACAGCCATCTCGTCGTGCTGCGCGGCAGTCTCGCGCCGGAAGGCTCGGTGGCAAAGATCACGGGCAAGGAGGGCTTGAGGTTCACCGGACGCGCGCGCGTGTTCGACGGCGAAGAAAATGCCACCAAGTCCATCTTGGCCGGCAAGGTCAAAGCGGGAGATGTCGTGGTCATTCGCTACGAGGGCCCGCGGGGCGGGCCCGGCATGCGCGAGATGCTGAGTCCCACCGGCGCCATCGTGGGGCTCGGTCTCGGCGACAAGGTCGCCCTCGTCACCGACGGTCGTTTTTCGGGCGGCAGCCACGGCTTCGTAGTCGGTCACATCTCGCCCGAGGCTGCGAATGGTGGCCCCATCGCGCTGTTGCGCAACGGTGACCGCATCACGATCGACACGGTCAAGCGCCGCATAGAACTGGACGTTGCTGCAGCGGAATTGCGTCGTCGGCGCAAGGCGTGGCGCGCACCGAAACCGTATGCCACCCGCGGCGTGTTGGCGAAATTTGCGCGCAGCGTCAGCAGCGCATCCGAAGGCGCGGTGACGGACTGAATCGGATGTCGATGGCTGTGGTTGTATCCGTCATCTTGGGCGGTTACAGTTGGGGCCGGTCGGGGGACCCGCAAGGGACTGCATGTCGCGGAGAGTTCGCAAGCGAGCACTCTGCGTGGGCACGGACGAGCAGGTTCTCCGGCACACTCCGCAGGCTTGGTATCGCGTGACGCTTCGACGTCCGCAATGCTGTCTGTCTGATCGAGTGTGGGGTCTTTGCGTATCCGCCCGGCGTGATGCAAGGCGGTCGCAGAGAGATGGTTGCGCGCGAAAGGGAAGCCGGGTAGTTTCCGAGCCCTTCCGCGGCTTCGACTGCATTTTTGCCACGAGAGCACATGGCGACCTACGTACAACAGAACCAGTCCCGCCGCATGGGGGTGTTCGCCTTCATCGTCGGGTTCCACCTCCTGCTCGTATACGGACTGGTGTCGGGTCTGGCCCGCAAGGTCGTCGAAGTCGTCGCGCCACCTCTGGTGACCGACATCATCGAAGAGATCAAGCCGGAGGACAAACCGCCGCCGCCGCCGCCGCCGCAGATGGAGCGCCCGCCGGTCCAGGTGCCGCCGCCCGATGTCGTCATCGACATCCCCATGGAAACCAACACCACCGCCATCAGCAACGTTACCGACAAACCCGCTCCGGCGGCCGCGCCGCCGGCGCCGGTGGTCGTGGCGCGTACTCCTGCCAAGATTGGTCGCATGCCCTCGAGCGAAGACTACTACCCGGCTGCCTCCAAGCGCGCCGAGGAGCAGGGCACTGTGACCGTCAAAGTTTGCGTGGATGCCAAGGGCAAGCTCATCGGCAATCCGTCGGTCGTCACCTCGTCTGGGTTCGATCGGCTGGATGAAGGGGCCGTCAAGCTCGCACGCGCCGGGCGCTACCAGCCCGGCACGTCGGGCGGTCAGGCTCAAGATGAATCCTGCGTTTCGTTCCGCGTGAAGTTCGAGATCAAGTAGAGCGTTTCATTCCCTGAGGAAAACATGGAAAACACTGTAGCCACCGCTGTCGTCGATAACCCGTATGGCCTCGGCGCCCTGTGGGAACAAGGCGATTTCGTCGCCAAGGGCACGCTGATCATCATGGTGATCATGTCGCTGACCTCCTGGTACGTGATCATCATGAAGCTGCTTGACCAGCGGAAGCTGATGGCCTCCGCCAAGCTGGCCGAGCAGAAGTTCTGGACTGCCGGTTCGATCCGCGAAGCGGTCGACCGCCTGCCCAAGGACGACACCTTCCGTCTGATCGCCGAGGACGGCCTGCGCGCTTCCCAGCATCACGAAGGCCGTCTCACCGACCGTATCGCCCTGCACGAGTGGGTCACCATGTCGCTGCAGCGCTCGATCGATGGCGTCAACAATGTGCTTCAGGGTGGTCTGCCCTGGCTCGCTACGGTTGGCTCGACCGCTCCCTTCGTCGGTCTGTTCGGTACGGTTTGGGGCATCTACCACGCCCTTGTCGCCATCGGTGTCTCCGGTCAGGCCTCGATCGACAAGGTCGCGGGTCCCGTCGGTGAAGCGCTGATCATGACGGCCATCGGCCTCGCGGTCGCGGTGCCGGCGGTGATGGGATACAACTGGCTCATCCGTCGCAACAAGGAACTGGTTCTGGAACTGACCCACTTCTCGTCCGACCTGCACGCCTTCCTCGTCAGCGGTGCGCGTGTGGCGGTGCCGGCTCCGGCAGCCGCCCCTGCGGCTGCTCCGGCGGCGAAGAAGTAAAGCGTCCGTTCGGTTCCTCCGGGTGGAGCCGCGCCGGTTTTCCGGCGCGGCTCCAGTAACGGAGCACAACGAGGAATTGATTCATGGCGATGAGCGTAGGATCGAGCGGCGGCGAAAGCGAGCTCAACTCCACCATCAACACGACGCCGCTCGTCGATGTCATGTTGGTGTTGCTGATCATCTTTCTGATCACGATTCCCGTGATCACCAAGACGGTCAAGGTTTCGCTGCCGAAAGCGGCGAATATCGCGACCCAGACAAAACCCGAGAACATCACGATCGCAATCGATGCGCAGGGCAACATCTACTGGAACAACGAGCAGATTGCCTCACGCGATCAGCTTGTCGAGATGATCAAGGTCGAGGCGGTCAGGGACCCCCAGCCCGAGATCCACATCCGTGGTGACTCGAACGTACGTTTCGAGGACGTCGGTCGGGTGATCTATTCCATCCAGCGCGGCGGCGTGGTCAAGGTCGGTTTCATCACCGAGCCGGACCGCGGAATCCGCGGTTCGCGCTGACTCCAGGAGCCTCAATCCATGGGAATGAATGTAGGAAGCGGTGACGAGGGCGGCGCGTTGTGTGACATCAACACGACGCCGCTCATCGACGTCATGCTGGTGCTGCTCATCAGGTTCATCATCACCATTCCGGTGATGACGCACGCCGTCAAGCTGGACATGCCGCGGCCGACCAACGCGCCGCCGCCGCCGGTGCAGCCCGAAGTCATCGACATCGAAGTCGACTTCGACGGTACGGT
>JBIKVA010000223.1:0-4559 GCA_044357085.1 Steroidobacteraceae bacterium | reverse complement strand
CCATTCGTAGTAATCCGCGGCGTCATCGCTGTTGGCCGCCTCGGCGGCGAGCATCTCGAAGCGTGCATCGAGGATGCGTGCGGTGTTGTCGGCGCGTTCAAGGTAGGTGCCGAGCCAGGTGAAGTCGAGGGCGTCGTCGTGCAGCATGGTGCCCTGGATGACCCCGCGCGCGAGGTGCGAACGGAACTTCACCCACTCGAAGAAATTGGCGAGTGCCTGCGCCGAAACGGCATCGCGCCGGAAGCCGCGGATCTCCAGCCAGGTGGAGTTCAGGGTCTCCCAGGTCTCGGACGTCAGCGTGCCGCGCACCGCATGGGCGTTCTCGCGCGCGCGGTCGAGGCATTGCTCGATGCTGCCGGTGTTGGTGTGCTCGAAGCAGATCCAGTCGATGGCCGCGGACTGGGTCACCTCGCCACGCGCGTCGAGGAAGGGCTCGAGCTGGCCGACCGTGGAGAGCGTCGAAGTCCAGCGGTGACGCACCACCTCTTCCTCCTGCCGCAGCAGCGTCATGCGGCAGTTGACGTCGAGCATGCGCGCGAGATTCTCGGCGCGCTCGGTGTAGCGGGCCATCCAGTAGAGATGGTCGGCGGTACGGCTCAGCATGCGAGCACCCAGGTGTCCTTGGTACCGCCGCCCTGCGAGGAGTTCACCACCAGCGACCCCTCCCGCAGCGCCACGCGCGTGAGGCCGCCGGGGACCATCACCACGTCGCGACCCGAGAGCACGAACGGCCGCAGGTCGACGTGACGCGGCGCCAGTCCGCTGTCCACGAAGGTCGGGCAGGCGGACAGCGACAGCGTCGGCTGGGCGATATAGCGCGCCGGGTCGGCGATGATCCGCTCGCGGAATGCCTCGATCTCGGTACGCGAGGCACGCGGCCCGATCAGCATGCCGTAACCGCCGGCACCGTGGACTTCCTTCACCACGAGTTCGTCGAGGTGCTCGAGCGCGTACGCGAGGTCGGCAGGCCGGCGCAGGATCCAGGTCGGCACGTTGGCAAGCAGAGGTTCCTCGCCGAGGTAGAAGCGGATGATCTCCGGCACGTAGGGATAGGTCGACTTGTCGTCGGCGATCCCGGTGCCGACGGCGTTCGAGATGGTGACCCGTCCCGCACGGTAGGCCGTGAGCAGACCCGGCACGCCGAGCATGGAGTCGGCGCGGAAGGTGAGCGGATCGAGGAAGTCGTCATCGATGCGCCGATAGATGACATCGACACGTCGCGGCCCCTGCGTGGTGCGCATGTAGACGATTTCGTCGTCGACGAAGAGATCCTGGCCCTCGACGAGTTCGATGCCCATCTGCTGGGCGAGGAAAGCGTGCTCGAAGTAGGCGCTGTTGAAGGCTCCGGGGGTGAGCAGCACCACGGTCGGATCGCGCACCCCGGCCGGCGCCACGCTGCGCAAGGTCTCGAGCAGCAGGTCGGGGTAATGCTCGACCGGAGCGACGCTGTAGCGGGCGAACAGCTCGGGGAAGAGGCGCATCATCGCCTTGCGGTCCTCGAGCATGTAGGACACGCCCGACGGCACCCGCAGGTTGTCCTCGAGCACGTAGTACTCGCCGGCGCCGGCACGCACCAGATCGATGCCCGCGATATGCGCGTAGACATCCATCGGCACGTCGACACCCTGCATCTCGGGCCGGTACTGCACGTTGCACAGCACCTGCGCCGCGGGAATGCGGCCCGCGCGCAGGATTTCCTGGTCGTGGTAGACGTCGTGCAGGAAGGCGTTCAGCGCAGTCACGCGCTGGCGCAGGCCGCGCTGCAGGAAATCCCACTCGGCCGCGGGGATGATGCGCGGCACGATGTCGAAGGGGATCAGCCGCTCGGTACCGGTCTCGTCACCATAGACGGCAAAGGTGATGCCGGCGCGCCGAAACAACAGGTCGGCCTCGGCCAGCTTCTCGCGGATGCGCTCCGGTGGCGTCGTCGCAAGCCAGTCCGAGTACGGCAGGTAGTGCGGGCGGACGGCAGCGCCGTCCGCGAACATTTCATTGAAAGGACCGCCCTGCACCATCGACCCGCCTCCCGCACCCGATCATATACGAGGGGGCGGATCCAGAACGACGGGTCACCAGATCTTGCCGCCGATGTAGCGCCCTGCCGCCGGCACGTGAGGGAAATACTCGACCGAGGCGAAGGCGCCGTGCTTCACGTAGGGATCGTTGCCGATGATTTCCTGTGCCCGCGCGAGGCTGCGGGTGTGCAGACAGTAAAGGCTGCCGACCGGCGCGTCGCCGCCGTTGTCGAACAGCGGCCCGGCCACGTTCAGCTCTTCCATGACCGTCTCGATGTAAGCGAGATGCGCAGCCGTGTAGGCAGCGCGCACGGCCGCCCCGTTAGGGCCATCGCGGCAGATCACGACGAACGCGGTCTTCTCGGGTTTGGTGGACATGGCGGGCTGCTCCTGGATCGGGGGGGAGGTCGACGAGATTCAGGATAGCAGCCCGCCAGTCGTTTTACGGAGAGACGGGGTCAACAGGTCGGGCTCAAGCGGCGATATCCACCCCCGCCACCGCCGACTGCTGCTCCAGCACCCGCGCCACGGCGTGGATCACGGCGGCGATCCGCACCGCACTCTGGATCGCCTCGCGCCCGACTTCGTGCTTGCGCAGCAGTTTCTCGTGCGACTCGATGCACAAGCCGCAGCCGTTGACCGCCGAGACCGCGAGCGAGTACAGCTCGAAGTCCAGCTTGTCGATGCCGGGATTCGCCATGATGTTCATGCGCAGCCGGGCCGGCATCGACTGGTACTCCGCATCGCCGACGAGGTGCACAAAGCGGTAGTAGACATTGTTCATGCCCATGATCGCCGCCGCGGCCCTGGCGCCGTTGATGCCCGCCTCGTCGAGTTCGGCGCGTGCCGCGGCCTCGATCGCCTGCGCGAGCGGCAGGTGCCGCGAGGCGATGGCGCTCGCGACCGCCGTTCCCCACACCTGCCGCGGCGTGAGTCCCGGCGCGCCCTGCACAGTGAGCACGGAGCCGAGGTTCAGCCTCAGGTCGCGGGCGTAGTCGGGGATGGAATCGCGCAGACGTTCGAGGTCGCTCATGTTCAGGCCGCCTTCAGCGTGTCTTCGCCCTTCTGCCAGTTGCAGGGGCAGAGCTCGTCGGTCTGCAGCGCGTCGAGCACGCGCAGCACTTCCTCGGGCGAACGACCGACGTTCAGATCGGTGACATAGACGAAACGGATGACACCCTGCGGGTCGACGATGTAGGTCGCGCGCTGCGCGACGCCGGCCTCTTCGTCGATGATGCCGAGCGCGGCGGACAGCTCGCGCTTGATGTCGGCGAGCATCGGGAACGGCAGGTCCTTGAGTTCGGACTTGCTGCTGCGCCAGGCGAGGTGCACGAACTCGCTGTCGGTGCTGACGCCGTAGACCTGCGCGTCACGCGCCGCGAATTCCTTGTTGAGCTTGCCGAAGGCGGCGATCTCGGTCGGGCACACGAAGGTGAAGTCCTTCGGCCAGAAGAAGACGATCTGCCACTTGCCCGGAGTGCTGTCGTTCGTGAACGGCTGAAACGCCGTCTTGATATCGTTGCTCACCACGCCGGTGAGCGAGAAACGCGGAAACTGCTTGCCGATGCCGATCATGTCTTTGACTCCTGCTGGGGGATGGATTCGAGGCGTGCATGCTGCGGGCGGACGGCTCGACAATCCAATCGATTGATGTGATGATTTCGATAGACGTCCTTTATCGACGTCGATGGTTGTTCCAATGCCGCGACAAGGAGCGTCCAGCGGTGGCCGACATCAAGCTCAAGGACCTGCGCTACCTTCTCGCCGTGGCCGACACCGGCCACTTCGGACGGGCGGCGGAGCGCTGCTTCGTCAGCCAGCCGACCTTGTCCGCGCAACTCAAGAAGCTCGAGGAATACCTCGGCGTGCCGCTCGTCGAGCGACAACCGCGCAAGGCGCTGCTCACCCCGGCCGGGGTCGAGATCGTCGCGCGGGCACGACGCATCGTCGAGGCCAGCGACGACGTGGTCGCCATCGCACAGGCGCACCGCGAGCCGCTCGCCGGTCGGCTGCGGGTCGCCTTCCTGCCCACCATAGGCCCCTATCTGCTGCCGGTGGTGGCGCCCAAACTGCGTCGCGAACTGCCGCGCCTGGAACTGATGCTCTACGAGTACCAGACGGCGACGATGCTGGAGCGGCTGCGCGCCGGCGATATCGACATGGGTGTGCTCGCGCTGCCCGTCGATATGGACGGACTGGCATCGAAACCCCTTTACGACGAGCCTTTCGTAGTCGCGCTGCCTGCCAGTCACGCGCTTGCGGCGCGCAAGCAACTCAAGATCGAGGACCTCAACGGCACGACGTTGCTGCTGCTCGAGGACGGGCACTGCCTGCGCGACCAGGCGCTCGATGTCTGCAACCGCATCGACATCCACGAGAAGCAGGACTTCCGCGCCACCAGCATCGAGACGCTGCGGCAGATGGTGGCCGCGGGAGCGGGGCTCACGCTGATGCCGGAACTCGCCGCACGCGGTGGACATGCCGCACCCCGCGGGCTGGTGTTCCGTCCGTTCGCACGCCCGGCACCGCTGCGGCGGATCGGTG
>JBIKVA010000222.1:0-4574 GCA_044357085.1 Steroidobacteraceae bacterium | reverse complement strand
GCCCAGTTGCAGGTGGATATCACCTCCGGTGTGACGGCACCCATCCCGATCGCCATCGAAGATTTTGCCGATGATTCCCGTACGTCCGCGGAGGTCGTCCGGCAGGATCTCGGCCGCAGCGGCCGGTTCGCCGTCGGTCCGCGCACTGCTGCGGATTATCTGCTCGCCGGTCGCGCCAGCGTCGGCACCGATGGTCGCACCACACTCGACTTCGAACTCACCAACCTGCTCACCGGCCAGCGTCTGCTCGTCGAGCGCGTGGTCGCTGCACCCGCGGCCTGGCGCAACGCGGCGCATCGCATCAGTGACCGGGTGTATCAGAAGATCATCGGCGCACGCAGCGCCTTTGCGACCCGCATCGCCTATGTCTCGGTGGACGGGCAGCCACCGTCGCAGCGCTATCAGCTGATCGTCGCCGACGCCGACGGCGAGAACGCCAAGGTCATCCTGCAGTCACGGTTGCCGCTCATGTCACCCGCGTGGTCTCCGGATGGCGAGTGGCTGGCTTACGTGTCGTTCGAGACCCGTACCGCGGCAATCTATCTGCAGAAGGTGCGCACGGCCGAGCGTCGACGGGTGTCAGGGCGGGCTGGCGTCAACAATGCACCGTCCTGGTCGCCGGACGGTCGCAAGCTCGCGCTGACCTTGTCCTCCGCGGGCGGCAATCTCGAGGTGCACGTGCTCGAGTTGGAGAGCGGCGAACTCACGCGCATCACCGATCATCCTGCGATCGATACCGAGCCCGCCTGGTCGCCCGATGGCGGACAACTCTACTTCACCTCGGATCGCGCCGGCGGACCCCAGGTTTATCGCGTCGACATTGCTGCTGGTGCCGGTGCTGGGGCCAGCGTACGCGCGCAGCGGGTCACTTACGTCGGCGCCTACAACGCGAGGCCGCGAGTGAGTCCCGACGGGCGCTTGCTCGCGTTCATCACGCGCGAGGACGGAGCATATCGGGTGGCCGTGCAGGATCTCGGGAACGGCACGGTGCGCGTGCTGTCCAAAGGCTCGCAGGACGAGTCCCCGGGATTCTCTCCGGATGGCGGCACCCTGATCCACGCCGCACGCGTGCGCGGGCAGGGCGTGCTCGCCACGGTGAGTGCCGACGGACTCATCCAGCAGAGCCTCAAGGCAGACCGCGGCGAAGTCCGGGAACCGGCATGGGGACCCTTCCTGCCCTGACCTCGCCTGCGTATGACATGCGATAATCCAACGTCATTCTTCGGAGTTTGCGAGACATGAGACACGCCATTGCCGCCATCCTGATCCTCGGTCTTCTGGCCGCCTGCAAGTCCGCGCCACCACCGGCGAGCGATGCGACCGCGGGCGGCGTGGCGCCGAAGTCCGAGGCGGCGGCGATCCCGCAGCCTGACGACTCGGCAGGAGCCGTCTCGGCCGGAGAGGTGGGTGATGCGGGCGAGAGCAATGTCGTGCTGCCGCCCGAACTCGCGGGTCGAACAGTCATCTACTTCGCCTTCGACAGCGATGCCATCGGTGCCGAAGACCAGGCCCTGCTCGCGGCCCATGCGCGCTTCATGGCGGGCAAGCCCGGCGTGCAAGTTCGACTCGAAGGTCACACCGACGAGCGCGGCACCCGCGAATACAACATCGGCCTCGGCGAGCGGCGGGCGCAGGCGGTGCGGCGTGCACTCGGACTGCAGGGCGTCGCGGATGCGCGCCTGTCGACCGTGAGCTATGGCGAAGAGCGACCTTCGGCGGCCGGCGAGGACGAAGCGGCCTATGCCAAGAACCGCCGCGTCGAGCTCGTCTACGTCGGTGGTTGATCCGGCATGAAGCGCCTCGTCGCCCTGGTGCTGTTTGCGCTTGCAGCGCTGCCTGCGGCTGCACAGTCGACGCGTGCCCGACTCGACGACCTCGAGTTGCGCATGGGGCAGGTCGAGGAGACGGTACGCGGTCAGGCGCTCGTCGAACTTTCGCAGCGTGTCGACACCCTCGCCGCCGATCTGCGGCTGCTGCGTGGCGACCTCGAGGTGATGCAGGAAGATCGCGGCCGCCTGCAGCGTGAGCTCGAGGCGCTGCGTCAACGGCACGCGGATTTGATCGCACGCCTCGAACAGCGGCTCGCGGCGCTGGAGGCGCGCTTGTCTGCTGCTGGCGATTCGGCTTCCGCTGCCGGCGCAGCGGCTTCGGCCTTGGGCGATGCGGTGCTGGGCACGGGCAACGAGCCGCGTGCGTCATCGCCGCCTGCCGGTGCCCAAGCGGCCACGCCGGCAAGCGCCGAGACGCCCGAAGTCCTCTACGGCCGGGCCTTCGACGCGCTCAAGGCGAGCCGCTACCCGGAAGCTATTGTCGGCATGAGCACGTTCATCGAACGCCATCCCGTACACCCCTTGATCGACAACGCCCACTATTGGCTGGGCCAGACTTATTTCGTCACCCGCGATTACGCCAAGGCTGTCGATGCCTTCGCTGCAGTGGGCGCGGATTCGCCGGATTCCGCCAAGGCTCCCGACGCCCTGCTGAAGAAAGGTCTCTGCGAGGTCGAGCTCGGTCGTACCGATGCCGCACGCGCGAGCTTCGAACAAGTGTTGAAGCGCTACCCCCAGAACGACGCCGTCCGGCTTGCCCGCGAGCAGTTGCAGCGCCTGCGCTGATCCTCGATGGCTAGCGCGACGCGACTGAAGCTCACGGAAGTCTTCCGTTCGCTGCAGGGCGAGGCGGACTCCGTCGGCATACCGACGGTCTTCGTGCGTCTCACCGGCTGTCCGCTGCGCTGCAGATATTGCGATACGGCATACGCGTTCCATGGCGGGCAGTGGTGGTTGCTGCCGGACGTGCTCGCACGGGTACGTGAACTCGAAGCGACGCACGTTTGCGTGACGGGCGGAGAACCGCTCGCGCAGCCGGCCGTGTTCGAACTGATGACTGCGCTCTGCGACGCCGGATACCGCGTCTCGCTGGAGACCAGCGGCGCCATGCCGCTCGAGCGGGTCGATCCTCGTGTCGTCAAGGTGGTCGATGTCAAGACGCCCGCCTCGGGCGAGGAAGCGCGCAATCGCTATGACGAACTGGAGCGGCTCGCCGCAAGCGATCTCGTCAAGTTCGTCATCGCCGATCGTGCCGACTACGAGTGGAGTCGCGGGCAGTTGCGCGAGCGGCGGCTGGCCGAACGCTGCTCCGTGCTCTTCTCGCCCAGCCATGCGCAGTTGCCGGCGCGCGAGCTTGCCGACTGGATACTCGAGGACCGCCTCCCGGTGCGCTTCCAGATCCAGTTGCACAAGTATCTTTGGGGAGATGTACCCGGCAAATGAGCGCGGTCGAGGCGAGCAGGCAACCCGGTCGATCGCGCGCAGTGGTGCTGCTGTCGGGCGGGCTCGACTCCGCCACCGTGCTCGCGCTCGCCCGCGAGCGCGGTCACGAGGTCTGGGCATTGTCGGTGCATTACGGCCAGCGTCATTCCTCCGAGCTTGCGGCAGCGTCGCGTCTGGCCGGCGTTCTCGGTGCCCGCGAGCATCGGGTGATGGGCGTCGATCTTGCCGGTATCGGCGGCTCGGCACTCACCGACCCCGCGCTGGCGGTGCCGACCGTGCCGGTAGAGGGCATTCCGGTGACCTACGTTCCGGCTCGCAACACCCTGATGCTGGCACTCGCGCTCGGTTGGGCGGAGGTGCTCGACGCCGGGTCCCTGTACATCGGCGTCAATGCCGTCGATTACTCGGGCTACCCCGACTGCCGACCCGAGTTCATCGCAGCCTTCGCGGAGGTGGCGCGGCTCGGGACCCGCGCCGGGGTCGAGGGAAATCCGGTCCGTATCGAGACACCGCTGATCGGGCTGTCCAAGGCCGGGATCATCCGCGAGGGCGTGCGGCTCGGGATCGACTATTCCTTGACCGTCTCCTGCTACCAGGCCGATACCGAGGGCAGGGCCTGTGGCCGCTGTGACAGTTGTCGGTTGCGCCGGGAAGGATTTGCCGCCGCGGGCGTGCCCGATCCGACCCGGTACGTGTAGAATCCGCGCCCTCGCACACGGCACGGGTCCTTAGCTCAGCCGGTAGAGCAGCTGGCTTTTAACCAGTTGGTCGCGCGTTCGAATCGCGCAGGACCCACCAATCTAGTCAAGCACTTTCGTTGCATCCAGCGGGCGCTCCCGCAAGCCAGTCTCGAGGGGGCCTGTCGCTCACTCCGAACCAAACAGTTCCCGTAGCGCAGCGGCGGACTCTGGCAGCGACTGACGTTCGATCATCGTGATGTATTCCTCGATTGTCATCGGGGGGCGCTTGAGCGCGCTGGCCGCATTTTCCAGACGAGTACGAACGACAGTGGGCGCAAGGTCGATAAGGTGGCGGAGGAACGTGTCCGGGTGTTGTGTAGAGAGATCGAACTCCGACAGCAGATCTGCGGGAAAATGCTTTTCGTTGAAGGTAACGATGACTTGCGCGCGCGCCCGGATGGCAACGGCCAGCACATGCCGATCATCGGGGTCTGGTGTTTCGAGGGAGCCGATCAGACGCCGGTAACCGCCGACGCAAGCGTCGGGCAGCGCCTCGTCCATCGCGGTGCGCCGGCGCTGCAACTTCTCCCGTTCGATGTCCGGGCGCTTATGTGATACTGCT
>JBIKVA010000221.1:0-4575 GCA_044357085.1 Steroidobacteraceae bacterium | reverse complement strand
GACGGCGAGCGGCCGCTGCTCGCGCTGATCGAGGTCTTCCGCGGCGAGCGGCCGCGGGACCGGCTGGTACGTACCTTCGTCCGTGACGCCGCGGACGGTATCGTGCGTTTCGTAGACTGCGGCGAGCCCGATGTGCCGTTTGCCGAGGTCGGCACGCCGACCTGGGACGGGCTGCCGCTCGGGCGGTACCTGTCGGTGCTCGACATGCTCAACCCCATGCACCGTCTCTGGTCGGACGGACGCTGGAACAAGCTCACGGTGGCGCACGGGTGCTACTGGAAGAAATGCAGCTTCTGCGATGTCTCGCTCGATTACATCTCGCGCTACGAAACGGTGAACGCTGCGCTGCTCGTGGACCGGATCGACACCATCGTGGCCGAAACCGGCGAAAGCGGCTTCCACTTCGTCGATGAGGCAGCGCCACCCAAGGCGCTGAAGGCGCTCGCGCAGGAACTGCTGCGTCGTGGCCGGACGATCTCCTGGTGGGGAAACATCCGGTTCGAGAAATCTTTTTCGTCCGAGGTCTGCCAGCTGCTTGCGCGCAGCGGCTGCATCGCGATCACCGGCGGTCTGGAGGTCGCTTCCGACCGCTTGCTGGCACTGATGAAGAAAGGCGTTTCAGTGGCGCAGGTGGCCCGTGTCACCCGGGCCTTCAGTGATGCCGGCATCCTGGTGCATGCCTATCTGATGTACGGCTTTCCGACCCAGACCGTTGCCGAGACCGTCGACTCGCTCGAATACGTCCGTCAGCTCTTCGTCGAAGGCTGCATCCAGTCCGGGTTCTTCCATCGCTACACCTGCACGGTGCACTCGCCGGTCGGGCGCGACCCGGCGGCTTATGGTGTGACGCTGCGGCCGCAGCCCTTCGCCGGCTTTGCGCGCAACGACGTCGATTTCTTCGACCCGATCGGGGTCGATCACGATGCGCTCGGCGAGGCCCTGAACGCTGCGCTCTACAACTACATGCACGGCGTGGCGCTGGATCGCGATGTGCGCGAGTGGTTCGCGCCCTATCTGCGTCGGGTCCCGCGCACCAGCGTGCGCGCGGGGTTCATCCGGGCGGCGTTGGCTCGAAGCGGGCCTCCACCGGGGAACTGAGCGCCGTCCAGTCGTCGATGTCGAATGTTGCAGTGCACCAGCCAGCAGGCGCAAAGCCGCGGAACACCGCGTGCTCCGCGAAGCCGCTCGACCAGCGCAGCGCGAGTTCGGATATGCCCGGGTTGTGTCCGACCAGCAGCAGGTGGTTGATCGAGGACGCCGTGTCTTGCAGGGTCTGCAGCAACACCGTCCAGTCGGCGTGGTAGAGCTTGCGTTCGAACACGAGCGGCAGGGCACTCGCCGGAATCGACGCCCAGTGCTCGCGCAGGATCAGGGCCGTCTCTCGCGTGCGCATAGCGGCGCTGGCGGCCATGCGGTCGGGGGCCCCGCAGGCCGTGGCGATCGCCGCTGCCGAACGCGCGGCTTCCGCGCGCCCGCGGTCGTCGAGCGAGCGGAAAAAATCGCCGCCTTCCGCCTGCGGCTCCGCATGGCCGTGACGAACCAGCGTCACCCGCTTCAAGGGGCCTCGACTTCGATGCGCCCGTCGCGACTGCGCACCCTGAATATCTTGATGGGCTCGTAGGCGGGTGGCGTCAGGGCTGCGCCCGTGCGCAGGCAGAAGCGCGCGCCGTGGCGCGGGCAGACCACGACCCCGCAGGGCGTGGCCGGGTCGGCCTCCAGTTCCGCTCCCGCCAGCGACTCGCCGTCGTGGGTGCAACGGTCTTCGAAGGCATGCAGATTCGCGCCCGCAGCGACGACCGCGACGTAGTGGCCATCGACTTCCGCATCGAGTCGTCCACCGGCGGTGACGGCCGCTGCGTCGCCAACGTCGATCCAGGTACTCGCGGACGTCACATCATGCCCGTCTGCAATCGGGCTGCTTCCGACATCATCGACTGGTTCCAGGGCGGGTCGAACACCAACTCGACGTCGGCCTTGGCGACCGTGGGGATGATCTCGAGCTTCTCCCTGACATCCTGCACCAGCACGTCGCCCATGCCGCAGCCGGGCGCGGTCAGGGTCATCTTGACGCTGATGCAGCGCGAGCCGTCGTCGTTGGGCGCAACCTCGCACTGGTAGACGAGGCCGAGTTCAACGATATCGATGGGGATTTCCGGGTCGTAGCAGGTTCGCATCTGCTTCCATGCAAGGGTGCGGACATCCTCTTCCGTGGCGCCGGGAGGCAACTCGGGCGGCTTGATGACCTGCTTGCCGATCGCATCGGCGTTCTCCCCGGAGAGGCGGTAGAGGTTGCCCTCGATGTAGAGCGTGAAACTCCCGCCGAGCGCCTGGGTGATGAAACCCGACAGTCCGGCCTGGAGTTCGATCTCATCGCCCGAGGGCACCATCACGGCCTGGGTGCTGCGGCTTAGTGTGAAGACTTCGTTTTCGTGGCTGCGCATGGGATTGTGGGCTGAAGAGGCTGTGGATCGGTCGCGAGGTCACTCGGTCGAGACGCTGGCAGCGTGAGTTGCGGCAGCGCCGCCGGCACGATGCTCGAGCGCCGCATCCAGCGTGTGCCAGCACAGGCTCGCGCACTTGACCCGCGCCGGATACTCGCGAACTCCGGCGAGTGCCGCGAGCTTGCCGAGTTCGGCGGGCGGCGCGCCGGCGTCGCCGTGCGCGGTGAGCGCATCGTGCACCAGTGACCGCAGGCGGGCGATCGCGGCCGTGTCCTTGCCCTTGACGGCTTCGGTCATGAGCGAGGCAGAGGCCGTGGAGATCGCGCAGCCCTTGCCTTCGAAGCGGATGTCGCTGACACGGTCGCCATCGAGTCGCAGCGTGAGCGTCAGACGATCCCCGCAGAGCGGGTTGTTGCCATCGGCCGAGGTGTCGCAGGGGTCGAGCCGGCCGAAGTTCCGCGGCTGTTTGTTGTGATCGAGGATCACGTCGCGATAGAGATCCTTGAGATCCATCAGCCGAACACCTCGCGGACGCGGCCGAGCGCCCGCAGCAACTGTTCGATGTCCGCCGCGTCGGTGTAGCAACCGAACGAGGCGCGCGCCGTCGCCGGGACATCGAAGAAATCCATGACCGGCATCGCGCAGTGATGGCCCGTACGCACCGCCACGCCCTCGTTGTCGAGGATCGTGCCGAGATCGTGGGGATGCACGCCGTCGAGGGTGAAGGAGATCACGCCGCCCTTGCGGGCCGCCTCGCCGATGATGCGCAGCCCGGGCACCGCCTGCAGCGCGGCGGTGGCCTGTGCCAGCAAGCGCTGCTCGTGCGCATGGACCCGTTCAATGCCGAGCGCCTCCAGATAGTCGATCGCCGCGGCAAGTCCGACCGCGCCCGAAATGTGCGGCGTGCCGGCCTCGAAACGGTAGGGCAGGTCGTTGTAGGTGGTCTTCGCGAAACTCACGGTCAGGATCATGTCGCCGCCGCCCTGCCATGGCGGCATGTCGCGCAGCACGGCCTCGCGTGCCCACAGGACACCGAGACCCGTCGGGCCGTAGAGCTTGTGGCTCGAGAAGACATAGAAGTCGCAGTCGAGGGCGCGGACGTCGATCTTCTGGTGGGCAACGGCCTGCGCACCGTCCACGAGTGTCAGCGCGCCCGCGGCGCGCGCCGCGGCGATCATCTCGCGCACTGGCAGCACGGTGCCGAGTGCGTTCGACACCTGGGTGAACGCCGCAAGGCGGGTGCGCGGTGACAGCAGGCTCCTGAAGGCCTCGAGATCGAGTTCGCCACGCCGGTCGATCGGTGCCACCTTGAGCACGGCGCCGGTGCGTTCGCACAGCATCTGCCACGGCACGATGTTGGCGTGATGCTCCATCCAGGTGATCAGGATCTCGTCGCCCGGCCCAAGTCGCCGTCCCCACGATTGCGCCACGAGATTGATCGATTCGGTGGTACCACGCGTGAAGACGATTTCCTTGATGCTGGCGGCATTGAGGAAGCGGCGCACCCGCTCGCGCGCGCCCTCGAAGGCATCGGTGGCGCGCTGGCTGAGCTGGTAGACACCCCGGTGGACGTTGGCGTGGCTGGTGCGCTCGTAATGGTCGACGGCCTCGATCACTGCCAGCGGTCGCTGTGCCGACGCGGCCGTATCGAGGAAGGCAAGCCGCTTGCCGCGCACATCGGTGGCAAGAATGGGAAAGTCGGCGCGCACCTGCGCTACGTCATAGGCCTGCGCGGCTACCGGATTCGTACCCGTACCCGCGTCCGAATTCGTATCCAGCATGGCGTTCATTGACTGACCCTCGAGGCTGCTGCGCCCGGCAGTTGTCGTTCGAGTGCTGCTTCGACCTGGGTGCGCAGCGCCGGCGAGGGCAGGTGAGCGAGCACGTCGCTGATGAATGCCCACTTGAGTAGCGACTCGGCGGCGGCAGGCGGGATGCCGCGCGACAGCAGGTAGAACAGCATGTCCGGATCGAGCTTGCCGACGGTGGCGCCGTGGCTCGCTTGCACCGCATCGGTGTGGATCTCGAGTTGCGGACGGGCGTCGGCCTCCGCCTCGGTCCCCGCCAGCAGGCATTTGAGCGACTGGTCGGTGCGTGCGCCGACCGCGCCGGAATCGACCCGCATGTGGCCGTT
>JBIKVA010000220.1:0-4576 GCA_044357085.1 Steroidobacteraceae bacterium | reverse complement strand
GGCGACACCGCAGGGGGAGTGGGCTGTGCGGATTACGATCGTGACGGTGATCTTGACCTTTTCTGGAAGAACACCGACGGCGACATCGAGAATGCACTGTTTCGCAACGACGGCAACTGGCGCTTCATCGACGTCACGGCCGAGTCCGGTGTTGCGGTGCAAGCCAAGCTCAAGGATTCCAACGCGCAGGGTTCGCCCACGTGGGTCGATTTCGACCGTGACGGCTGGGTCGATCTGCTGATCACCAACGAGCGTGACGCGAAGTTGCTGCTGCGCAACCGCGGCGATGGTCGTTTCGAGGACATCACCCGCGCGCGGCGGCCGCCCAACGCGCTGCCGCTGCTGAACCCGGGCTATGCGCAAGGCGCCTGTACGGCGGATTTCGATCACGACGGTGACATGGATGTCTTCCTGCCCACGGCGGATCAGGCCGGGCGCATGCTGGCCAACCGCCTGGTCGAGAGCGGAGTCCTGTCCTTCGAGGACGTCACCTCGCGCTCGGGCGCAGGGGTGATCCGCGGCACGCGCGGTTGTGTTGCCGCCGACTTCGACAACGACGGACACGTCGATCTCTATCTCAACAACGGCGGCCCGTCGAACGTGCTCATCAACGACGTCATCGCCGGTTTTCCGCCGTTCGTGCAGTTCTACATTGCCTGGGAGCAGGCGGAAAACACGCTGCTGCGCAATCGTGGTGACGGCAGTTTCGTCGAGGTCACGCGTGGCTCAGGCGCAGAGGGGCTTGGCATAGGCTCGGGCGCGGGTGCAGCGGATATCAACGACGACGGGTTCGTCGATCTCTTCGTGACGAATCGCACCTACTACGCGCTGGGCAAACAGGTCAGCCCGATCGCGGGGCAGAACCGGTTGTTCGTCAACCGCGGCAATGCCAACGGCTGGATCAAGGTGCAGTTGCAGGGCACTCGCAGCAATCGCGATGGCCTCGGCGCCCGGATCAAGGTCGTTGCCGGAGACCTCGTCCAGTACCACGAGTTGCAGAGCGCGCACGGCTACAACTCCACCAACGATCCGGTGATGACGTTCGGGCTGGGCACACGCAAGACGGTCGATCGCATCGAGATCATCTGGCCATCGGGCATCACGCAGGTCGTCGAGGCGCCGGCCACGCGGCGCAAGCACCTCGTCGTGGAACCCGCGCCGTGAACACGGATCGGGACGCGGGAGCGCCGGGGCGCTCGCCGGATGCGCAGCATTCGGCGTCGTTCCGCGAGGGGCTGATGCTGATCGACGGCGAACTCACCGCCGGCGAAGGTGGCAGAGCCGGCGGATGGATAGAGTCGGAGGACCCTGCCACGCTGGCGCCCACCGGCCGCGTGCCTGCCGCGACGGCAGGCGACGTCGAGCGCGCGGTCACGGCTGCAGCGACTGCGCAGCCTGCCTGGCGTGCACGATCAGTCTGGGAGCGCGCTGCCGTGTTGCGTGCCCTCGCGGCCGCGATCAGGCGGCGCGGCACGGAGATCCTCGAGCTCGAGGCCCGGGACACGGGTAACACCATCGGCAAGCTGCAGGCCGACGTGCAGATCGCGGCAGGTTACCTGGAATACTTTGCGGGACTCGGTTCCGAGCTGAAGGGCGAGACCGTGCCGGCTTCGGCGAACGGTTTGCACTTCACGCTGCGCGAGCCCTACGGCGTGGTGGCGCGCATCGTGCCGTTCAATCACCCGTTCATGTTCGCCGCGGCGCACCTCGCGGCACCGCTGATGGCGGGTAATGCCGTAGTGGTCAAGACTCCCGAAACGAGTCCGCTGAGCGGTGCGCTGCTGGGCGAAATCTGTCGGGAAACGTTGCCGCGCGGTCTCGTCAACATCGTGCATGGGCACGGGCTGCCGGCCGGCGATGCGTTGGTGCGACATCCTCTGGTTCGGCGCATCGGCTTCACGGGTTCGGTGGCGACAGGGCTCGCGATACAGCGCGCCGCAGCGGCGACGGCCGTCAGGCACGTCACGCTGGAGCTCGGCGGCAAGAATCCCTTCATCGTGTTTCCCGACGCCGATCTGGACCGGGTGGTCGAGATGGCGGTGGCAGGCATGAATTTCTCCTGGGCGGGTCAGTCCTGCGGGTCGACCAGCCGGCTGCTGCTGCACGAATCTGTCCATGACGTGATCGTCGAGCGTGTTGCGGCGCGGATGGCTGCGCTGCGGCTGGGTAGCCCGCTGGATCCCCGTTCGGAAATGGGTCCCGTCAACTCGGCGCGCCAGTACGCGCGGGTGACGGAGTTCATCGCTTCGGCCCACGCGGAGGGTGCGAGGCTCGTCACCGGCGGGGGACGACCGCAAGGTGAGGCCTTCGCACGCGGCTACTGGGTCGCACCGACCCTGTTCGCCGACGTGCAGCCGAGCATGCGGATCGCGCGCGAGGAAATCTTCGGGCCGGTGGTCTGTGCGCTGCGCTTTGGCAGCGAGGAGGAAGCCGTGGCGTTGGCGAACGGCACCGACTACGGCCTGACTGCCGCGATCTGGACCCGCGATCTGCCGCGCGCACTGCGCATGATGCGGTCGCTGGAGGCAGGTACCGTGTGGATCAACATGGCCGGCCAGCATTATGTCGGCACACCCTTCGGCGGCTGGAAGGACAGCGGTCTGGGCGGCGAGGAGTGTCTGGAGGAGTTGCTCAGCTACTCGCAGTTGAAGGCCGTGCACGCGTTTCCCTGAACGCCCGCCAGAGCAGCCAGGCGGCCAGCGGGCTGGCCAGCAGCGAGGTTAGCGAGAGCGACAGGCCGATCTTCTGCTCGTTGCCGAAGACGAAGTCCGTCAGGAAGCCGACGAGGAAGGGTCCGAGGGTGGCCCCGACCAGCACCAGCGCGAGCTGGTAGGCGGCGCCGAATTGCGCTCGCATGGGCTCGGGGCTGATCGACTGCACGTAGGCGCCCGCCGGTCCGGTCGCCGCCGAACCAAAGAAAAACATGAAGAAGATCACGGCCGCGTGCGCGTGCATGGTCGGCATGAACGGCGCGATGATGCCGGGTAGCACCAGACCGAAGCCGCAACCGCAGAGCACCCGCAGTTTCGCTGCGGTGTCGCCGCGGGTCTCGAGTCGGTCGGACAGCCAACCGCCGGCAAAAGCGCCGATGAGCCCGCCGAGCAGGGCCACGGTGCCGAGTACTGCTGCGGCTTCCGGGATGGTCGCGCCGTATTGCCTCTGGTAGAGCGCCGGCGTCCAGGTCATCACCGCGAAGGCGGTCACCGAGGTGGCGCCATAGCCGGCAAACACCCAGCCGTAGCGGGGAAGATGGGTTCGGAAGTGGTTCCAGGTATCGGCGACGGAGGCACGGGCGAAGCCAGGCGATCGAGGGGGCTCGCGAACCAGCAGCATCAGCACTGCGACCGGCAGACCGAGCAGGCCGACGGACAGCATGACGAGTCGCCAGCCCGAGAGTTCGCCCAGCAAGGGCACGGCGACTGCGCCCTGGGCGAAGACCCAGCCGATGACGGCTCCGCCCAGCAGATACGCGATGCCCGTGCCTGCCGTGACGCCGGCGCTGAAGAGGCCGATCGCGAGCGCGAGTCGTCTTGGCGGGAAATAGCCGGAGAGCATGGAGTAAGCGGAGGGCGACAAGGTGGCTTCGCCGACGCCAACGCCGATGCGGTACAGGAACAGTTGCCCATAGGATCGAGCGAGACCGGAGAGGGCGGTCATCCCGCACCAGAGAGTGATGCCGCCGGTGATGATCCACTTGCGGCTGTGCCGGTCCGCCCAGCGCGCGATGACCAGCCCCATGCCGCAATAAAAGATCGCGAATGCCGCACCGGCGAGCAGGCTGAAGGCGGTGTCGGAGATGCCGAGGTCGGCTTTGATCGGCTGTACCAACAGCGAGAGGATCAGTCGGTCGATGAAGGATACGCAGTTGGCGAGCGCGAGCACGGCCACCACGAACCAGGCGTAGACGGGGCGGAATTCGGTGCTGCCGGAGGGCGGTGAACTGGATGTGGTCAAGAGCGTGACCGCCTGTTTGATTGCTGACTCGGGCAGAGTATATCTGCCGCATCATGCTGGGCAGAGCGCCGGGAGTCACCATGAATCGTTGGGTCCGGAGATTCTTCAAGGGTCTGCTGGGGTTCGTCGTGATCGTGGTGATCGGCTTGCTGATGGCGGCACTCGTCTACCGGGACGTGCCAGCCGGTGAAGTCGAGGCAAAGTGGGCGACGCCGCCGTCGCGTTTCGTGGTCATCGATGGCGTGCGCCTGCACTACCGTGACGAGGGGCAGGGCCCCGTCGTGGTGCTGCTGCATGCCAACTACTCCAGTCTGTTCATGTGGGAACCCTGGGTGGCGGCGCTGCGCGATCGCTACCGGGTGATCCGGATCGACCTGCCTGCGCACGGGCTCACCGGCCCCGAACCCGGCGGCAACTATACGCTGGAGCGTATCCAGCAACTGTTCGAGCGGTTCGTCGATGAGCGGGGTCTTGCGCGCTTCACCATCGTCGGAACCTCGATTGGCGGCACGGTGGCCATGCGCTACACCGCCGATCATCCGCAGCGCATCGAGCGTCTGGTGTTGATCAGTCCGGGTTCGCTGGAAGCACGCGTGCGCGGGCGCACGACGCCGCCCGAGGT
>JBIKVA010000219.1:0-4580 GCA_044357085.1 Steroidobacteraceae bacterium | reverse complement strand
CCGTTCGCATCCATGCCGAAGGTCTTCATCCTGATCACGGCGCGACCCCGTTGGTGGCGATGAAGGACGAGGGCTCGAGGATGTCCCAGTACACGGGAATGCCCCCCGGCTCCCGCAAGGCATCGCCCGCGCGCACTTCGAAGACTTCGTCGCCGAGATGCAGGTTCATGCGGCCCGAGAGCAGGTAGATCAGGGCATCTACCTTCGGCACGGCGGTCGAGTTCTTGCCGGGACCCGACAACTGGGCCACGCGGATGGAGTTGCCGTCGTAGACGTAGCGCTGCACCGCCACCTTGGCGCCGCCCTGGCCGGCTTTCTCGCCCGCCTCGATGACCGCCGGCGGATTGTCCTTGCCGCGGATCACGCTGGCGCGGGCGTCCTTCACGGTGGGTTTGATGTTGTAGGCCAGCACCGTGGTGTCCTCGATGCGTCCGGGCAGGCTGCGCAGCACGCCGGAAGGCAGGTTCACCACGTCACCGGCGCCGAGTTCGGTACGCACGCCGGCGACATCGACGGACGCGGAACCCGAGACGACGTAGAGCTGCGTCTCCGAGGTGATCTGGTGCAGCACGCCGCCGCCCGCCTTGGTGAAGCGCAGCACGCGGATCGTGCCGCTCGGGAAGGTGAAGGTCTGCGAACCGTAGCGTGCCGCGTTCGCCGGTGCGCGGGCGAGTTCGTCGTTGCCGGCTGCGATCAGTATCCGCGAGCCCGTCTGTTCGCCGCGGCCCGTCTGCACGATCTCCCACTCGGCCATCGGCACGACGGCTACGTCTTGACCCCGGCGGATCTCGCCCGCCAGCGACGCGGCAGCGACCTGGCCGGCGGCCAGCAGCACACCCGCGAGCGACAACGTGCGCAAGAATTTACTGAACATGGATCACCCCTCCCAAAAAATTTCGGCCGCCTGGCCGACGAGGCTCGAGTGTAGCCGCGAGTACCTGCTCCGCCGTGCGCTGGCACGGGCACCGGTTTACGGAGTGGACACGCACACCGAGCGTCCGCCGCCCCGCGGGCACCGACCTAGAATGGGTCGATATCCGCAGCGGTTGGGGGAGAGCGAGTTGTTTGGCAAAACGCTAACGGGGACCAACCCCGCGAACTTTCGGCGCGTCGCCGTGCCGATGCTGTCCCTGGCGGTCGTTGCGGGGCTGCTGTGGTCGTCGGTCTTCGATTCCGCGGCCACCGCTGCCGACGCCGCCCCGGCAGCCGGCAGCCCGCCCGCTGCGGCGAATCCGCAGTTGGAACGCGGCCGCTACCTTGCACTCGCCGGCAATTGCCAGACCTGTCACACCCGTCCTGGTGGCCGGCCCTACGAGGGTGGTCTGCCGTTCACCACCGATTTCGGCGTCATCTACTCGACCAACATCACCGCTGACCCGCGCGCCGGCATCGGCGGCTGGACGCTGCAGCAGTTCGTGCGGGCGATGCGCGAGGGCGTCGATGCGCAGGGCGAGCACCTCTATCCGGCCTTCCCCTACACGGCTTTCACGCGACTGGATGACGCCGACCTGCAGGCCCTGTACGCGTTCTTCAAGACCGTACCGGCTTCGGGTTACCGCGCACCCGACAACCAGATGCGCTTCCCCTTCGACCGGCGCGAACTGCTCGGCATCTGGAAGACGCTGTTCTTCGAACCGGCGCGCTTCACGCCGCGTGCCGATCGTTCGGCCGACTGGAACCGCGGTGCCTATCTGGTCGAGGGCCTCGGCCACTGCGGCGCCTGCCACACTCCGCGCAACCTGCTCGGCGCCGAAAAGGCCGACGAGTCGATGTCGGGCGGCTGGTACTACGACCACATCCCTGGTGGTGCGGTCCGCAAGTGGAGCGCGGTGAACCTCACCCAGGCCTCGAGTGGCCTGAAGGCCTGGTCGATCGACGACATGACCTCCTACCTGAAGACCGGCCACGGCAACCGCGCGGGCTCCTTCGGGCCCATGAACGAAGTGATCGCCAACAGCACGCGCCATCTCGGCGATGCCGACTTGCGGGCGATGGCCACCTACCTGAAGGCGCTGCCGGCCATCGAACGCAGCGACACGCAGTCGCTCTCGGATCGCGAACGCGGTGCTGGCGAGACGCTCTACACCATCCACTGCGGCACCTGTCACCTGCCGACCGGCATGGGCTCCGTGCCCGGCGAAGACCTGGGTCCGCCGCTCGCCGGCAGCGCCGTGGTCCAGGCGCCCGATCCCTATTCGTTGATCAACGTCATCCTCTATGGCACCAAGGTGGTGACACCGACGCCGCCGAAGGCCTGGAAGGACATGAAGCCGCTGTACGACTCCCTCGATGACGACGAAGTCGCGCAGATCGCCAACTACCTGCGATCGAGCTGGGGTAACCGTGGCGGCGTCGTCAAAGAAAGCGACGTCGAGGCGCAGCGCGACGACGGCGAATAAGATTACGGCGAACGCGACGAAGGCAGACGCGTCGCGCATTGCGGGGGGACGTGCATGACACTCAGCAGACGAAAAATCCTTGGGGCGGGCTCGCTCGCCATGATCGGTACCGCGCTGCAGCCCGGCCGGGCACTGGCGAGGCCGGTGCGCGCCGACGTGATCATCATCGGCAGCGGTTTCGCTGGCCTGAACGCCGCACTGCAGTTGCGCGAGCAGGGCCTGCGCGTCGTCGTGCTCGAAGCCGCGGCGCGTCCGGGCGGCCGCTCGCAAACGGCCTATCACCTCGACTCGCGCATCGAACTCGGTGCGGTGCAGATCGGTCCGATGTACGCCCGCGTGCGCGATCTGGCGCAGCGGCTGGGCGTCAAGCTCGGACCCGGCGCGCACATCAATGCACCCTACAGTTTCGTGCTCGGCGACCGGCTCATCGGCGCGAAGGACTGGGCGGCCTCGCCGCACAACCCGCTGGAGGGCAAGGAGCGAGAGGTCCCGCCCCAGGGGCTGAATGCCTTCTATGTCGAGCGCCGCAGTCCGTTCGAGGCGCTCGATGACTGGCTGGCGCCGCGCGCCGCGCAGTTCGATGTCTCGCTCGCCGAATGGCTGCGGGTGCAGCAGGCGTCGCCTGCAGCGCAACGGCTGATCGATCACACGCTCGGCAATCCCGGACTGCAGAACGTCGGTCTGCTGCGCATGCTGCAGGAGGCGACGCGTAGCCGCGCCGACGTGAAGGCCGTGGCGTCCATGCCGGGGATGGAAGGCAAGGACGTGTTCGAGCGCTTCGCGCTGACGTCCTCGCACGTCATCGGCGGCAATTCCGTGCTCACCGACCGCATGGGTGCCGAGCTGGGCGACGCCCTGCAGTTGCGGCGCAAGGTGGTGCAGATCGACCTCGATCCCGCCGGTTGCGAGGTGCGCTGCGCCGACGGCAGCCGCTGGCAGGGGCGGCGCGTGATCGCCGCGCTGCCTTTTGCGGCGCTGCGCAACGTCGACATCACGCCGTCGCTTGCGGGGTCGCAGGGCGATGCCGTGCGTCGCATGCACTACAACAACCAGAGCCAGGTCTGGTTGCGGGTGAAGGCACCCTACTGGGAAGCCGACGGACTCGAGGCCTCCATGTGGACCGACGGACCGTTCTCGCTCATCCGCCAGCAGCTCGAGTACGACGGCAAGCGTGAACTCATCAGCGCGCTGTCTTTCGGCAACAAGTCGCGGGCAGTCGATGCACTCGCGCCAGCCGAGCGCGGCCGTCTCGCCATCGAGTACATCGAGCGGGTACGGCCGAGCACGCGCGGCAAGCTCGAATTCCTCGGCGTGCACTCCTGGGCGCAGGATCCGCTGCAGGGCGGTTGCAGCCATGCGCTGCTGCCGTGGCGCGGTGCCGCCTGGGCGGCGACGATGGCTCGGCCGTACCACCAGATGCATTTCGCGGGCGAACATACGCGCCGGCTGGAAGTTGGCATGGAGGCCGCGATGGAAACCGGCGAGCGGGCGGCGCTCGAAGTGCTGGAGTCGCTGTCATGAGCTTGCGGGGCTGCAACCGTATGGCGGCACTGACGCTGTGGCTTCTTGCCTGCTGCGGCAGCGGGACCGCGATTTCTTTGGAACCAGGCGCATCCTTCAAGGAATGCACCGACTGTCCGACCATGATGGTGGTGCCGGCAGGTTCGTTCACGATGGGTTTCGAGGGTGGCGAGGAAGGCCGCTACGAGGGGCCGGTGCGGCAGGTGACCGTCGGCAAGTCTTTCGCGGTGGGCCTCTACGAGGTCACGCAGGCCGAGTACCGCGCGTTCGTCGAGGCGACGGGCCGTACAGGTCCCGCAGGCTGCAACGTGCTGCGCCGCGGTATCAACAAGCTGGAACGCGACGAGTCGCTGAGCTGGCGCGACCCGGGCTACGGCCGCCCGCCGCGCGATGACGAACCGGTCGCCTGCATCAGCTGGGACGATGCGCAGGCCTACGTCGCCTGGCTGCGCCGGATCAGTGGCCAGCCCTACCGGCTGCTGACCGAAGCCGAGTGGGAGTACGTCGCGCGCGCCGGCAGTGCGAGCGCATACCCCTGGGGTGACGACCCCGATCAGGCCTGCCTGTACGGCAACGTCTACGATCGTTCGGGGACGGCGCTCGGATTCCCGGTCAAGCCGGCGGCCTGCGACGACGGCTACGAGCAGATCGCACCGGTGG
>JBIKVA010000218.1:0-4586 GCA_044357085.1 Steroidobacteraceae bacterium | reverse complement strand
CTCCCCTCATGGCCGCGCCGGCCCGACGACCTGTCGGACATCGGAACCGTCCGATCGATCTTGGGTCGGGTCTGCACGGGGCGGACGTTAGGAGTTCGAATGAACGATGTCAATCGGTAAAACCCGCAAGCCATTGTTGACACTCAACCGGCTTGCAAGGCGGCCGGTGCGAATCCCTGCAAGGCCATGTGCAACTGCTCGCGACTCGGCCGGAAGCGGCCGCGCGGCAGTGCGCGCACCACGCCGAGTCCGCGCTCCGAAGTATCGCGCGGGATCGGACTATCAAAGAAACGATCGAAGCGATTCATCATCACCGCCACGAGTGGCGCCTGTATGGAGCGGCCTCGCTTGACGACGACGGCCGTCTCGCCAGTGGCGAGGGTCACGGCACACCCCGGCGGGTACAGCCCGGCCTCGCGCACCAGCGTTGCGGCAAACAAGTTACCGCGCTCGGCTTGATAGACCGCGCGGACGACATGATCGGTGGTGGCACCCTCGCCGGCAGCTTGCGCGGAGATCCCCGCCACGAACGCCGACGCGCAGCGCACGAGCGCCGCAACCCGCGGCACCTCGGTGCTGCCGGCAGGAAAGCCGCTGCCATCCTCGCGCTCGTGGTGAAGCTCGACGGCCCGCAACCAGTTCCGGTCGGTCACCCCCGCCTGCTCCAGCAGCTCGCGGCTGCGCACAGGATGCGCCACCCACTCCGGTCCCTGCGTCAGCTCCGGGCGATCCAGGATGGAGAGGTTCATCGTCAGGGCAACCTTGGCGGCCAGCTCGATCTCGCTCTCGGACCAGCGCAGACCACGCGCGATCAGCAGCGCCATCACCGCGCATTGCGTCGAGTACAGGACGCCGGGGCCGAGACTTTCGGCGTCTTCACCCGGGCGAGGTTCGCTGAGCACCTCGAAGATCGCGAGATCCTGATCGCGCCGCACGAGCGCCGCCACCTGCTCCGCCGACACCCCGAGGCGGCAGGCGAAGTCCTCCGAGTGGCGAGCGCCGAGCGATGCGGAGAGCCGATCGCGGGCCTGCTTCCATACTTGCGGCAAGTCGAGTCGCGACACGTGACGCGCGACCTCGACGGGCTCGAGCGACTCGTCGAGGATCGCCGTCGTGCCGCGCGCCAGGAGCGACTCCAGCTGGCCGAGCGAGTTCAACAAGCGCCCGCGCGCGAGCAACAAGTCACGCTCGCCGTTGCCATAGACATCGAACGGCAAGGGTTGGCCTACGGCTACCCGGTGTCTGACTGCCGCGAGTGGTGCGCTGTACATGTCGGGTGTCCTGTTGTGGCGTCAAGTGGCCTGCAGCGCCATCAGCGCCTGGGCCCGGGTGGGAACAAAATCGCAGGCCGGCAGCGCACTCACGACCCGGAAGCCCGGTCTCGAGGTATCGCGGCGCACGGGCGTGTTGAACGGACGGCGGAAGCGGTTGGCGATCGCCGCCACGAGCGGCGTCTTGATGGTGGCGCCGCGGCGGACCACCAGCGCGATCTCGCCGTTCGCCAGCGTGACAGAGCAGCCGGGCGGGTAGACGCCCAATTCTTTGACGAGTGCGGTGGCGTATACATTGGCGCGCTCGTCGATATAGATCTTGCGGATCATCTGATTCACGGTGGGACGCTCGTCGCTGCCGAGGTCATCGACACCGGAGGCGAAGGCTTCGGCGCAGCGCAGCAGCGAAGCAAGCTCGGATACCTCGCGCATCCCCGCCGGATATCCGCTGCCATCGCTCTGCTCGTGGTGTTGCTCGACGGCGCCGAGCCAGACGCTGTCGGTGATACCCGCGGCTTCGAGCATCTGGCGGCTGCGGATCGGGTGGTTGCGGATCTCGTCGCGATGCACCGCATCAGCTACGGCGCGCTTCCGGGCAAGCTCCCCGAGCAGTTCCAGCATCGACATGTTCATCGTCAAGGCGCCCTTGGTCGCCCGTTCGATGTCATCTCCGGACCAGTTGAGCCGATGCGCAATCAGCGTGGCGATCACCGCCGAGTGCGCGGCATGCCGCAGTCCCAGCTCACGCCGGTCGTTCGGGTGATCACTCAGCAGATGGAACACGGCGACGTCCGGATCGCGCCTGACCAGCGTCTCCAGCGTCACGGTCGCCCGCTGCAGCCGCGTCTGCAGGTCGCCGTCCTCGTGCTTGCGCATCACGGCAACCATCTTGTCGCGGACGTCCTGCCACAACTTCGGCAACAGCTCCGCCGGCGCACGCCGGGCGATTTCGACCGGGTCCAGGACCTCGTCGAGGTTGACGCGGACACCGCGGTCGATAAGCGCCGAGAGGTGCTCCTCCGAGTCGACGGTCAGCCCTCTGGCGAGCAGCAGCGAGCCGTCCGCAGCGTAGACATTGAACGGCAGGCGTTGACCGAGGGCGACGCGATGCCTGACCGAGGCGAGAGGAGCGAATTTCATGGCTGCTGAGCGGGCAATTACTTGAGAAGTTACTTTAGGTGACTCGGTTTATCGGCTGAGTTGTCGAAGGCTTTAAGCCCTTCTTCTTCCCGCCCGGATTTCGCGCTAATGTCCCTTGACGGGCGACTGGGACTCGGACAGGAGGAAGCACCGATGACTTCGATCAACGTCAACGGCAATGTCATGCAGACGGATGCCGCGCCGGACACGCCGCTGCTGTGGGTGCTGCGCGACCATCTCGGACTCACCGGCACGAAGTTCGGCTGCGGGGCGGCGCTGTGCGGCGCCTGCACGGTGCACATCGACGGCCAGCCGGCGCGCTCCTGCCAGGCGACACTGGCCGACGTGGGCGAGCGTCGCATCACCACCGTCGAGGGTCTGTCGCCGGACCGCTCACATGTGGTGCAGAAAGCCTGGCTCGAACTCGACGTGCCGCAATGCGGCTATTGCCAGTCCGGGCAGCTGATGTCCGCCGCGGCGCTCCTCGCGCAGAACCCGTCACCCACCGACGCCGACATCGATGCCGCCATGGCCGGCAACATCTGCCGTTGCGGGACCTACAACCGCATTCGCAAGGCCGTGCACCGCGCCGCCGAAATGCAGAAGCAGGAGGGCTGACCATGAACGCAGACGCGACAGCGACCGCGGCCGCCTCACGCCGCGACTTCCTCAAGGTTTCCGCGCTCGCAGGCGGTGGCCTGCTGCTTGGCATCGGTCTCGGCGGTTGCAGCAAGCCCGCAGCGCTCGGCAGCTCCGGCGGACAGCCGGTGGCATGGCTGCGGATCGCCGGCGACGACACCATCACCGTGCTCGTCGACAAGTCGGAGATGGGTCAGGGCGTGTACACCGCCCTCACCCAGTTACTCGCGGAAGAACTCGGCCTCGCGCTCGACAAGATCCGCGTCGAGGCCGCGCCCGTGGGTGCGGTGTACGTGAATGCGCTCCTCGGCGCGCAAATCACCGGCGGCAGCACCAGCGTGCGCGACTGCTGGGAGAAGTTGCGCAAGGCCGGCGCCCAGGCCCGCGCCATGCTCATGCAGGCGGCGGCGACCCACTGGGGAGTCGAACCGGCGGCGCTCAAGGTCGCCGACGGTGCCGTCGTCCACGGCAGCGAACGACTCACGTTCGGCGCGCTCGCCGAGACCGCCGCAAAGCTGCCGGTGCCGGAGCAGGTCACGCTCAAGCCGCCGAGCGAGTTCACCCTCGTCGGCAAACCGGCCAGGCGGCTCGATACTCCGTCGAAAATCGACGGCTCGGCCGTGTACGGCATCGACGTCAAGCTGCCCGGGATGCTGCATGGCGCCATCGCCCAGTGCCCGACGCTCGGCGGCAAGCTCGGGGCTTTCGATGCCACCGCCGCCGAGGCCATGCCGGGCGTCAAAAAAGTCGTCGGCACCGGCAACGGTGTGGTCGTCGTCGCCGATCACTACTGGCAGGCACGCAAGGCTCTCGAGGCCGTGAAGATCACCTGGGACCCCGGTGCCAACGCCGCTCTCTCGAGTGCGGCGATCCGCTCGCGGCTGCGTACCGCCGCCCGGCGCCCGGGCCGCGAAGTCCGCAAGGACGGTGATGCCGGCGCAGCCATCGAGGGCGCGGCCAAGGTCGTGCGTGCCACCTACGAATTGCCGATGCTGGCCCACGCCACCCTGGAGCCGCAGTGCTGCACGGCCGATGCGCGGGCCGACGGGCTCGACCTCTACGCTCCCACCCAGACCCAGACCGTGGCGCAGGGCACGGCGGCAGCGGTGGCTGGCCTCAAGCCCGAGCAGGTCAGGATCCACACCACGTTGCTTGGCGGTGGGTTCGGGCGCCGTCTCGAAGTCGACTTCATTCCTGCTGCCATCCTCGCCTCCAAGGCGGTCGGCAAGCCGGTGAAGGTGATCTGGAGCCGGGAGGAAGACACGACCCACGACGCCTATCGACCACCTGCCCACGACGAGGTCTCGGCCGCACTCGATGCCGACGGCAAGCTCGTCGCCTGGAAACTCGACCTCACCGGCCCGTCGATCACTGCGCGCATGTTCCCGGCCGTGGTCGAAACCATCGTCGATCCGTTCGCAATCGAAGCCGCGGCCAACTATCCCTACGACGTGCCCAACGTTGCGGTGAACTACAACCGCGAAGAGATCGGCATCGACGTCGGTTACTGGCGCTCGGTCAGCCATGCACTCAACT
>JBIKVA010000216.1:0-4606 GCA_044357085.1 Steroidobacteraceae bacterium | reverse complement strand
CTGACAAAAGTTTTGTATTCGGGACAACGATGACATCGTAATTCGGCAAGTTCTGTCGCGACGCCTTGCTGCCAGCTAGAGGAAACTCCATCGTGAAGTCTGGGCACAGCCGGAGATTTGCAGGCAACTCTCCGAGCAGCGAACGAACATTTCCCAGAGAGATGGTGTCGCGCGCATAGATAAGTCTCGAACGCGCGAGGGCACGACGAAAGACGCGGGTAGATCGATCTGAGTTGTCAAAACTTCCGAAGGCTTGCGGCAAGAAGACGTATGGCTTTCCTCTTCGGTCAAGTCTTTCTATGTCGGCAGCTGTTTCGTCCCGACGTTGATTGCTCCATGGCTTGCCGTAGGCGTAACCCGAAACATCGACTACTCCGTCGATTTCATCGCCGAAAACGACGCCGTACCGCCTGGTGAGCGTACGCAGTTTTCGCGGGGCACAAGTCATTACGCTTTCCGAAAAAGCAGCGAAGCGTTGCGTTCTGAAGCGCTGCCAAGCGGGTAACCCGGCAATCTCCTTGAAACTGCAATGGGGTCCAGGGCTCAGGGCGAATTTTGCATCCGGGACGATCAGCGCCAGCCTTTGCATGACGGCAAAGCACATCATCGCAGCGCCCACGTTCGAAAACTCTGCTCCTTTTAGTTCAACGAGCATCGACTGCCGCTCCGTGAGGCGATCTAGCGTGCGTATTCCCGATGAAAAAAGACTGGTCAAAGAACTTCTGCAAGACCACCCGGAGTGGAGATGCGACGGTCCTATTCATGGTGCTGGCGCGTAATGCCCGACGCAACGACCGTTTTTGCATCGGATCCGGCGATCTCCCGCACCAGCTTCGGTACGAGATAGCCGGGCAGTTCTCGCGCCATCGCGTCGATCAGCGATACGCCTGTTTGTTCGGGAACCTTCCAGTGGGCGCTGCCGCGAACCGGATCCAGAAGGTGCAGGTAGTACGGCAGCACGCCGCTGCGATGCAAAGTGCGGGAGAGGTCGATGAGCGTCTTTGCATCGTCGTTGATCGTGCGCAACAGCACGGTCTGGTTGAGCAGCAGCGCGCCGCTGCCGCGCAACTTTGCGAGCGCGTCGAGGGCGTCGTCCCGAAGTTCGTTGGGATGATTGACATGCAGCACGATGGTCACTCTCCACGGCAGGCTGTGGAGCCATTCGACAAAACCGCTGTCGATGCGTGAAGGCAGGACGATGGCGTTGCGGGTGTGGATTCGCAACGATTCCAATTGCGGAACCCGCCCAAGGGCCTGTGACAGAGCTCCGAGGCGCGGGTTTCCGAGTGACAAAGGATCGCCGCCGCTCAGAATCACTTCCGTGATCTGCGGGTCGTCTGCCAGCGCGGCGATCGCGTCGTCCCAACGTCCGGTTTCACCGGACTGTTCGTCGTAGGGGAACTCCCGCCTGAAGCAATAGCGGCAGTGGAGGGCGCAGGCGCCGGTGGTCACCATCAGAGCCCTGGACGAATACTTTTTCAACAAACCCGGCGCCCGGCGGAAAGTCGACTCCTGCACCGGGTCGGCGCCGAACCCGGCGACTTCGACGAGTTCCTCACCCAGCGGCAGCACCTGGCGCAACAATGGATCCATCGGATCGCCGTGACGCATGCGCGCCACGAAACTGCGCGTGACCCGCAGGGGAAACAGCGCTGACGCCGCGCGGGCCGCGGGCAGCCACTCGGGCCCGATGCCGAGACAGGACAGGAGTTCCGCCGGATCGGTGATTGCGTCGGCGAAATCCCGCTGCCAGGTGCTTCGGTTCGGCGTCGGGTGGCGGTAGGTTGGGGATGCCGTTATCATACGCGCCCTTTTGGGCCCGGGTATTCTGGGCCGCTGGCCGGACCAACGCAAAGCGGAACGAAAACATGGCGAACTACAACACCAGCGAATTCAAGTCCGGCCTGAAGATCCTCATCGATGGTGACCCGTTCGTCATCGTCGAGAACGAGATGGTGAAGCCGGGCAAGGGCCAGGCCTTCAACCGTGTCCGCGTGCGCAACCTCAAGACCGGCCGAACGGTCGAGAAGACCTGGAAGTCCGGCGATTCGGTCGAAGCCGCCGACGTCATGGACGTCGACATGCAGTACCTCTACCAGGACGGCGACTTCTTCCACTTCATGGTTCCCGAGAGCTTCGAGCAGCACACGGCCAGCAAAGAGTCCGTGGGCGAAGGTGCCCAGTGGCTGAAGGACGGCGTGACCTGCATCGTCACGCTTTGGAACGGTGTGCCGCTCGTCGTGACTCCGCCTCCGCACATCGAGGCCAAGATCGTTGAAACGGACCCGGGTGTGCGCGGTGACACTGCCACCGGCGGCCAGAAGCCGGCCAAACTCGAGACTGGCGCCGTGGTCCGCGTGCCGCTGTTCATCAACGAAGGCGAGATCATCAAGGTCGACACGCGCACCGGCGAGTACATTTCCCGCGCGAAGCAGTAGTCGTAGACAGAGCGCGTACAACCCGAACCGAAGGCGCCCGGCTTCAGGTCGTCAGAGCGGCCTGCGTTGTTCGAACCGCCAGGCGTGGTCGACGATGGTCTCCAGGCTCGCGAACCGGGGCTGCCAGCCGAGTTCTTGCCGCGCCGCCGCAGAATCCGCCACCAATCTCGCCGGGTCGCCCGCGCGTCGCGCCTCTTCGACTACGTTGATGTTGCGCCCGGTCACCCGCCGGGCGGTGTCGATCACTTCGCGCACCGAAAACCCGGAGCCGTTGCCCAGGTTGTAGGCGCCGCTCCGTACACCCGAGAGCAGCGCCTGCAGGGCAAGCCAGTGCGCGTCGCACAGGTCTGCGACGTGGACATAGTCGCGGATGCAGGTGCCGTCGGGCGTGTCGTAATCGGTACCAAACAGTGCGATCGCGGGACGCCGCCCCGAGGCAGCTTGCAGTGTCAGCGGGATCAGATGGCTTTCCGGTTCGTGCCGCTCGCCGAGTTCACCGTCAGGGTCCGCACCCGCAGCATTGAAATAGCGCAGACAAACCGACCGCAATCCGTAGGCCTTCTCGTAGTCGCCCAGGACGTTTTCGACCATGAGTTTGCTTCGCCCATACGGGTTGATGGGCAAACGGGGATGACGCTCGTCGACGGGCGTGTAATCGGGTGATCCGAAAATCGCCGCAGTCGAAGAAAAGATGAGCTTGTCGATCCTCGCTGCCAGCATCGCGTCCAGCAGCGTCAGGGTGTTGGCGACGTTGTTGCGGTAGTACTTCGCCGGCAGCTTGACCGACTCGCCGACCTCGATGTGCGAGGCAAAGTGCATCACCGCATCAAAAGAGCGTGCCGAGAAGATGCGTTCCAGCAAGGTGGCGTCGGCCATGTCGCCGTGGATGAATTCACCGCAGCTGACGGCATCCCGATGGCCGCTAGCCAGGTTGTCGAGCGTGACCACGTCGACGCCGGCCGCGCCAAGCCGCTTGACCATATGCGAGCCGATGTAGCCGGCGCCGCCAACAACCAGCACCTTGAGTGTCATGCGAGGGACGCCAGCAGGGTCGTGACGATGGCTTCGAGTCCCTTTCTGTCGATCGCGTCGAAACGCGCGAGGATCGGGCTGTCGAGATCGAGTACGCCGATCAGTTCGCCCGCGCGGGGGCCGCCCGCGGCGATCATCGGTACGACGATCTCCGAGTTGGACGCCGAATCGCAGGCGATGTGCCCCGGGAACTCGTGGACATTGGTCACGACGATCGTCTCGCGACGCTGCGCGGCCGTGCCGCAGACGCCACGCCCCATGCCTATCCGCACGCAGGCCGGCTTGCCCTGAAAAGGCCCGAGCACGAGCTCCTCGCTGCCCGCGGCCCGCAGGTAGAAGCCCGCCCAGTTGAGTTGCGGCAGCGAGTGATAAAGCAACGCCGCGGTGTTCGACAGATTGGCGATCAAGTCCGTCTCGCCGCCGAGCAACCCCCGCAACGTGGTTTGCAGTTCGGCGTAGCCGCGTGCTTTTCCGGCAGCGTCATGGCCGAAGTCCGGTGCATGGAATGATGTACTCATGGAATGATGCTCTCGACCGTTGGCTGGCGATTGTGGTTTGGCGATCCTGCTGGGGCGATTCTGCTGGGGCGATGCCGCTTGGAAGAGTCGGGTCAGGCGATTTCGACGGGGAAGGCGATCACCTCGTCGATGTGATCGGCGCCAGCCACCACCATGACGGCCCGGTCGAAACCCAGCGCGACGCCCGAGCAGGGCGGCAGACCGGCATCCAGCGCCGCCAGCAGGTGCTCATCGATCACCATTTCCGGAAGATGTTGCGCCGCCCGGACTGCGTTGTCGGCGGCGAACCGCGCCCGCTGCTCGCCCGCAGCGGCGAGTTCCTGAAAGCCGTTGGCGAGTTCGATGCCATCGGCATAGATCTCGAAGCGCAGCGCGACGCGGGGGTCCTCGGGGTCGAGTTGTGCGAGCGCGGCCTGCGATGCCGGGTAGTGTGTCAGCGCAAGCCACTCGCCGCGCCCGAGTCGGGGCCCGATCACCGCACCCATCAGGAAGTCGAGCAAACCGTCGCGACCGAGTTCGACAACGCTCGCCGCGGCGAGCCCGTGCCTGATCGCCAGACGTTCGAGCTCCACCTCCGTTGCGCCGAGCGGATCGATCTCGAGCTCGCGCGCGAAGGCT
>JBIKVA010000035.1:0-16870 GCA_044357085.1 Steroidobacteraceae bacterium | reverse complement strand
CATCGGCGGGTCGCGCTGTTCGTCGTTTCGCGCGCCAGCCCGGAGCCGAGAGCGCTGCTGCTCGCCATCATGGCGGTGACGGCCTTCGTCTCGATGTGGGTCAACAATTCCGCCACCACGGTGATGATGCTGCCGATCGCCATGGCAGCGCTGTCCGCCGTGATTCCCGACAGCAGCACTGTCGGTGCCGATGCGACGCTGCAACGCCATCACCGGAATTTCGCGGCCGCGATGATCCTGTCGGTGTCGTTTGCGTCCAACCTGGGCGGCTTTGCGACCCCGATCGGTACGCCGGTGAATTCCATCGCCGTAGGCATCCTCGAACGTACCTACGATGTCCGCATCGGCTTCGCGGAATGGATGACCTTCGGCGTGCCGTTCATGCTGGCCAGCGTCCCGCTGTGCTGGTGGGTCCTGTCACGCGTGACGCTGCCGTTCAAGTTTTCGGGATCGACCCACGCGTCGATCCGCGCAGCCATCGGTGAGCCTGGCCCTATGGGCACGGCCGAGCGCCGCGTGGTCGCCATCGTGCTCGTCGTGGCGGCGTCGTGGGTATTCCTGCCGGTGGTCGAGAAGTTGCTGCCGGGGATGACCGATGCGGGAATCGCAGTAGCCGGCGCGCTGGCGCTCTGCATCTGTCCATCGGGCGAGAAGCGGGCAGGGGCCGCCCCGGTTTTGCTCGAGTGGGACGACGCCAAGCGTGCACCGTGGTATCTCATCCTTCTCCTTGGCGGCGGTATCGCGCTTGCTGACGCCGTCGTTAAGTCGGGGCTCTCTGCGTGGCTGGGTACGGCGCTCGGCGCCGTCAGTGGACTGCCAGCCCTGCCGATGCTGCTCGCGATCGCGCTGTTGTGCGCCCTGATCACCGAAGCGGCGAGCAACGTCGCCACGGCGACCATCTTCATGCCCATTGCCGCGAGCCTCGCGCTCGGCGCGAACTACGATCCGACCCTCGCAGCGCTCGCTGCCGCGATGGCGGCGAATCTGGGTTTTGCCAACCCCGCCGCAACGTCCTCCAACGCGCTCGTGTACGCGACGGGTCGTATCCCGATCACTTCGATGCTGAAATCCGGGCTGCTGATCGACGTCGTCGGTGCGGTGCTGATTGCGCTCGCCTGCGCCTGGATCGTCCCGCTGCTGTCGATTCATTGACAGGTCGATCGGACTCGTCACGCGCCATGGGCCCCGGACGTTTCGAACTGCGAGTCGAGGCCTTCGCCGAGATCGCGCTCCCGGCGTTCGCCGGGGCTGCCTACGCGCTGCGTCATGGCGCAGCCGCGGGTACCGGCGAGATGCCATGGTCGGGAGCCGCGCTGATTCTGCTGCTCATCGCTGGCCTCGGGAGCATCGCGCGCTGGGTGCGTGACATGTCCACTGCGGCGATCCTGCTCGGTGCGGCACCGGTCGCCGCCGGCTGTCTTGCGATGGATTCCGGCACAGGCGCGTTGCGGGATCCGGTGCTGTGGTGCCTCGCGATTCCCTTTGCGATGTGGTGCGGGTCGGTGCGCCTCGTGGCATCGCCGCGCGCGGATTCGCGCAATCTTTACCGGATCGCCAGTACGCTGCCGATGATCGCGCTCGCCGTTCCGGTCATCCAGGGACAGGTGCACTGGGGAATCGTCGTTTTGCCGTTCGCCGTGTTTCGGATCGGGGCGTCAACGGCAGACAAGATTCGTCCAGGCAAGGAGTACGCCACAAGCCTTGCCGAGGCGCGCGAGGTCACGCGGCGCGTGCAGTGGGTGGGTGGTGCGTGGGTTGCGGGTTGGGCGGGCGTCACACCCTGAGCTGCGCTTGAATGCGGCGCGACATCAATCGCTGCGACCCTGCAGCCAGCTTCGCAGCATCAAGGCCATGTGTTCGCCTGATCGTCTTGCGAGTCTGAAGACCTCATCCGGGGCGAGTGACTCGTCCGCCCGGTCGGAAATCATCCGTACGCAGGCAAAGGGCACCTGGAACTCGAAGCAGACCTGCGCGACGGCCGCGCCCTCCATCTCGACACAACTTGCATCGGGAACTGCCGAAACCACGCGTGCGCGAGCCGAGCGGGTGCCGATCACCTGGTCGCCGGTAGCGATGTCGCCCACCCAGGTCCGCGGACCGGTCGGGCCCACATCGGTTGCAGCCTGGTCGACCGCCCCCGTCAGAAGATGGACTTCGAGAGCCGCGCGCAACGCCGCAGTCAGTTCTTGATCTGCGGGCAGAGCGGCCCGGTCGAGCAAAGGCACATGGGTGCGCGGGAAGAACGGCGAGGCGTCGAGATCGTGCTGGTAGAGATTTCGCGCAAAGACGAAGTCGCCGACGGCGAGATCGTCACGCACGGCACCGGCGATACCCGTAAACACTACGCACGATGGGCGCAGCGCCGTAAGCAGATGGGAGGCGGTCGCAGCAGCGGCAACCTTGCCCCAGCGCGAAAACGCTGCGGCCACCGGCTGTTCGGCAATCGTGCCATGGACGATGCGCCGTCCTGCGGCCGTCTCGACCCGAGGCGACTCGATGGCAGCCGAGATGGCCTCCAACTCTTCGGGCATGGCGGTCAGGATCACGATCATGTTCGGCCTATACTTGACATAATATACATTATACGCACCTGAATCTGGGGCGGTGTGGCGAGGCACGCTCGCATGACCGACGCCGGTCCAAGCCCACGATTGCGTACACTTCCACCCCTTGCGCGGCGCCCGTCCTGCGCCGCGTTCCGCCGGAGTCCTGCTTGCGTTTGCTCGTCTACAACATCCGCTACGCCACCGGCACGGGCCCGGCGTTCCACCTTCCCGTACCCGGTGCAGGATACCTGCGCAGCAGCCGCCGGGTCCTCGATGAGATCACCCAGTTCATTCGGCGCGAGGATCCGGACCTCGTCGGTCTGATCGAAGTCGATACCGGCTCGGTGCGCAGCGGGCTGATCAACCAGGCCGAGTACGTCGCCCAGCACCTCGGGCATTACACGGCCTATGAGTGCAAGTACGGCACCGCGTCGCTCAATACCCAGCTGCCGATCGTCCGCAAGCAAGGCAACGCCATACTGGCGGCGCCGCGGGTCACCGGTGAGCGCTTTCACTATTTTCCGACCGGCATCAAACGGCTGATCATCGAAATGGAGCTAGATGAGGTTTGCGTGTTCCTGGTGCATCTGTCGATCAAGTACCGGCACCGGCAGGAACAGTTGCGTCATCTGCATGACCTCATCCTGACGGCACAGAAACCCGTCGTGGTCGCCGGGGACTTCAACACGTTTTCGGGTACCGACGAGTTGTTCCTCTTCATGCGCGCCACCGGCTTGCGCAACGCGAACGGCCTTGGTTTGCCATCTTTTCCGGCGCGCATCCCGCGGTTCGAACTCGATTTCGTGCTGGTGAGCCAGGAAATCGAGGTGAATGCTTTCCGCATTCCGGACGTTCGCCTGTCGGATCACCGCCCGATCGTCTGCGACTTCCGCGTCATTCCGGCCCACGAGGCTCATGCCCATGAAACCAGGAACCCCAGCACCCTCATGGCTTGAACTCACGGATGCCGAGGGCATCCTGTGGCTGACCCTCGATCGACCCGATGCGTCGGTGAATACGCTCGGATCCAGCGTACTGGAGGAACTCGGAGTGATCCTGCAGCGTATTGCGCCGCAGCCCCCGCGTGGCGTTGTACTGCGCTCGGGAAAGGCCTCGGGGTTCGTGCTCGGCGCCGACGTCAAGGAATTCACCGCGCTGCGCAGCGTCGACGAAGCCCGTGCACTGGTGTTGCGCGGCCACCGCGTGCTGGCGGCGCTCGAGGCTTTGCCATGTCCGACCGTCGCGGTGATCAGCGGCTTCGCGCTTGGCGGCGGGCTCGAGCTCGCACTTGCCTGCCGCTATCGCGTCGCACTGGATGACGAACGATTGACGCTGGGCTTGCCCGAGGTCCTGCTCGGGATCCACCCGGGCTTCGGCGGCACGGTACGTGCCGTGCGCACGCTCGGCGCACCGCTCGCACTCGATCTGATGCTGACCGGGCGCAACCTCAAGGGAAAGCGCACGCTGGCCGTCGGCGTCGTGGATCGGCTCTGCGATTCGGCGGAAGCCTGCGAACTCGCCGCGCGCGACTTGATCGCCAAGGATCCCGGAGCGCGACGCCCGCCCTGGCATTTGCGGGCTCTGTCCTGGGCGCCGGTTCGTCCCGTGCTGCGCCGCCGTGTGACGGCGGAGGTTTCACGCAAGGTGCGCCGCGAACACTATCCGGCGCCCTATTCGATCATCGAGCTCTGGTCGAAGTACGGCGCCAAGGGCGCGGCAGCCTACGCCGCCGAGGCTGACTCGATCGCGACGCTGGCGTCTACAACGACGGCGCACAACCTCATCCGTGTGTTCATGCTGCAGGACTCTCTCAAGTCGCAGGGCAAGCAGCCCGGCACGCTCGCCGGCAAGGTGCACGTCGTCGGCGCCGGCGTGATGGGAGCCGATATCGCCGCGTGGTGCGCGCTGCGCGGGCTGGAGGTGACCTTGCAGGATCGCGAGCAGCGTTTCGTGGACGCCGCGCTCACGCGGCTCGAGGGTTTCTTCGAGCGCCGGGTCCGCGATCCGGCCAAGCGCGCTGGCGTCCGCGCCCGGCTGCGCGGCGATGTCGACGGACGCTGCGTGGGTGATGCCGACGTGGTCATCGAGGCGATCATCGAGGATGCGGCGGTCAAGCGCGACCTCTACGCCAGTCTCGAGCCGCGCCTCAAACCCGGAGCGATCATCGCCACCAATACCTCGTCCATCCAGATCGAGGATCTCGCCTCCGCACTGCAGGATCCCGGGCGCCTGGTGGGGTTGCATTTCTTCAACCCGGTCGCGCAGATGCCCTTGGTGGAGGTGGTACATGGGCCCGCCACGTCTGGCGCTTCGGTCGCGGCAGCCACGGCGCTCGCACGCAAGCTCGACAAACTGCCCCTGCCCTGTCGCAGTTCCCCGGGCTTCGTCGTCAACCGCGTGCTGCTCCCCTACATGCAGGAGGCCATGTACGCCGCCGGCGACGGCTTCAGTTTCGACGCTATCGACGCAGCGGCGACCGATTACGGCATGCCCGTCGGGCCAGTCGAGTTGTCGGACATGGTCGGACTCGATGTGTGTTTGCACGTCGGCAGTATCGTCGGCCGGGCTCTGGGACGGCCCGTGCCGGACTCGGGCGCAATCGAAGCGCGAATCGCCGCCGGCAAGCTGGGCCGCAAGAGCAACGAAGGTTTCTACCGTTGGCAGCAGGGCAAGGTCGTGCGCGATGCGTCCAGCAATGCGCCCATGGCGGATGCAAGCCGCCGCCCCGATGCACAGGCCCGCGCCGACCTGCAGGACCGGCTGCTGCTGGCGCTGATCAACGAATGCGTCGCCGTGCTGCGCGAGGGGATCGTCGAGTCGGCCGATCTCGTCGACGCCGGCGTGATCTTCGGCTCCGGATTCGCGCCTTTTCGCGGCGGACCGCTGCATGCGGCGAGGCAGCGCGGCATCGACGAATGCCAAGATCGGCTGCAGGAACTCGCAGACCGCTACGGCGCGCGCTTCACCCCTGACGCCGGTTGGTCGCTGCTGCGTTGAGCCGCCAGAGCAGGCGCTCCAGCGCGAGCGGCTTGTTGACCGGGCTGTCCGTCCACTGTCGGGCCTCGCGCAACTCCTCGAGTGCCGCGAAGAGCGGTTCGGCATGGGCGCCGCGGCCACGAACGGCCCAGTCGCGGAGTCGCGCCACCAGCCACGACTCGATACAGGCGAGTCGCAGCCCGTAGTCCTCCTTGCCCCAGGATTCGGCGGTCTCCACCGGATCGAGCGAACCATTGGCGGCGCGCTCCAGCGCACGCAGCGTCTCCTGGCGCAGCGCGGCGAGTGCCTCGCCGTCGGCCACGAGCGCATCGAGCGGACGCGCGCCGAGGACCGCGAGAACGGCATCCCAGTCGAGGGGTTTTTTCGCGTGGTGCTGCAGCCAGGCGCTCAACTGCGCGCTGTCGGGCGTCGGGATGCCGAGACGCGTACAGCGGCTCAGGACCGTCACCGGCAGTCGCGACAGCTCGCCGGTGACGAGGATGATCAGCGATTGACCGGGAGGCTCCTCGAGCGTCTTCAGCAGGGCGTTGGCGGCATTGCGGTTGAGCTTGTCGGCGGGCGTGACGATGGCGACCTTGCGGCCACCGCCGTGACTCGTGAGTGCGAGTTCTGCAGCCAGTTCGCGCACCTGTTCGACACGGATTTCTTTGGAGTCTTCGATCGGGCGCAGCCGCAACAGGTCGGGCTGCTCACCCGACACGACGCGTCGGCATGACACGCATTCGCCACATGGGCGCAGCGGTATGGCGCCCGAGCAGAACAAACGCGCGGCCAGCCAGGTGGCGAGCCACTCGCCGCCCAGCCCGGGCGCGACTTGAAGCAGCAACGCGTGGCCGAGCCTGTCCGCGGAAATCGCCGCCGCCAGTGACTGCTGCAAGGGTGCGAGCCACGGAATAGAGGCCGACAGCGGCAGGCTGGCGCCCGACACCGCCGCCGACGCAGAACCGCCACCCGAGGCCAGGTCGCTCATGGGTGAAGTCCCCGCAGGATGCCGACCGCCGACTCGCAGACCTGCTGCGGACTGCGCGTCGCGTCGAGCACGCGGCAGCGCCCGGGGTTGCCGCGGGCGATGTCCAGATAGCACTGGCGAACGCGCTCAAAGAATTGCACGGTTTCCGCCTCGAAGCGATCGGCGACCGTCTCGCCGGCGGCGACACGGCGGCGACGGGCCCGCTCGAGGCCAACATCGACGGGCAGATCGAGGATCAGCGTGAGGTCCGGCTCCAGACCACCATGTACCGCCGCCGCCAGCGTCTCGATGAAGTCGCGGGCGATGCCGCGTCCGCCGCCCTGATAGGCTCGGGTCGCGTCCGTGAAGCGATCGCACAGGACCCACTCGCCGCGCTGCAGCGCAGGTCGTACCAGATTGTCGAGGTGGATCGCCCTCGCCGCGAACATCAGCAAGGTCTCGGTCTGCGCGGAAACCTGCTCGCTCCCGCGCTCGAGGACGACTGCGCGCAAGCGCTCCGCGAGCGGCGTGCCGCCTGGCTCACGGGTGGTACGGACGACCAGTCCGTCCCGCTCGAGTTCGCGCGCGAGCGCTGCGGTGACGGTCGATTTACCCGCGCCTTCGATGCCCTCGAGGGTGATGAAACGTCCGCGCGCGTTCATCGGGCAGGCTCCGCCGCGCCGGGCGATGGCGTGGCCGCGTTCCGGCCTCGCTGCCGCTCGAGCATGCGGCGCACTGCTGCACGGTGCTCGTCGTAGGTTCGCGAAAAGGTATGCGAACCGTCCGGCAGACCAGTGGCGACGAAGAACAGTTCGCCCGTCTCGAGCGGCTGGGTCGTCGCCCGCAGGGCAGCCTCGCCAGGCAGTGCGATGGGCGTAGGCGGCAAACCCTTGCGGGTGTACGAGTTGTACGGGTTGTCGGTAGCGAGATCGCGATCACGGATATCGCCGTCGTACTGCTCGCCGAGTCCGTAGATGATCGTCGGATCGCTCTGCAGCCGCATCCCGAGCCGCAATCTTTGGACGAACACGCCGGCCACGCGTGGTCTTTCGCTCGCGAGCGCCGACTCCTTCTCGACGATCGAGGCCAGCGTCAGCGCCTCATCGGGACCCCGCAGCGGCAGAGTCGACGCCCGCCCCGCCCAGGCCGCCGCGAGACGCTCCTGCATTCGCCGGTGTGCAAGCCTGAGGATGTCGATGTCCGCGGTGCCGTAGGCGAAACGATAGGTGTCCGGGAAGAAGCGCCCTTCGGGATGGATGCCGGGAGAGCCCAGTCGCTGCATCAAGTCGCCATCTTCGACACCCTGCAGCGTCTGCCGGACACCCGAATGCGCGGCGAGGGCGCGGCGGAAATCGGCGTAGCGCGTGCCCTCGATGACGGTGATCGTCTCGAGGACCACCCTGCCCTCGTCGAGTTGCCGGAGGATGTCGACTGCGCTTGCGTTCGCGGGAATCTCGTACCGACCCACCCGCACGCGGGGCGCCCGATCGCTGATCCGCGCCCACCATTCGACCACGCGCGGCTGCTCGATCGCACCGCCTTCGGCAAGATCGGCCAGCACCCCGCGCAGGGTCTCGCCGGGGACGACGTCGATCACCACCGCAGCCCGGTGCGGTCCGGGCGCAGCCATGCGGTAAGCCACCACGCTGGCAATGGCCACCGCCAGCGCGGCGAGCAGGATCAGCAGCAGGACTGTGAAGCGGAGGGCACGCACGCCGAAAGTCTAGAACCTATCTCGCCAGCGCGCATGCCCGCGAACGGCGTCGCGTGCGGCGCGCGCTCAGCCGTTGAACCGGCGGAACACCAGCGTGCCGTTGGTGCCGCCAAAACCGAAGCTGTTGGATACCGCGACGTCTATGGTCATCGGCCGCGCCGTATGCGGCACGTAATCGAGGTCGCATTCGGGGTCGGGGTTGTGCAGGTTGATCGTCGGCGGGGCAACCTGGTCGCGTATCCCAAGCACCGTGAAGATCGCTTCGACGACACCCGCGGCGCCGAGCAAGTGACCGGTCATGGACTTGGTCGAACTGACGGCCAGACGTCGCGCGTGCTCACCGAAGGTGCTCTTGATCGCCACGGTCTCCGCACGATCACCGAGCAGAGTCGAGGTGGCATGCGCGTTCAGGTACTGGACCGCCGACGGTGCGACCTGCGCGTCGCGCAGCGCATTTCGCATCGCGAGGTGCGCTCCGGCACCGTCTTCCGGCGGGGCAGTGATGTGGTACGCGTCACCGCTCATGCCGAAGCCAACCAGCTCGGCGTAGATCGTGGCGCCGCGCGCGCGCGCGTGTTCGAGCTCCTCGAGGACGACCGCGCCGCCGCCGTCGGCAGCGACGAAGCCGTCGCGATCGCGGTCCCACGGACGCGAGGCCTCCGCCGGATTGTCATTGCGCTGCGAGAGCGCTTTCGCCTGCGAGAAGCCGCCGATTCCGAGACGTGTCGTCGACATCTCGCCGCCGCCGGCCACGATCACGTCGGCGTCACCGTACTGGATCGTACGCAGCCCGAGTCCGATCGCATGGGTGGAGGTCGTACAGGCCGTGACGACGCCGAGATTCGGTCCGCGCAACCCGTAGCGGATCGAAAGGTGCCCGGAGATCATGTTGATGATCGACGCCGGGATGAAGAACGGCGAAATCTTGCGCGGACCCTTGGTCTCCAGGTAAGCGTCGTATTCCGTCTCGATCGTCGACAGCCCGCCGATGCCGGCGCCGGTGATGACGCCGCAACGCTCGCTGTCGGCTTTGGAGAAGTCGAGCCCCGAATCGGTCACCGCCTGCATGCCGGAAGCGACGCCGTAATGCATGAACTCGTCCATGCGTCGGGCTTCCTTCGGCGTGATGTAGTCCGCCACCGCAAAACCCCGCACGGCACCACCGATGCGGGTGGCAAAGGCGCTGGTATCAAAGCGGGTGATCGGACCGATGCCGCTCTCGCCGCGCAGCACGGCTTCCCAGGCGGTAGGGATGCTGCTGCCGACCGGAGACACGATGCCAAGACCGGTGACGACGACACGACGCTTGCTCACGGGCGCCTCACGCGATGCAAATCGGAATGCTGAAAACGTCGGGGCCGGCACGAAGGCCGGCCCCGTCTAACCAACCTGGACTGGGTCAGGCCTTGCGGCGCGCAGTCACGTAATCGATCGCCTGCTGGACGGTGGTGATCTTCTCGGCGTCTTCGTCGGGGATCTCGGTCTCGAATTCTTCTTCGAGAGCCATCACGAGTTCCACGGTATCGAGCGAGTCTGCGCCCAGGTCGTCGACGAAGGAGGCGGTGCTGCTGACTTGCTCCAGCTTCACGCCCAGTTGCTCGGCGACGATGGCTTTGACCTGCTGTTCGACAGTGCTCATCTGTAGGTTGTCCTCTTTGCGACCTGTATGACCGACACTGCCGTCAGCAGCGGTCGGGGGACGGATTGTAGGCGATGCCTACCCACGACGCCACGGCCGGAAAGTTAAGCCGCTGTTTTGTATGGAAAAACCAACGGCGTAACAAAAAAGCAACGAATATGGAGGGTTTCAATCGGGGCGGATCACCCCAGGTACATCCCGCCGTTGACGTGCAGGGTATGCCCCGTGACGTAACTTCCGCCCGGGCCAGCGAGAAACAAGACCGCCGCGGCGATGTCCCGGGGCTCACCAAGACGGCCGAGGGGAATCCCGGCAGCCAGCGCGCTTCGCTGCGTTTCGTCCAGGGCGCGGGTCATGTCGGTATCGATGAAACCTGGGGCGATGGCGTTCACCGTGATGTTGCGGCTCGCGACCTCCCGGGCAAGCGAGCGGGTAAAGCCGATCACGCCGGCCTTCGCTGCGGCGTAATTCGTCTGCCCGGGGTTGCCGAGGGAGCCGACCACGGAGGTGATGCTGATGATGCGGCCGGCGCGGGCCTTCATCATGTGCCGCAGACAGCCGCGACTGAGCGCAAAAACCGAAGTCAGGTCGGCGGCGATGACCTGGTCCCACTCCTCGGGTTTCATGCGGATGAGCAGGTTGTCGCGGGTGATCCCGGCGTTGTTGATCAGGATGCCCGGTTGTTCGCCACGGACGTCGAGATCGGCCAGCATCGCGGCCACCGATTCGGCACGGGTGACATCGAGCACCGCGCCGCGACAGCCCGGATGGCGAGCACCGAGGTCCTCCGTAATGCCTGCGGCTCCGGCCTCGCTCGTGGCGGTGCCGATGACACGCGCACCGGCGGCAGCGAGCGCGTCGGCGATCGCGCGACCGATGCCGCGCGAGGCGCCGGTGACGAGAGCGGTCTGGCCGCCGAGATCGAGAGTGATGGCCATTGGCTTACTCCGCAACCGGCTGGATGGCGTTGCCGAGACTCGCCATGTCCTCGAGCGCGAGACAGGCGAGACCCGGCGACTTGTCGATCCGACGGTTGAGCCCGGTGAGGACCTTGCCGGGTCCGCACTCGACGAAGCGATCGACCCCGCGCCGAACGAGTTCCTCGACTGTCGCGACCCAGCGCACCGGGCTGGCGAGTTGGCGGTAGAGCAGATCCGCCATTGCCGCTGGGTCGGCGTATTCGGTGGCGTCGACCGAGCTGAGAAACCGGATACGCGGTGCCGAGATCCTGATCGACTGCAGGCGTTCACGCAGCCGTTCCGCCGCGGGGCGCATCAGGCTGCTGTGACAGGGCACGCTGATCGGCAGCGGCAGCGCCCGCTTCGCGCCCCGCGCCTTGGCGGTCTCGACCAGCCGCCCCAGGGCCGTGCGGTGTCCGGCGACGACCACCTGTCCGGGGCCGTTGAAGTTCACCGCCTCGACCACTTCGCCCTGTGACGCCTCGGCACAGGCGGCTTCCGTTTCCGCATCGCTCAGCCCGAGCACGGCGGCCATGCCGCCCTGCCCGGCGGGCAGCGCATCCCGCATGACCTCCCCACGGAAACGCACCAGCGCGACCGCCTGCGGATACTCGAGCACCTCGGCAGTCACCAGCGCCGTGAACTCGCCAAGACTATGCCCCGCCACCCATTGAGGTATCGCCCCGCCCCGATTGCGCCACACACGCCAGGTCGCAACGCCGGCGACCAGCATCACCGGCTGGGTGATTTCGGTAAGCGCCAGGGCCTCCGCCGGGCCTTCGGCCGCGAGTTTCCAGAGGTCGAAACCGAGTACCCCGGACGCTTCGTCGAAGGTTTGCCGAACCACCGGATCGTGCTCGGCAAGCTCGGCCATCATGCCGACCGACTGCGAGCCCTGTCCTGGAAAAACGAACGCTGTGGTCATGAATCCTCCCCCTACGCGGACGCCGTCCGGGATGCGGCGCGCATTATACGGCGCGGCATACGGCACGGCCGATTCACGGGGCCGACACGGCGCTTTGTTATGATCGGACGCACTGGACACCGCGACCCGGATCGGGCAACTGCGGCAAAGGAGACAGCGTGAGACGCAGCAGGATTCGCGGCTTTACCCTGATCGAGATCATGGTCGTGGTGGTCATCATCGGGCTGCTGGCGGCCTTCATCGTGCCGCGTGTCATGGACCGTGTCGACGAGGCGCGTATCACCAAGGCCCGCGCCGACCTGCAGGCCCTGGAGACCGCGCTGGCGATGTACAGGCTCGATACCAGCCGTCTGCCCTCCACCGCCCAGGGCCTCGCCGCGCTCGTCCGGAAACCCGACGACCAGGCGGTGCGCAACTGGCGCTCCGGTGGCTACATGGCGCGCGTCTCGCGCGACCCGTGGGGTAACGACTACCTCTACAGACTGCCGGGCACCCGCGGTCCGGAATACGATCTCTACTCGCTCGGTCCCGATGGTCTGGAGGGCAGCCCGGACACCGACAAGGACAACATCGGCAACTGGTCGGTCGAGCAGTGATCGGCGCGGCGCGCGCTCCGCGGGTCGCCAACGGGTTTACGCTGATCGAGATCCTCGTCGTCGTGACGATCATTGCCATCGTCACCGGCGGCGCGCTTTTGTCTTTTGGACTGATCGGCGGACGGGGTGGTGCTGGCCGGGACGTCGAGCGTCTGCAATCCCTGCTGATCGATGCCCGTGACCGGGCCGAACTCGAGAATCGCGACTACGGCGTGCGGCTGTTGCCCGACGGCTACGAGTTTCTCGCCTTCGACGGCGGCGCAGGTCGATGGCTGCCGGTAAACGACAGGCTGTTCCAGACCACGCGCTGGTCGATGCCGCTCGAAATGGACCTCGATGTCGAGGGGCGACGCGTGGTCCTGCCTCGCGAGGACCGGCAAGGCTCGACGCTCGTCCCGGACTTCGGCGTCGATGCCACGGGGGAGTTCACGCCGTTCGAATTGCGGCTGCGGCCGCCGGCACCGTCCTCCCGCTGGCGTCTCGGCATCGACGACGACGGTGAGCTCGCCGTGCGCGAGGACGGTGCGTCATGAGCCGCGGTCGCGGCGATCACGGCTTCACGCTCATCGAAGTGCTGGTAGCGCTCGTGATCGTCGCCCTCGGCATTGCGGCCGTCATGTCGGCGCTGCTCGGGTCGGCATCCGGCACCGAGCGCCTGCGTGAGCGCGCCCTGGCCGAATGGGTCGCCGCCAATCGCATCGTCGAAACGCGCCTCGCGCAGGACTTCCCCGCGATCGGCCGCAGTGATGGCGTTGCGTCCATGGGCGGCCGGGACTGGAAGTGGCAGCAGGAGATCAGGCGTACCGCAGTCGAGGGTTTGGTGCAGATCGTCGTGGACGTGCGCCCCGCGGAATCGACGGCGACGGACGGGTGGCTCGTGACGCTGCGCGGCGCGCGCGGGCGTGACGTCGTGGCGAACGGCGATGCCGATGCGCTCTGGGACACGGCGGTTCGCTCCGCTCCATGAACCCGTCGCGAGGCTTCACGCTGCTCGAGTTGCTGGTTGCGCTGTTCGTATCGGCGGTCATGTTTGCGATCGGCTATTCGGGGCTCACCCAGGTGGCGCGCAACCGTGGCGAATTGCTCGTCGCGCAGCGCAGTCTCGGTGACCTGCAGCGCGCCGTGCGGGTGCTGGCGAACGACCTGTCGCAAATCGCGCCGCGGCCGATCCGCGACGAACTCGGTCGTTCGGTCGCGCCAGCCATCCTCGCGGAGCCTGGCACCCCCTCACCGCTCGGCTTCACCCGCGGCGGTCGACCGCTGACCTCGACCTGGACCCGAAGCAGCCTGCAGCGCATCGAATACCTGGTCGAAAACGGCGCTCTGGTTCGGCTGTCGTGGCAAACGCTTGATCGTGCCCAGGGTGCAATGGCCTCGCGCCGCATACTGATGCGTGGCATCCGCGGGCTGAGATTCCGGTTCCTTGACGAGCGCGGCCAGTGGAGCACCGATTGGCCGCTCGCCGCGGGCGCCGACGGCGCAGGACCATCGAACATTCGATCGCGGCCACGAGCTGTCGAAGTGATCATCGACACCGAGGCCTACGGCGAGATCCGGCGACTCGTCGAGGTTCCGGGATGAGTCGGCGGGACAGGGGCGTCGCTCTGCTGACCGCCTTGCTCGTGGTCGCCATAGCCACCGCCATCGCCGCGGCGATTTTCTTTGATACCGGAATCGTGTTGCGTCGCGCCGAAGGGGGGTCCGGGCAGGAGCGCGCGCTGCTGATCGCCGGTGGCGCCGAAGCGCTCGCGGCGCGGATCCTGAGCGAGGACCTGGATACCGGCAGCACGCCGGTCCACCCCGCGCAGCGCTGGGCGAGTCGGCTCGGGCCGCTGGAGGTCGAGGACACCGGCAGCGTGGAAGGACGACTGCTCGACCTGCAGGGCAGGTTCAACCTCAACAGCCTGGTCGACAAGGACGGCAAGGTTGATTCGGTTGCGCTCGAACTCTTCGAACACCTGCTGCGGGCCCTCGAACTGGAGCCCGTCTGGGCAACCAAATTCGCCGATTGGCTGGACGCCGACGACCAGCCGGCCAGCGGCGGCGCCGAGGACGACGTCTACACGTCACTGCAACCGGGATATCGGCCGCCCAACCGCCCGGTGACCTCGACGTCGGAGTTGCTGCTCATGCCGGGTTTCGATGCCAGCCGCTACGCCCGGCTGGCGCCGCACGTTGCGGCGCTGCCGCGCGACGCCTCGATCAATCTTTGTACTGCTACACCAGCCCTGCTCGACGCACTTGCGAACGAGCGGCAGTGGGTCGGCGCCGAGGACGCCCTCGCCCGCAACCGCGAGCGCGATTGTTTTCCGCGCCGCGATGCGTTTCGCGCCTCGCTGCCGACACCCGATGCCTTCGACCGCCTTGATCGAGCCGTGGGCCTCGGCGAACGCAGCAAGTACTTCCAGTTGCGTAGCATTGCCAGCGTTGGCACAACGCGATTCTCGCTGTACAGTCTGCTGCGCTACGAAAGCACTCCGCCCGAGCCGCCGCGCGTCCGCGTGATGCTGCGCCATCTCGCCGAGTGACCCCCCCAAGCCTCATGAGCGACACACTCTACCTTCGCCTCTCGTCGCCCGAACGCGATTCGCCCGCCGAAGGCATCGTCGTTGCGGCCGATGGCAGTCTCACTGCTGCCCCGCGCAGCGCCCCGCTCGCGGAATTCGCTGCGGCGTGGCCCGAGTGTCGGGTCATCGCACTCGTACCCGGTGTCGAAGCTCTATCGACGATCGCGCGCCTGCCGAGGATGTCGGCAGCCAAGGTCGCACGCAGTCTTCCCTTCGCCCTCGAAGAGCAGATCGCGGGCGATCTCGAAGGCCAGCATTTCGCGGCAGGCAAGGCGGTGTCGCGCAATGTCGGGAGCCCCGGTGGCACGGGGCTGGATGTGCCCGTCGTCGTCATCCGGCGCGATCGCCTCGCCGAGTGGGTGGACGGTCTGCGGGCGGCGGGTCTTGAACCGGCGGCCGTCCATCTCGAAGACGACTGCGTTGCCGCCAAACCGGGCGATCTGCTGCTTTGGCTGCGCCGCGGCGAAGCAATGCTGCGCACACCCGGGGGCGACTCCCTGGTCGCGCGTATCGAGGATCTCGCCGACGCCCTGTCACTGCTGCCTGCCGAGCCGCCGCGCGGGACCTTGGGCCTGCAAGTGTTTGCGGGCGCTGCCGATCGCGAGCAATACGGCGGGCAGGTCGCGGGCATCGCTTCGGGGTTGGCCCGTCTCGGCTGGATCGACGCCCAAGACTCGCCACTCCCATGGCTCGTCGCCCAGATGCCGCTCGCCCGGCCCGTCAATCTTCTGCAGGGCGAATTTGCTCCGCGCCATCGCGGCAGCGGCGGCTGGCGACGCTGGCGGATCGCCGCCGCGCTCGCCGGAATGCTTTGCGTCATCCACGTTGCCGACCGCGTGATCGGGTGGCGGACCGCATTGGCTGCGGAAGCTGCGCTCGATCAACGGCTGCTGCAGTCGGTCAGGGCAAGTCGCCCGGAGGTGCAGTCCGCCGCCGACGTGCAACGGCTGTTCGGCTTGTCGTCGACAGCACGATCCCGACGATCGGTCGGCGCTCCGCTCGTTCGTGCGCTCGGCGATCTGTCGGCCGCCGGCGTCGGCTCCGGGACGTTGAAGTCCATCGCCGCGATGACGACACCCGAGTCGGGTCAGTCGCAGGGTGGCGGGTCCGCAGCGGGTGTCGTGTTGCGCCTCGAGTTTGCCGCGCAGGGCGCCGCCATCGAGGCGGCGTTGCGGACCGCCGGCTGGCAGGTGACCCGCGATGGTGCGGCGGCAAATCAGGACGTGCTGCTCCTCAGCCGCACAAGCGCGGGGAACACGCCATGATTCGCATGGCATCGCTCCAGTCGATCAAGCCTGCGGTGCGGGCACTGCAGTCACGTTTTCAGGCACTCGGCGACCGCGATCGCCGTGCCTTGGGTCTGGGCATTGCACTGGTTGGTGCAATCCTGCTTGTTGCCGTGGTGTCAGCACTGACCGATCGCGAACGCGCGACCCGCGATCGCATCGCCCAAAAATCGGTCCTGATCGCTGAACTCCCTGCGCGCCTCGCAGCCGTGAAGCGTCTGGAGCGACTCGGCGGCGATGCTGCGCTGCCCGTGGCGAGTCTCGCGCAGCGGCTCACCGAAAGAGCAGGCATTGCGGCGATCGTCGAATCGACCGGCGACGGCGGTGCCCGATTGCAGCTCGAGTCCGTACCCTTCGACAGTGCGCTCGATCTGCTCGCGGATCTCGAGGCCGCACGCGTCGAAACACGATCCGTCCGCATCGATGCGGCGGCGCCGGGTCGGGTCAACGTACAAGTCGATCTCGCGCCGCGCCGCTCGTGAGCGGCCGGCCCACGATTGCAGCAGCGCTGCTGGCCGGGCTGCTGGCAGGCTGCCTCTACTGGCTGCCCGCCGCGCTGTTTGCTTGGGCACTGCCCAAGGACCTGCACTGTGCCCGGATTTCCGGCAGCGTCTGGAATGGTCGCTGCTCGGGACTCAGCATTCGCGGTAGTCGCTCGGGCGAACTGTCCTGGGCACTTCAGCCACCTCGCT
>JBIKVA010000215.1:0-4679 GCA_044357085.1 Steroidobacteraceae bacterium | reverse complement strand
TGGCCGTGACCGAGATCACCCCCCTGGCACCCGCCAGCACCGCCTCGCGCGCCGTGGCGTCATCACCGGAGAGCACGGTCAAGGCCGGCGCCAGCGCCAGGATGTCCCGTACGCGGTCTGCCCCGGCGACCGCTTCCTTGAGGGCGACGATGCGCGGCAGCCTCGCGAGCCGGGCGACCGTGACCGGCAACATGTCGACGGCCGTTCGCCCCGGCACGTTGTAGAGCACGACGGGAACCCGCGATGCTGCGGCAGCGACCTCGAAGTGCCGAAACAGCCCTTCCTGGGTCGGTTTGACGTAGGCCGGCGTGACGATGAGCAGCCCGTCGATGCCGAGTTCGCCCAGCCAGCGCACCCGCTCGAGGGTGGTCGCGGTGCTGCTGGTGCCGGCGCCGGCGATGACCATCATGCGCCCGCGGGCGTGCTGCACGGCGGACTCGACGAGTTGCCGCAATTCCGCTTCTTCCAGAGTGGCGGACTCGCCGGTGGTGCCACCGACAACGACGGCCGTGGTGCCGCCCTGCAACTGGAAGTCGAGCAGGCGCAGCCAGGCGTCGTGATCGATCGCGCCATCCGGGCGCATCGGCGTGACCAAAGCCACGGAACTGCCAGCAAACATCTGGGTATCGGGAATCGGCGGGAGGCGTGGATGTTACGGGCCAGTGACAGGCAAGCGCAACCAAACGACTGCTGCAAGACGCGGGTCGCGATCAAGCGCCCCAGTGGGTACACTTGCGGCAGTAATGAAGCAGCACCTAGCCATTTCGGCCATCGGCCCCGACCGCACGGGGCTCGTCCACGACCTCACCCAAGTCATCACCGACTGCGGCGGCAACATCAGCGAAAGCCGCATGGCGAGTCTCGGCAACGAATTCGCCATGGTGCTGCTGGTGGCAGGCAACTGGCACTCGCTCGCCAAACTCGAGACCGAACTGTCGCGCTTTGCCACCGAGGCCGGGCTCACGCTGCACCTGCGCCGGACCGAAGCACGCAGTTCGCGCACCGACCTGCTGCCCTACTCCATCGATGCGGTGTGCCTCGACCAGTCGGGCATCGTCGCCGCGCTGTCCGGTTTCTGTGCGACCCGAGGCATCGACATCGCCGAAGTGGCGACCCGCATCTACCCCGCCGCGCACACCGGCGCGCTCATGTTCTCGGTGCAGATGATCGTCAACGTGCCGAGCCGATTGCACCTCGCCCACCTGCGCGAGGAGTTCATGGAATTCTGCGACGCGCGCAACCTCGACGCGATCCTGGAGCCCGTCAAATCCTGAGGAGTCACCATGGCCAAAGCCGCCCCCGCGAAGATCGAGCTTGGCAGGAAAGTGCCGGACTTCACCGCCACCACCACCGACGGCGGGAGTTGGCGGCTCGCTGAGGCAAAAGGCTCGAAGGTCGTGCTCTTCTTCTATCCCAAGGACATGACTTCGGGCTGCACCGTGGAGGCACAGCAGTTCCGCGACCTGCAGGGAGCGTTCCGCAAGGCCGGCACCACCGTGGTCGGGGTCTCACGCGACTCCTGCGCCTCGCACCAGAAGTTCAAGACCAAGGAAAAACTGAACTACGAACTGCTTTCGGACGCCGACGAAGCGCTCTGCCGCCTGTTCGACGTCATCAAGGAAAAAAACATGTACGGCAAGAAGGTGATGGGCATCGAGCGCAGCACCTTCCTGATCGACGCCGCCGGCGTGCTTGCCGGGGAGTGGCGCAAGGTAAAGGCGGATGGTCATGCCGCGGCAGTCCTGACGGCGGCGAAGTCGCTTTGAAGAAACGCCGCGCGGCACGACGGCGCCGGCTGTTCGTGCTCGACACCAACGTGCTGATGCACGACCCGGCGTCCATCTTCCGCTTCGAGGAGCACGACATCTACCTGCCGATGGTGGTGCTCGAGGAACTCGACGCCAACAAGAAAGGCGTGTCCGAAGCCTCCCGCAACGTGCGTCAGGTCAGTCGCTTTCTCGACGACCTGATGCGCAACGCCACCCGCGAGCAGATCGAGATCGGTCTGCCGCTGCCCAACCACCTCTCCGGCAACCACGGCAAGGCGCCTTCCTCGGGCAGGCTGTTCTTCCAGACGCAGCGGCTGTCGACTGCGCTGCCCGAGAATCTTCCGGGACAGGGCAACGACAACGCCATCCTGGCGCAGACACTCGCACTGCAGTCGCTGCACCCGGAAACGCAGGTGGTGCTCGTCTCCAAGGACATCAACCTCCGCATCAAGGCGGCGGTCGTCGGCGTTCATGCAGAGGACTATTTCAGCGATCGCGCGATCGAGGACGCGGACATCCTCGCCACCGGCCACGAAACGCTGCCCCGCGACTTCTGGGAGCGTCATGGCAGCGAACTGCGTTCTTGGAAGGAAGGCACTCGCACCTTCTATGAAATCACCGGGCCCGCCGTCGGCAAGTGGCGGCCCAACCAGTTCGTCTACGAGGAGCGGGAGGGCGGCATCGAGGCGCTGGTGCGCAGCATACAGGGCAACACCGCAACGCTCGAGCTGGTGCGCGATTTCCGCAGCGAGCGTCACGGGGTGTGGGGCATCGCGGCGCGCAACCGCGAACAGAACTTCGCCCTCAACCTGCTGATGGACCCTGAGATCGACTTCGTCACCATCCTCGGGCCGGCGGGTACCGGCAAGACACTGCTGACACTGGCAGCAGGGCTCGTGCAGACACTCGAGCACAACCGCTACGCCGAAATCATCATGACCCGCGTGACGATCCCGCTCGGCGAAGACATCGGTTTCCTGCCGGGTACCGAAGAGGAAAAGATGGAGCCCTGGATGGGCGCGCTGATGGACAACCTGGAGGTGCTTACCCAGAGCTCCGAGGGCGGCAGTTGGGGGCGCGCCGCCACCAACGACCTGCTGCGCAACCGGATCAAGATCCGCTCGCTCAACTTCATGCGCGGGCGCACTTTCCTCAACCGCTACGTCATCCTCGACGAGGCACAGAACCTCACGCCCAAGCAGATGAAGGCCCTCGTCACCCGCGCCGGGCCGGGCACCAAGATCGTCTGCCTCGGCAACATCGCGCAGATCGACACGCCTTACCTCACCGAGACCACTTCCGGTCTGACCTTCGTCGTCAGCCGGTTCCAGGGCTGGCCGCACGCGGGGCACGTGACGCTGATGCGCGGCGAGCGCTCGCGTCTCGCCGACTACGCCTCAGAGACGTTGTGAACTTCACCCCGCCGCTGCGGTCCACTCGACCATGCGCCTGCTGATCACCCTGATCGCTGCCCTGCTCACCTTCGCCCCGGTGGCAGCGAGCGCGCAGTCTGCCGGCAGCGATCTGCCGGACATCGGCTCGGGTGCCAATTCGACCCTCACCCTCAACGACGAATACCAGCTCGGGCTGATGGTCGTTCGCGGTCTGCGCGACCAGGGGCTGATCCTCGATGACCCCGAGGTCACCGACTACGTGCAGTCGCTCGGCAGCCGCATCGTTGCCCAGATCCCGGACTCGGAGCAGCGGTTCACGTTCTTCGTGGTGCGCGAATCCGGCATCAACGCCTTCGCGCTGCCCGGCGGCTTCGTCGGGGTCAATTACGGACTGATCACGGCCACGGCCAACGAATCGCAGCTCGCCAGCGTGCTTGCGCACGAAATCGCCCACGTCACGCAGCGCCACATCGCCCGCTCCATACAGGCGCAGGGGCGCAGCACCATGGCCTCCGCGGCGGCGATGCTGGCCGCGATCCTCATCGGCATGACCACCGGCACGCCCGACGCCATGCAGGCCGGAATCGCCATCGCGCAAGGCACGGCGGCACAACAGCAGATCAACTTCACGCGCGCCAACGAATACGAGGCCGACCGCATCGGGATCGGCTTCCTCTCAGCAGCAGGTTTCGATCCGAACGCCATGCCTGATTTCTTCGAGACGCTCGGGCGGCGCTCCGGACTTTCCGGTATCGGCATCCCCGAGTTCCTGCGCACCCACCCGGTCACCGGCAATCGCATCGCCGAATCGCGCGATCGCGCCGCGCTGCTCAAGCCAGCGGTACTGCCCGAGGCGGCCGGCTACGCCTTCGTGCGCGAGCGCGTCCGCGTACTCGGCGCGCCGAGCGGGTCGGACCTGCGGCCTTTCTACGCGGCGCTTGCCGACCGCGCGCCGCTCACCGCCGCGCAGCGCTACGGCGAAGCGCTCGCGCGACTGGGTGCCGGCGATCGTGATCGCGCAGCCGGCGCGCTGGTGGAGTTGTCGGCGTCGCAACCGCAAAGCCCGATGCTGCAGGCGGCTCTGGGACAGGCCTTGTTCGCCGCCGGCCAGCCGCAGCTGGCGCGCCAGACGCTCAAGCGGGCGCTCGAGATCGCGCCGCGGAACATTCCGCTCACCATCCGCTATTCAGAAGTGCTGTTGCAAACCGGCAGCGCGAAGGAAGCCCACGAGGTGCTGCTCGACCTCTTCAACAACGTGCCGCCGACTCCGGAGCAGATCAGACTCACGGCACTCGCCGCGAGCAGCGCCGGCGACAACGGCGATGCGTACTACTACATGGGCGAGTACCACATCTCGAGCGGCGACCTGATGAACGCCGTCAAGCAGCTCGAACTCGCACTCGCCGATCCCGACATCTCGAACGTGCAACGGGCGCGTTTCGAGGCGCGCATGAAGGAAGTGCGCGAAGCGCTTGCCGAGAGCGGGCGACGCAGGTCGCGCGATGCTGCACGCCCC
>JBIKVA010000034.1:0-17123 GCA_044357085.1 Steroidobacteraceae bacterium | reverse complement strand
GGCGGCGACTACACGGAACTCGCGGCTTGGCGCGACAAGGTGATCGCCCGCATCCAGCGCGAAAATCCGCGCATCCTAGGTCTCGACTCCGACTACCAGGAGCGCAAGCCGCAGTTGCAGGTGCGCATCGACCGCAACCGGGCCGCCGATCTCGGCGTGTCGCTGCAGGACGTCGGCCGCACGCTCGAGAGCATGCTTGGTTCGCGGGTGGTCACGACCTTCCTGCGCTCGGGCGAGGAATACAACGTGGTGCTGCAGGCGCGCGAGGAAGATCGCGCGACCGTCGACGATCTCGGCAACCTCTATGTACGCGCCGGCCGCGGCGGCATGGTGCCGCTGTCGGCGCTGGTCACGGTGGAGGAGTCGGCGGGGCCGACGTCGTTGCGGCGCTTTGATCGCCTGCGCTCGATCACCCTCAGTGCCAATCTCGCCCCGGGGTATTCGCTGGGTGATGCGCTCGATTACGTCGAGGGTGTGATCCGCGAAGAGATCCCCGCCGGCGTGCAAGTCGGCTACGACGGGGAGTCACGCGAGTTCAAGCAGTCGGGCGGCCGCGTCTGGCTCACCTTCGCCTTCGCGCTGCTGATCGTCTACCTGGTGCTCGCCGCCCAGTTCGAGAGCTTCGTGCATCCCCTCGTGATCCTCGCCACGGTGCCGCTCGCCATCACCGGCGCGCTGTTCGGACTCTGGCTGTTCAATTCTTCGATCAACGTCTTCAGCCAGATCGGCTGCATCATGCTGGTCGGCATCGCCTGCAAGAACGGCATCCTGATCGTCGAGTTCGCCAATCAGCTGCGGGACCGCGGCATCGAGTTCGTCGAGGCCGTCATCGAGGCGGCCTCGATCCGTCTGCGTCCGGTGCTGATGACCAGCCTGTGCACGGCCTGCGGTGCCGTGCCGCTGATGATTGCGGTCGGTGCCGGCGCCGAGAGCAGGCAGTCGATCGGCGCGGCGGTTTTCTTTGGCACCGTGCTGTCGCTGGCGCTGACCCTGTACGTGGTCCCGGCGCTCTATGCATTGGTCGCCCGCAATACCCGCTCACCCCACCACGTGAGCGATCTCATCGACCGGCTCGCCGGTCGCCCATCCGCCCCACAGGGGCAATTCGGCCAAGGAGGCTGATCATGTCCACGGCTCTCTGGATCCTGCTTTTGACTGCTCTGATGCCCGTCGTCTGCGGTGGCATCTCCAAGTTCGGCGGCGGCGCCGACCGCTACGACAACGTCAATCCGCGCGACTGGCTCGCGCGACGCACGGGCTACCAGGCCCGGGCCAATGCCGCACAGGCCAATTCCTGGGAGGCACTCGCAACTTACGTGGCCGGGCTTGCCGCGGCCTTCATCGGCGGCGTCGATGGCGACGCCATCGCGCGGGTCGCGATGATCTTCTTCGCTGCGCGCCTCGCCTACCTCGGCTGCTATCTCGGCAATCTCGCCACGCTGCGCTCGCTGGTGTGGCTGGTGGGCTTCGGCAGCTGCATCTGCCTGATCGTGATGGGTGCACAACGCGCGGCGTGATGGCGCCATCGCCCTGCAATCACCTCGGGGAGGCAGCCTGATGGACATGCCCGTGCGCCGCGAATCCAACACTTTCCGCAAGCTGCAGGCCCACCTGCGCGGCCTGGTCGGCAAGGCGATCGGCGACTACGCGATGATCACCGAGGGCGACAAGGTCATGGTCTGCCTCTCGGGGGGCAAGGATTCCTACACGCTGCTCGACATGCTCATGTCGCTGCAGCGCAGCGCCCCGGTGCGCTTCGAACTCGTCGCCGTCAACCTCGACCAGAAGCAGCCGGGGTTTCCGGCGCACGTGCTGCCGGACTACCTCACGTCGCTGGGCGTGCCGTTCCATGTCATCGAGCAGGACACGTACTCGGTGGTCAAGCGCGTGATCCCCGAAGGCAAGACCATGTGCGGCCTTTGCTCGCGCCTGCGGCGTGGGGCGCTCTATCACTGGGCGGGCGAGAACGGCGTGACCAAGGTGGCGCTCGGCCATCATCGCGACGACATCGTCGAGACGCTGTTCCTCAACATGTTCTTCGGGGGGCGCCTGAAGGCGATGCCGCCGAAGTTGCGCTCCGAGGACGGTCGGCACATGGTGATCCGGCCGCTCGCCTACGTACCCGAGAGCGACATCGAACGTTACGCGCGCGCGCGGTCGTTTCCGATCATTCCCTGCAAGCTGTGCGGTTCGCAGGAGAATGCGCAGCGGCGCATGATCAAGCAGATGCTCAACGATTGGGAAAAAGTCTATCCCGGGCGGACGGAGTCGATCTTCTCCGCCATTCGTCAGGTCGAGGCCGGGCATCTGGCCGATCCCGCCCTCTTCGATTTCGCAGGACTCGTGGCGGACGCCCGCGCGCCCGCCGGCGCGGTCGGTGCGGTTGCTGCGGGGGCTCGGGGAGGTGACAGCGCGTGACCGCGGATGCCGAGGCGACCGCGGTGGTGGCGCGATTGCGCAGCCGGTTTCGCGGCGCACTGCTCGGTCTTGCGCTCGGCGATGCGCTCGCTGCGCCGGCGCAGTACGCGAGGGCTGGCACTTTCGGTCCGGTGCGCGACCTCCTCGGCGGCGGACCCTACGACCTGCCACGTGGCGCCTGGACCGATGACACCGCGCTTGCGCTGCTGCTGGCGCGCAGCCTGCTCGAGTGCCGCGACTGCGACCCCGCCGACCAGCGGCAGCGGTTCCGCCGCTGGCAGCTCGACGGCGAGGGATCGGCGACCGGCGAGTGTCTAGGCATCACCGCGAGCGTGAGCCGTGCGCTCACCGACGGTGCGCCAGCCAAAGAAATCGCCGATGGTGCCGACGCCCTGGTGCGTCTCGCGCCGCTCGTGATGTGGCACTACGCCGATGCGGACGCGCTGGCACAGGACCTGGAGCCGATGGCGCGGGTGACCTGCCACGACGCCGAAACGATCACGGCCGTCGCCGCTTTCGCGAGGCTCCTGCAGCAGGCCCTGCGCGGGGTGCCGCTGCCCGAGTTGCTGCCTTCCGCGTCGCTGCCTCCCGCGTCGCCGGTGCGCGAGTCGTCGCCGAGCCAGCGCCACGGCGCCTCGCCACGGATACTCGCGGAGTCCCTCGAGGCGATGCGGGGCGCGAGGAACTGGAAGGATGCGGTGCTGCGTGCGATCAACGCGGGGGGCGACGCGGACGCGCGTGGCGCGACGACCGGGCAACTCGCCGGCGCCGTGTTCGGTGTGGAGTCAATCCCGGACGCATGGCTGCTGGCGCTGACCGGCCGTGATGCCATCGAGGAACTGGCCGACGGCATCCTCGTCGAGGTGCTCGTCAGCCTCGGAGAGCGCGAGTGAGCGCTCCCCGGAAGAATCCGCTCTGGGCGCGCCACAGCGATGCCCGGCTGCTGCGCCTGCGATTCCGCGATCTGCATCTCGGCCTGCCGCGTCGTGCCGCGCTGCGGCGCGCCATCGGTCGGCTGCACGCCGAACTCGCTGCGCGCGGCATCCTCATCGACCCGCACTTCTGGTTCGCCGATGAATGGTTCTCGCCGGACGGCGTGCCCGGGATCGCCATACCGTTCTATCTCGCGCACCCGCGTCTCGAGCGTCTCGAACGACGGATGGCGGGCAGCGTCGAGGGCGGCAATGCGACCGGGCTGATGCGGATCCTGCGCCACGAGGCCGGTCATGTGGTCGACACCGCCTTCAGGTTGCGCCGCCGCAAGCTCTGGCGCGACACCTTCGGATCGCCGACGACGGCCTACCCGGACCGTTACTCCGCAGACCCCGCGAGCGGCGCCTTCGTCCGCCACCTCGACAGCTGGTACGCGCAGGCGCACCCGGCGGAGGATTTTGCGGAGACCTTCGCGGTGTGGCTCGCGCCGCGCTCCGGCTGGCGCCGACGCCACACGGGTACGCCGGCGCTTATGAAGCTCGAGGCCATGGACCACCTGATGAGCAGCATTCGCGGCCGCACGCCGCCAGTACGTTCGGCGCATCGCATCGAGCCGGTTGCGGCCAACGACATGACGCTGCGCGAGCATTACCGGCGTGCGTTGCAGCGGCGCATGCAGTGCGACTTCACGCTCGTCGATCGCGCGCTGGGGCGCGGGTTCTCCTCAGCCCTGCCTGCCGGGCAGCGGGCAGCGGGACGGCGACGCGCCGAGACCTGCTTGCGACGCATGCGCTCGGCGCTGGTGAGGCATGCCGTCTCGCGGACGCCGATCGACGACTACGGCGCGCGCCAACTGGTGCAGCTCGCCATCGAGCGATGTCACGAACGGCAGTTGTGGTTGCTCGGACCGGTACGCCAGCAGCGGGCGGCGGCCGAGAAGATGGTCAGGCGGCTCGTCAGGGCGAGCTTGCGCGACGGGAGGATCGGTTTCACGTTATGAGGTCATTGAAGATATTGGTGGTGGTGCACGAGAGCCTCGTGCCGCCGGAAAGCGTCGCCGGTCTCACCGACCAGCAGGTTGACGAGTGGCGTACCGAGTACGACGTGATCCGCACCTTGCGGCTCGTCGGCCATGAGGTCCGGGTACAGGGCGTGCTCGACAGCCTGACCGGATTGCGCGTGGCGATCACCGAATGGAAGCCGGACGTCGTCTTCAACCTGCTCGAAGAATTCAACGGCATCGTCACCTACGACCAGCATGTCGTCGCCTATCTGGAGCTCATGCAGCAGCCCTACACGGGCTGCAATCCCCGCGGTCTGCTGCTCTCGCGCGACAAGCCGCTGTCCAAACAACTGCTCGCCTGGCATCGCATTCCGACGCCGCACTTCGCGCTGTTGCCGAAGGGGCGGAAGTTTCGTGCGCCGCGGCAGATGCGCTACCCGCTCTTCGTCAAGTCGGCCACCGAGGACGCCTCCCTCGGCATCGCGCAGGCTTCGGTGGTCGACACCCCGCAGCAGCTGCAGGACCGCGTGGCGTTCATCCACGAGCAGGTCGGTACCGACGCGCTGGTCGAGGAGTTCATCGCCGGACGCGAAGTCTACGTCGGTGTGCTCGGTAACGAGCGGCTGACGCGCCTGCCGGTGTGGGAACTGCAGTTCGGCAGCATGGCGGCGAGCCAGAGCGCCATCGCCACCCGCAAGGTGAAGTGGGACCGCTCCTACCAGCAGCGCCACGGCATCGTTCGCGCCGCGGCGCAGGACCTGCCGCCCGCGGTGCTGGCCAAGCTCGATCGCATGTCGCGACGCATCTACCGCGCGCTCGGCCTGTCAGGTTATGCGCGCATGGACTTCCGCCTGCGTGACGACGGCGAAGTGTTCGTGCTCGAAGCGAACGCCAACCCCTGCCTCGCCGAGGCCGAGGATTTCTCGCAGTCGGCGCTCAGCGCCGGTATCGGCTACCAGGACCTCCTCAACCGGATCATCACCATCGGCCTTGCCTACAAGGCCGAGTGGCGGGCCGGTTACGGTTGAGGTTCCGGCAGCCGCGGCCTCTCACTTGAGGTGCTTGTCGAGCCAGCCGAGTACCTCGTCGTGCCACTGCACGTTGTTGGCCGGCTTCAGGATCCAGTGGTTCTCGTCGGGGAAGAACACCAGGCGGCTCTCGATGCCCTGTCGCTGCAGCGCGGTGAAGGTGGCGAGACCCTGCGAGTACGGAACCCGGTAGTCGAGTGCGCCATGGGTGACCAGCATCGGCGTCTTCCACCTGGTGACGTGGGCCGCCGGATTGAACTTCTCGTGGATCTGCGGCGCGGCGAAATACGGCCCGCCGTTCTCGAACTCGGTGAACCACAGTTCCTCGGTCGTGTAGTACATGGTCCGCTGATCGAAGATTCCGGCGTGGTTGACGATGCACTTGAAGCGGTCGGGCCAATTGCCTGCGATCCAGTTCTGCATGAAGCCGCCATAGGAGGCGCCGAGCGAGCAGGCCCGCGAGCCGTCGAGCCAGTCGTAGCGCGCCAGCGCTGCGTCGAGACCCTTCTGCAGGTCGAGCAGCGGCTTGCCGCCCCAGTCCTGGCTGATCGAATCCGTGAACGCCTGGCCGTAGCCGGGCGAACCGTGGAAGTCGATGAACACCACGCCATAGCCAGCGCCTGCATAGACCTGCGCGTTCCAGCGCCATGACCACTGGTTCGCGAAGCTGACCTGCGGGCCGCCGTGCACGATGAACGCGATCGGATATTTTTGACCGGCTTGCCAGCCGGCCGGTTTCATCACGTAACCGTAGACCTTCTGGTCGTTGGCGCCGGCGAAGGCGAACTGCTCGAACTGCGCCAGTTGCCGGTCGGCGAGCCGGTCCGCATTGACCGCGGTCAGTCGCGTCCGTTGTCCACCCGTGGCGGCTCCCGCCTTGGTCGGCGCCACGATGTAGAGGTCGGGCGGCGCGCCGAGCGAAGCCCAGGCCACCACGGCGCCGCGCGCGCCGGCCGCCACGCCCTGCACCTGCCCGTCACCGACCAGCGTGCTGCGGCGGCCGGTGGCGGGGTCGATCTCGAACAGGGCCGTCTGGCCGATGTCGTCGGCGATGCCGAGCAGGCGCTTGCGGTCGTGGGTGGTCGTCAGCGTGGTCACCGAACGGTCCCAGTCCTGCGTCAGGGCGCGCACGCTCCCGTCCCTGGCGCTGCGGATCTTGATGACGTAGCGGTCGGCCTCGAAGCCGGGACGCGCCATGGCGAGCCAGGCGAGGTCGCCGTTGGCGAGGAACGCCGGCTGCGCATCCCAGGCCGGGTTGTCGGCAGTCAGGTTGCGCGGCGCTGCGGAACCGTCGGCAGGCACCTCGTAGAGGTCGAAGTTGGTGGACCAGGGCTCGCTGCGGTCGGCAAGGCGTGCACTGAAGACGATGCGGGAGCCGTCCGGGCTGAAACCGTAGTCCTCGTCGCCACCGAAGGGCTTGGAGGGGACATGACCGCGCACCTTGCCGGAGACGTTGACCGGCGCGCTGGCCCGCAGATCCTTGCCCAGCGTCACGGTGAAGAGGGTCGACAGCGTGCCATCGGACCAGGTGTCCCAGTGGCGCACGAAGAGCTGATCGTAGGTCCGGCCGCTGGACTTTTTCTTTGACTGTGTCGCCTGCCGGTCCGTCGTGCACTTGAGATCGGCGCAGTCGGCGAACACCTCCATGGAAACGGCGAGGCGATCGCCGCGCGGCGAGACCTCGAAGGAGCCGACATCGAGTGGCAGGTCGGTGACCTGCTGCGCCTCGCCACCGGCGAGGCTGATGTGCCAGACCTGCGACGAGCCGCTGCGGCTCGAAAGAAAAAAGATCCCCGAACCGTCGGCAGCCCAGCGTGCGCTGCTGTCCGACGCCGGGTGCTGGGTGAGACGCCTCGGCAGCGGATTCGCGGTGCCGGCGCCACTTGCGCCCGCGACATTGCCGGCCTGGCCGTTGCCGAGATCGAGCAGCCACAAGTCGTTGCGACCGCGGTTGGCCTCCATGTCGGTCTCGCGCTGGGTGTAGACCACGTATCGGCCGTCGGGCGATACCTGCGGGTCCGAGACGCGGGCGAGGGTGTTGAGGTCCTGCGCGGTGAACGGCGCGGCGCTGGTGTTGCCGATGCCAAGCGAGATGGCGAGGACGAGTGCGCTGGCGCTGGCGTGTCGGAACGTCATGGTTGTACTCCGCAACGGGGGTCGGTAAAACGTCGACCTGCATTGTAGACGAGCCCACGGAGGGGCCCCCGGATGCTCCCCGCCCCGCGCGTCATCTGCTTCGATCTCGACGACACCCTCTGGGAGGTGCAGCCGGTGCTGCGACGGGCCGAGGCTCGCGTTCAGGCCTTCCTCGAGGCCGAGCATCCGGCGCTGGCGACCCGCCTCGCACCCGAAGAGACCTTCGCCGCCCGCCGCGCGCTGGCTGCGGAGGTCCCCGAGCGGGCCCATGACATGACCTGGCTGCGTACCGAGGCCCTGCGGCGGCTTGCGGCGCAACATGGTCACGACCCCGTGATCGGCGAACGGGCCTTCGAGGTCTTCATCGCGGCGCGACACGAGGTGGAGTTCTATCCCGAGGTCACGACAGCGCTTGCCAGGCTGGCGGGCCGGTTCCGGCTGGCGAGTTTCTCCAACGGCAATGCCTGCGTGCATCGCATCGGTATCGGCCACCATTTCGAGGTGACCCTGAACGCGGAGTCGGTGGGCCGCGCGAAGCCTCACCCCGAGGTCTACACGGCGGTGGCCGCGGCTCTCGGCGTGAGTCCCGCGCAGATGCTGCACGTCGGTGACCACCCGGAGAACGACATCCGCGGAGCCGCCGCCGTCGGCTGCCGCACCGCGTGGGTGAATCGCCGTGGTCTCAGCTGGCTGCCGGAGTTCGGGGATCCGCCGGATCTGGAGGTGACGGATCTGGACGCGCTGTCGCTGCGCCTTGCCGGGTAAGGAACCAGATCGCGAAGATCGAGCCGCCCTTGATGAACACCTCGCCGAGGTTGTCGAGGCGGTTGCGGCTCAGGACGGGCACTGCGGCGGTCAGCAGCATCACGATGCCGCCGACGGCCATCCACGGAAAACCGCGGCGCACCCACAAGGCGATGCCGGTACCGATGACCACGAAGCAGGTCACCACTGGCGCGATGGGGAATTCGCCTTTGATGAGCGGCTGGTCGGGCGAGCAACGGTTGGCCTCGGTCACCGACCCGCTGTAGCGGATCAGGTCGAATTCGCAGACCGGGTAGATATCCTTGGTCCAGAAGAGCGGCAGGTCGTGGAGCATGAGCGCCACGGTGACGAGGCAGAAGCCCGCCATCACGGCGCGCGAGCGGGCAAACCCGAAACCGGCGAGGCGCAGGATCGAGCCGCTGGCGATGATCAGCCAGCAGCCCGACAGCCAGTGTGCCCAGAACACCGGCCAGGACAGCCAGTAGAGGGTTTCGCCGAAGCCGATGACGATGCCCGAAGCGACCCGCAGGTTGTCCCACACCAGGAAGAGCAGCGGGATCAGGATGACGGGCAGCGCCGTGGCATGCGTGCTGCGCCACAGCCGCATCGCCCAGACGAACAGGGACGCCTGGGCGATCGCGAAGCCGAGGAACATCAGGCTGTACATGCCACCACGATCTTGCCGACGGCCTCGCGCCGCAACAATTTCTTGATCGCTTCGCCGCCCTGCGGCAACGGAAAGCAGTCCGAAATCTTTGGACGGATCTTGCCCGCGGCGTGGAGCGCGAGCAGCGCGCGCAGGTTGGCCGCCTCCTGGGCCGGCTCGTTGACGCGCGCCGCACCCCAGAACACGCCGCGGATATCGCAGCCCTTGAGGAGCGGCAGGTTGAGCGGGATCTTCGGGATGCCCGCCGGGAAACCGATGACGAGATAGCGGCCCTTCCACGCTGCGGCCCGCAGCGCCGGCTCGGCGTAGTCGCCGCCGACCGGGTCGTAGATGACGTCGGCACCCTTCGGGCCGCAGGCGTCCTTGAACTGCGCGGCAAGCCCGCGCGAATCGATGGCGTCCCGGGCATAGACGATGGCGTGATCCGCGCCGTGTTCGCGGGCGACCGCAGCCTTCGCCTCGCTGGACACCGCAGCGATGACCCGGGCGCCGATCGCCTTGCCGATCTCGACGGCGGCGAGGCCGACGCCGCCGGCCGCGCCGAGCACCAGCAGCGTCTCGCCCGCCCGCAATTCGCCACGGTTGACGAGCGCGTGGTACGAGGTGCCGTAGGTGAAGATGAGTCCGGCTGCGACGTCGAACGGCATGCCCGCGGGCATCGGCAGGCAGGCGTCGGCCGCGGTGACGACCTTGTTGGCGAGTCCGCCGTAGGTGGCCGCGGCGATCACGGCATCGCCCACCTTCAGCGTGGTGACGCCCTCGCCGATCGCATCGACCACTCCGGAGATCTCGAAGCCGGGCGCGAACGGCCGCGGCGGCCGCATCTGGTACTTGTCCTCGATGATGAGCACGTCCGGGTAGTTGATACCGCAATAACGCACCGCGACCCGCACCTCGCCGCGTCCCGGCACCGGCTCCGGTACGTCCCGCAAGATCAGGGTGTCGGGTCCGCCTGGGGATTCGCTGAGCAGGGCTTTCATCACGGGTACTCCGGGTCTGGGTCGGATTGTTGTAGGTCGGCTTGCTGTAGATGCGATCGATCGGATCGCGCTTCAGTCGGGCAGGGCACGCCCGCGCGTCTTCACGACCCAGTGGCGCGCGAGCACGATCCATTGGTAGCGGGAGAGCTTCACGCGTGGAGTCTACCCGTGGCGAGGAGATGCTGGGCGCGCAGCAGTCCGACCACGGTCTTCGAATCGTCGATCTCGCCCTCGAGACAGCGGCGCACGGCCTCGTCGAGCGGTAGCCAGTGGACGTCGAAGACTTCGGCGGCCTCGCGGGCGTCGGCGACGGCGGTGAGCTCGGTGGCGAGATAGAGGTGGATGCGTTCGGTGAACACGCCGGGCGAACTCACGGACGTACCGAGCGGCTGCAACTTCGCCGCCTGCACGCCGGCTTCCTCGACGAGTTCCCGACGGGCGGTGTCGATGGGCGGCTCGTCCGGTTCGAGCCTGCCTGCGGGCAGTTCCCAGATGCATCCGCCCACCGCGTGTCGGAACTGGTGCAGCAGGCATACCCGGCCTTCCGCATCGAGTGCGACGGCAGCCGCGCCTCCCGGGTGATGCAGGATCTCGAGGTCGGCCCGGTGGCCGTTCGGCAGTTCGACCGTATCGACAGTCAGGCGGGTGACGCGGCCGCTGAACACCTCGCGCGTGGACAGGAGCATCGGCGAATCCTCCGTGGCATCGGCCACGGTCGTAGTCTAGGGGCTCGCACACTCCACCGCGGGGCCGATCCATGAGAATGCGTTTGCTTGGTCACTCGGGGCTCAAGGTGTCGGAGCTCTGTCTGGGGACGATGACCTTTGGCACTGAAACGGGCATCGGCGCCGACGAAGCCGCCTGCCGCCGCGTCTTCGATGCCTACCTCGAGGCAGGCGGCAACTTCATCGACACCGCCAACATCTACACGCTGGGGACCAGCGAGCGCATGCTCGGCCGGTTCATCGCCGGGCAGCGCGGACGGCTCGTGCTTGCCACCAAATATTCGATGAACACCGATCCGCGCGATCCGAACTCCGGGGGCAACTCGCGCAAGGCGCTGCGCGAGGCGCTCGATGCGAGTCTTGCGCGCCTCGGTACCGATTACATCGATCTCTTCTGGGTCCACGCCTGGGATGCGTGGACGCCCCTCGATGAAACCTTGCGTGCCCTCGATGACGCCGTGCGCGCGGGCAAAGTGCTCTACACCGGCTTCTCGAACGTCCCGGCATGGGTCATCTCGCGGGCGCAGACGCTGGCCGAGTGCCGCGATGCGACGCGCTTCGTGGCGCTGCAACTGCACTACAGCCTGATCGAGCGCCAGGTCGAGCACGAACTGCTGCCCTGCGCGGCCGCGCTCGGTCTCGGTGTGACCGCGTGGAGTCCGCTCGCCGGCGGTCTGCTGTCGGGCAAGTACGCGGCCGATCCGGCGGCCCGTACCGGTCAGGAGGGGCGTCTCACCACCACCGGTTGGGGCAACCTGTTCCTGAAGGATCGCAACATCGCGATCGCGGAGGCGGTGCGCAGTCAGGCCGCCCGCCTCGGCCAAAGCCCCTCGCGGGTGGCGATCCGCTGGCTGCTCGAGCGCCCGGGCGGGGTGATCCCGATCGTCGGTGTCCGCGACGAACTGCAACTGGGTGACCTGCTCGGTGCCAGCGGCTTCAGCCTCGACGCCGAGGCGCATGCCGCCCTCGAAGCGGCGAGCGGCATATTGCCGGCCTATCCGCGCGGGCTGCTCGAGGGTCCGATGGGCCGGCGCATGCTGCACGGCGAGCGGGTCGGGGAAATCATTGGTCGCTGAGCGGCGGCCGGGTCAGCGGGAGCGGGCGAGATATTCCTCGTTCGGCATCATGTCGGTCGCCGCCGCGACCCGGTTGGTCATGTTGAAGAAGCCGGTGATGGCGACGATGTCCCAGATCTCGCGGTCCTTGAAACCGACGCGACGCAGCGCCTGCCGATCGGCCTCGCCGGTCTCGGCCGGGGCGACGGTGAGCTTGTGCGAGTAGTCCAGCATGGCGCGCTGCTTGCGGGTGATGCGGGCGACGCGGTAGTTCATCACCAGCGTCTCGCCGAGCGACGGATCCCCTGACATTTCGCGCAGCGCCTGCCCATGCGCCGTCAGGCAGTAGTAGCAGCGATTGGCGGACGAGACGACCACGGCGATCATCTCGCGCTCGAGCGGCGTGAGCCTGGAGTCGCCGAGCATGAGGTCGTTGTACATGCCGATGAACGCGCGCAACTTCGTCTCGTCGAAACTGTAGACCTCGAGCACGTTGGGCAGGAAACCGATCTTCTCGTCGCAGATGCCAAAGTATTTGCGCAGGTCGGGAGCGAGCCGCTCGCGGGCCGGGATCGGCAGCTTGAGGGCGATCTTCTTGCGCGGCTGGGCGCGGTAGCGACGTGTCATGCAGTACCTCGGGCCTAGGGAGGGGGCGACCGGGTGATCGCAGGACGAATGGCGAAAAACAAGGATGCGGACGCGACGCCGGTCGCGCCGGCGTCACGGACTGTTGAAACCCGCGCGCGTACCGGGCCTGGGCCCGGATCAGCGCCGGAAGCCGCCGCCGCCACCGCCTGAACGCGGTGCTCGCTCCTGCGCCTCGTTGATGCGCAGGGCGCGGCCGTTCATCTCGTAGCCATTGAGCGCCGAGATGGCGGCCTGGGCATCTGCCGAAGGCATGTCCACGAAGCAGAAGCCGCGCGGCCGACCCGTCTCGCGATCGTTGATGAGCTTGACGGAGTCGACCTTGCCGTAGCGCTCGAACAGGACGCGCACATCGGCTTCATTGGCGGAGAAGGGCAGGTTGCCCACGTAGATAGTCGTCATTCGACCGTCTCTCTTATCTTTGGTCCGTTGCACCGACCGTCCGCCACGGAGTCACCCGGGGCGGACGGTCCGATGCTACTACCGGAATCGACGGCAAGACAACCGGGTCGAAAGGACTACTTTCGGTGCGGGCTTTGCGGGGTCGTCGGTGCGACCTTTTTCTTGAAGTAGGTCCAGCTGGTGTCGTTTTCGCGGGTGTCGTCACCCGCCGGCGGCGCCCGGTATTCGGGGTAGTCGGTCTCCAAAGCCTTCTTCAGCACGGCCGAGAGCTGGTCGGCGCTCTCGAGCTTGCGACCCGCCGCATGGATGTAGATGAGCCCCGCCCGGCCGCTCATTTCCATCCAGGGCAACCAGTCCGCCATGCGCACCCAGCCGACCTCGATCGGCGGGTTCGGGATGCGCGGATCCGTCAGGGTGTCGACGTTGCCGAAGAAATTGAACATCTCGGTGGCGTGGTAGTAGCCACCGACATTTTTTTGGTACTCGCCGCCCAGAGGGTTGATGTAGAAGAGCGGCACGGTGATGGTGTTCCACCAGGTGTTGCCGCTGATCGTGCCCGGCCAGCTGGCGGGCTTGCCGTCCGCGCCGATCGGGAACACCGGCCGCTGGTTGACCGGGTCATTGGCCGTCTGCAGCACCTTCACCGTCTGCCCGGTCCACGGATTCTTCCAGTCCTTCAGCAACTCGCCGGTGGCCGGATCGACGTAGAGCAGCAGTTCGCGGGACACCAAGCGCCAGCCCGTGCCGCGCGCCGGGTCCGTGACCGTGACGCACTGCCGGATGTTGTAGCCCTCGACGTCGAACAACCTGCGGTCGCGCTCGCCGGGGACGCGCGAGTAGGCTTCGCCGTGGAAATAGTAGATGGTCGGCGTGTTGTCGACGGCACCGCACTGGATGCGCCGACCGGCCAGCGTTGCGCCTTCCGGCGTGTTGAGGTCGATGGGCTTGGGCTTGGCGGCCTTGGCAAACGCCTGCGGTGCACCAGCGGTCAATGCGCCTGCCGCCACCGCGGCCAGGGCAAGCGAAAACAGGGGTCGGAACATCGGGATCTCCTGGGCAATGAAATCCCGAAGATCATAACACCATGACGATTGCCGGCTTCAGTCGCCCAGATACTTGCGAACGTCCGGATCGATGCGGGACACAGGCTCGCGGTTGCGCGACAGTTCGCCGAGCACCCGCTCGGTATAGGCGGTGAGCTCCGCGGCACGCGCCTCGGCGACCGCCGGCGGGTCGACGTGGTTTTCTACGGCGCCCGTCGGCAGCAGCTTGCGGGTCTCGAGTTCCGCTTCGAGCGCGGCGAGGCGCTCGCGCAGCATCCACACCTCGGCGGTGAGCGCCATGATCGCCCCGACGGCGTTGTCCATCGGCAGCTCGCGCAGGAAGTCGGGCTCGCGTCCGGTGACCGGACCCTGCAGCGAGGCCTTGAATCGCTTGCCTGTGACGGGATCGACGAGCGCGTCGTCGGCGGCAGGTGCTGGGCGTGAGTCGGTCATTTTTCGAACACGTACAGGTTCCAGTAGTTGGCGTTGATCGGTGCCTTGCCCGGGCGTTTCACCGAGCGGTTGAGCCGCTCGAAGGGCGTGATGGTCACCTTGGAGAAACCCGCTTCGCGCGCCCACGTGCCGATCGGCGTGTCGTACCAGGGAGTGGAGTAGGTTTCGTTGTTCGTGAAGGCGTGCGTGCGCTGCAGCACGTTCTGGAACGCATCGCCCGGCCGCAGGTGGAACTCGTGACCGGCAAAGATTCCGCCGGGCTTCAGCACGCGGGCGGCCTCGGCAAGCAGCGCCGGGGTGTGCGCCGGCGGCAGCTCGTGGAGCATGAAGTTGAAGAACACGAGATCGAAGTGTCCGCTCGGGTAGTCGAGGTGTTCGAGGTCCTGCTGCGAGAGGAACATCCGCATGCCGCGTTCGCGGGCCCGCAGGTTCGCCACCTTCAGGCAGGGCGCGGAGAGATCGACGCCGTGGCACTCGGACTGCGGTTGGCGCTCCTGCCAGGTGACGAGCGCCGCGCCGTGGCCGACGCCCCAGTCGAGCACCCGCGCATACTCGCGTTGCGGCAGCGCGTCGAAGAGGATGCGGTAGATGCCGTTGGGGTCGGCATGGGCCGGTACCGTGGTGCGGCGGCCGATTTCATAGGCGAGGCCCGCGAGCGGGTCGTCTGCCACGCCGCCGGTGTGCTGATGAAACGGCACGAAGCGGAAGTACTCGGGCAGCGGCAGCGCGGGGTCGAGCCGCAGCGAGCGTGCATCCGCTGTTATCGCTTCGGCCGCGCTGGCATCGAGGGCTTGTTCGAGCCGGTCCCGCTCGCGCTCGAGCGTGGCGAAGATGCCGAGCGACGGGCGGTGGTACTTGAACCGCTGCAGGTTGCGGTACGACCAGCAGTAGAACTGGAACTCGGTCAGCTCGTCGAGCACGACCTCGGCGGCGCGCCAGTCGGCCACGTCGCTGCTGCGCCCGCCGAGCGCGTGTTCGTAGCTGTCGTGCATCTGGCCGACCAGCGGCCCTTCCATGTAGTTGCGTGCCGCGCGCAGGAACGCGTGGTAACTGCGGAAGTCGCGGCTTTCGCGGACCGCGAGCGGCCGACCGTCATGATCGTCGCGGCGGTCGTCGCGGCGGCCGTCGTCACCCCGCGGCGCGCGGGCCTGATCAAGCTGGGCGTTCATCTTGACGAGTGTCCTCCGACAGATACGGCCGTCATTCGAGGTAGGCGTAGCCGTTCAGTTCGCCTTCGTAGAAGCGCTTCAGGGCCTGGCTTTCCGCGACCGTCATGCGACCCTCGCGGATCGCACGCTCGCAATCGCGCGCCAAGGCCGGATAGAGCTCGGCGACATCGTACTCCATGTACTCGAGCACGCGGTTCGCGGTGTCGCCCTTGACCACCTCGTCGATCCACCACTTGCCGTCCTCCTCGAGACGGATGTGCACGACGTGGGTGTCGCCGAACAGGTTGTGCAGGTCGCCCAGGGTCTCCTGGTAGGCGCCCACCAGGAACGCCGCGAGGTAGTACTCCTCGCCTTCGGCGATGTCGTGCAGTTCGAGCGTGCGCTTCACCTCGCGATGGCTGACGAAGCGGTCGATCTTGCCGTCCGAGTCGCAGGTGATATCGGCCAGCACGGCGCGGCGGGTGGGGCATTCGTCGAGCCGGTGGATCGGCATGATCGGGAACAGGTGATCGATCGCCCAGCTGTCGGGCAGCGACTGGAACACCGACATGTTGCAGAAGTAGATGTCGGAGAGGATCGTCTCGATACCCTCGAGCTCTTCCGGGACTTCCTCGAGCTTGCGGCAGTGGTCGCGGATCTTGGCGCAGGTTGCCCAATAGAGCCGCTCGGCGAGACCGCGGAATTCCAGCGACAGCAGCCCGAGGTTGAACATCTGCAGGCATTGCTCGCGCGCGGTCAGCGCGTCGTGCCAGCATTCCACGAGACGACGGTCGCTCACCTCGCGATAGGCGCCGAGCAGGTCCTGCACGGGTTGCGGCAGGGAACGCCCGGCATATTCTTCGTCTTCGCGGCCGGTGACGCGGAACTTGTCGAGCGCCGACGAGCCGAGGGTGTTGAAGATCAGCACGCTGTGGTGGGCGGCGATCGCGCGTCCGGACTCGCTGACGATCATCGGCTGCGGGATGCCGCGCGAGTTGCAGACGCTGGCAATGCGGTACACGACGTCGTTCGCGTACTCCTCGATGGTGTAGTTCATCGACGACGAATAGTTGGTGCCCGAACCGTCGTAGTCGACGCCGAGACCGCCGCCGACATCGATGTATTCCAGACCCGCGCCGAGCAGCTTGAGCTCGGCGTAGACGTGCGCGAGCTCGTTGATCGCTTCCTTGATGCGCCGGATGTCCTGCAGCTGGCTGCCCGGATGGCAGTGCACGAGCTTCAGGCAGTCGAGCATGTCGTGGGCGCGCAGCGTCTGCACGGTCTCGAGGATTTCGGTGATGAAGAGACCGAACTTCGACTTCTCGCCGGCCGAATCGCGCCAGCGGCCGGAGCCCTCGGTGGCGAGCTTGACGCGCACGCCGATCTGCGGCCGCACGCCGAGGCGCTGTGCGTGCTTGATGATCAGGCCGAGCTCGGAGAAGTTCTCGACCACCGGGATGATGCGCCGACCGAGCTTGGTGGCGAGCATCGCGGTCTCGATGTAACTGTCGTCCTTGAAACCGTTGCAGATGATCAGCCGGTCGGGCGAGTTTTCGCTCATCGCCATCACTGCGAGCAGTTCCGGCTTGCTGCCTGCCTCGAGGCCGAAGCCGAACTCGGCGCCGTAGCGGTAGACCTCCTCGACCACGAGCCGCTGCTGGTTCACCTTGATGGGGTACACCGCCGCGTAGCTGTTGCGATAGTCGTTCTCGGCGATCGCGC
>JBIKVA010000214.1:0-4770 GCA_044357085.1 Steroidobacteraceae bacterium | reverse complement strand
CGTAGACGCGCTTGCCCTCTTCGGCGAACCACTCGAGGAACGAGGCGGCATAAGCCACTTCGCCTTTCGCCTCGGCGAGCGGCTTGCCCTGTTCGGCGGTCATGATGATCGCGAGGTCAGCCGTGTTGGCGAGCATCAGGTCGGCGAAGCGCCGCAGGATCGCGCCACGCTCCTTTGCCGTCTTGCGTGCCCACTCCGCTTGAGCACGGGCGGCTGCGTCGATGGCCCGCCGCGTTTCGGCGGCGCGCATCACCGGCACTTCGCCTACCAGAGAGCCGTTGGCGGGATTGAGGATGCGCACCCTTGCGCCGTCATCGGCCGCGCACCACGCGCCATCGATGAACGCGGCCTCGCGCAGCAGCGAGGGATCGGCAAGTTGCAGTGTGGTCATGGGCGGATTCCGTAGCGGGCGCGATATTCGCGCAAGGCCTGCAGGTGTTCGACCGGCAGCGTGTCGGCGCCGGCCCCGGCGCCGGAAAGCATGTCGATCAGGTCGCCGAGGGTCAGCAGGCTGACGCAGCGCAAGCCGAATTCCTCTGCCACTTCCTGCACCGCCGAGAGTTCACCCTGGCCGCGCTCCTGACGGTCGAGGGCCAGCAGCACGGCGACCGGCTCGGCCCCGGCACGCCGGATGAGTTCGACGGATTCGCGGATCGCCGTGCCGGCGGTGATGACGTCATCGACGATCACCACCTTGCCGGCCAGCGGGCAGCCGACCATCTGCCCGCCTTCGCCGTGGTCTTTGGTTTCCTTGCGGTTGAACGCCCAGGGCACGTTGCGGCCATGGCGGCTGGCGAGCGCAACCGCGGTGGCGGCCACCAGCGGGATGCCCTTGTAGGCGGGCCCGAAGAGCATGTCGAACTGCACGCCCGAGGCCTGCAGGGCGCTCGCATAGCACTCGCCCAGCACCGCGAGCGACTCGCCGTCGTTGAACAGTCCGGCATTGAAGAAGTACGGGCTCTCGCGTCCGGACTTGAGCGTGAAGCGTCCGAAGCGCAGCGCCGAGCGGGCTAGGGCGAGGTCGATGAACCTGCGTTGGTGTGGCTGCATGCCGCTATCATATCGCGGTGCGCATCATCACCCTGAACGCGAACGGCATCCGCTCGGCTGCGGCCAAGGGTGCCTTCGAGTGGTTGCGGGGCCAGGACGCAGACGTGATCTGCCTGCAGGAGACCAAGGCGCACGAACCCCAGCTTGCCGGCCACGACGTCGATCTGCCGGGTTACCACCGGTTCCTGTTCGACGCCGAGCGCCCGGGGTACTCCGGCACGGCACTCTACTGCCGTCGCAAGCCCGATGAAGTGATACGCGGGTTCGGGGTCGAGGAGTTCGACCGCGAGGGGCGCTATCTCGAGGCGCGCTTCGGTGATCTGGCGGTGGTGTCGCTGTACCTGCCGTCGGGGTCCTCGGGGCCCGAACGCCAGGCGTCGAAGTTTCGCTTCCTCGAGACCTTCATGCCTTTCCTGCGGCGGCTGGGACGCCGCAAGCGCGAATACATCCTCTGCGGCGACTGGAACATCGCACACCGGGAAATCGACCTCAGGAACTGGAAGTCCAATCAGAAGAACTCGGGGTTCCTGCCCGAAGAGCGCGCCTGGCTGGACGAACTGTTCGAAGGCGCGGGCTACGTCGATGCTTTCCGCGAGATCAACGACCGGCCGGACGAATACACCTGGTGGTCGAACCGCGGCCAGGCCTGGGCCAAGAACGTCGGCTGGCGCATCGACTATCAGATCGTGAGCCGCGGTCTGGCCGGCGCGGCGCAGGCCGCGCACATCCACAAGTCGAGCCGCTTCTCCGACCATGCACCGCTGATCATGGACTACGACCTGCGCCCATGAGCGGGACCACTCCGACCACGGACCGTCCCGCAACGCGGTTGCGCGAGTTGCTGTCGAGCCCGCGGCTCGGTGCAGTGCTGGTGATGGGCGTTGCCTCGGGGCTGCCCTTCAATCTCACCGAATCGACGATGCAGGCGTGGCTGAAGGACGCCGCGGTGTCCAACACCACTATCGGCTGGCTGTCGCTGGTGGGTCTCGCCTACACCCTAAAGCCGCTGTGGGCGCCGCTGCTCGATCGCTACTCGATGCCGTTCCTCGGTCGCCGCCGCGGCTGGATCCTGGTCTTCCAGCTGGCGCTCGCCGCTGCGCTCGCGGCGATGGCGACCCACGGACCCGAACAGGGTCTCGCACCGTTCGCGATCCTCGCGGTGGTGGTGGCTTTCTTCTCCGCGTCGCAGGACATCGTCATCGACGCCTGGCGCACCGATCTCGTCACCGTGGCCGAGCGCGGCCCGGCGGCGACGGCGGCCAACCTCGGCTATCGCGTCGCGGCGTGGTTCTCGTTCGCGGGTGCCCTGATCCTCGCCGACCTGATCGGCTGGCGGAGCACCTACTTCGTCATGGCGGGCGGCATGCTGGCGGTGACGCTGGTGACCTTCCTCGCCCCCGAGCCGCAGTTGCACGCGCCGCCGCCGCGCACCCTGCGGGAAGCAGTCACGGGTCCGCTGCGTCAGCTGCTCGCCGGCGAGGGCATGTTGCTGCTGCTCGCCACCATCGTGCTCTACAAGGTCGGCGACGCGTTTGCGCTCAAGCTGCTGACACCGTTTCTGATGGACGTGGGCTTCAGCAAGACGGAGATCGGCGCAGTCACCAAGACCGTCATGCTGGTGGCGAACATCGCCGGGGCCATCGTCGGCGGTCTCTGGCTGGTCAGCCTCGGTCTGGTACGCGCGCTGCTGCTCTTCGGCGTGGTGCAGGCGCTCGCCAATCTCGGTTACTTCCTCGTCGCCCTGCAGGGGCACAACCTCATGCTGATGTCGAGCGTGGTGTTCCTCGACAACTTCGTCGGCTCCATGGGCAATACGGCGCTGGTCGTATTCATCATGGGGATCTGCGACGTGCGCTTCAGCGCCTTCCAGTACGCCGCGTGGTCGGCCATCGCGGTGTTGCCGCGCAACCTGCTCGGTGCACCGGCGGGGATCCTCTCCGATTCGCTCGGCTGGGCAACCTTCTTCGTGATCACCTTCTTCACCGCATTGCCCGGTCTCGCGATGGTGTGGTGGCAGCGCGCCCGCATTGCCAGGCTCGACCTGCCGCGCGGCTGAGTCGCGTCGTGAAGGGTTTGGTGCTCTGCACGCTTGCCGAACTTGCCGTGACCGGCAGCTTCGGTTTCAAGGTCGGCGAGGGCGATTGGCCGCTGCGGGGCTTCGTGGTGCGCTTGCCGGACGGTGGCGTGCGCGCCTGGGTCAATTCATGTCCCCACGCGGGCCATCCTCTTGATCTGCTGCCGCATCGCTTTCTCAACGCCGAAGGCACGCTGATCCAGTGCGCTTCGCATGGTGCGCTGTTCGCGCCCGACACGGGCGTGTGCGTCGCCGGACCTTGTCCGGGGCGGCGGTTGCGAACGCTCGAAATCATGTTACAGGGCGATGACATCGTGCTGGCGCCACGCCCTGCAGACGTGGACAATGCGCGCCCCCAAGGTTGGCCTGCGGGGCAAGAGGCGCCGCCGTGATCGAGTCCTTCCTCAAGTTCTTCGTCGTGTTCTTTCTGGTGGTCGAGCCGATTTCGCTCGTGCCGGTGTTCGCGACCCTGACCGAAGGTGCGAACCAGGCTTATCGCCGGCGCATGGCGATCAAGTCGGTGATCGTCGCCGGTTTCATCATCATCGGGTTTGCGCTGAGCGGTGCCGCCTTCCTCGGCGCCATGGGCATCAGCATCGACTCGTTCCGCATCTTCGGCGGTCTGCTGCTGTTTCTGGTCGCGCTCGAGATGGTCTTCGCCCGCGAATCCGGCACCCGCACCTCGACCGACGAGCAGGCCGAGAGCCGCCGTCGCGCCGACATCTCGGTGTTTCCGCTCGCCTTTCCCTTCATGTCCGGTCCCGGCGCGCTCACCACCATCCTGCTGTGGTTCGGGCCGGTGTCGGTCGTCGAGGATCCGGCCCTGTTCGCCACGCTGCTCGCCGCGGCCGTGCTGGTCCTGCTGATTTCTTTGGTGATGATGCTGGGCGCCGGGCCTCTCATGCGCCTGCTCGGCGCGACCGGTACCAACGTCGCCAACCGCCTGCTCGGCGTGGTGCTCGGTGCGCTCGCCGTGCAGTTCATCGTCGACGGCATCCGCGCCAGCTTCGGCATCGGCTGAACGCGTCGATCAGTCGCGCCGGCGCTCGAACGACAGGTCCCACACGCCATGGCCGAGCCGCTGCCCGCGCCGCTCGAAACGAGTGAGCGCCCGCCAGTCCGGACGCGGCACATATCCCGTGGCTCCGGCAAGGTTCACGAAATCGACGCTGGCACCGACGACCTCCAGCATCTGCTGGGCGTATGGTTCCCAGTCGGTCGCGAGCTGCAGCCGTCCCCCCGGCGCGAGCCGCGAGGCCAGCAGGTCGATGAAGCCGGGTTGCACGAGACGGCGCTTGTGGTGCCGCTTCTTGTGCCAGGGGTCGGGAAAGAGGATCAGCACTTCATCGAGGGCCGCCGGGGCAATGCCGTGCTCGAGCACTTCGACGGCGTCGTGGCAGATCACCCGCAGGTTCGAGAGCCCCGCCGCTGCGGCCCCGAGCAGCAGATGACCGACACCGGCGCGATGCACTTCCACGCCGATGAAATCGCGCTCCGGGTGTGCCGTCGCCAGTCCCAGCAGGTTGTCGCCGTTGCCGAAGCCGATCTCCAGCGAACGCGGCGCATGGCGCCCGAACACGGCGTCGAGGGCGAACGGCCGACCCGGCTCGCCCGCGGCCGACGGCGGTTGCGCTTCCGGCAGGTCC
>JBIKVA010000213.1:0-4773 GCA_044357085.1 Steroidobacteraceae bacterium | reverse complement strand
TCCTGAAAGGGGAGTCCCAGCCGCCGGGCAGCCGATGGCGTCGCCGCGTTCGCTGTAGCACTGGTCCTGTCCGGTACCGACGATCGGGTAATGCGCGGCGGCTGATGCGACCGCTGCCGCACCCGACGCCTGCGATGCGACGAGGAGGAGGCAGCTACCGGCGATGCGAGCGAGGATGGATGTCATGAAATATCCCGGTAACCGATCCAGCGCAATCATAGCGCCGGAGATTGGCGCATTTTGTTGGAACCAATCCCCGGGTCATTGGTCTAGACCCGGTCCCGCGCGCTATTCCGCGTCTGCGGGTCCAGGCAAGTTCATGGAGGATCTTTCCAATGTTCCAGTCTCGTGTTTCTTCGCGCGTCGGTTCGCGCTCTCTGGTGGCTGCTTTCGCGCTGGCGACGGCCGCCCTGATGGCCGCTCCGGCCGCTCTGGCCAGCGGTCATGGTGACAAGTCCAAGGCGACCAAGGATATCGTCGATACCGCCGTCGCCGCGGGCAACTTCGGCACCCTGGCCAAGGCGCTCACGGCTGCCGGTCTCGTCGAAACCCTCAAGGGCAAGGGACCGTTCACGGTGTTCGCGCCGACGGATGCCGCCTTCGCCAAGCTTCCTGCCGGCACGCTCGACAACTTGCTCAAGCCCGAGAACAAGGCCCAACTCACCAAGGTGCTGACGTATCACGTGGTGCCGGGCTCAGTTAAGGCGGCCGACGTCGTCAAGCTCACGGAGGCCAAGACCGTGCAGGGTCAGTCCGTGAAGATTGCAGTCAAGGACGGCAAGGTCAGCGTCGATGGCGCCCAGGTCACGGCGACCGACATCGCCGCCTCCAACGGCGTGATTCACGTCATCGACTCGGTGATCCTGCCGAAGTAAGAGCCTCATCGCATCGACCATGGCGCCGCGGTCTGGCAGTCGCGGCGCAGTCAACGAACGGAACCTCCGGTGCGGCACGCGCTGCGCCGGAGGTTTCTTTTTTCCCGTAGACTTGCGCCCGGTCGCCGACCGGGCCGACCCGTCGAACCAGCGTTGAGTCTTCATGGAAGCCTTTCTCGTCTCCACCGGCATCGTTGCGCTCGCCGAGATCGGCGACAAGACACAGTTGCTGGCACTCGTGCTCGCCGCGAAATACAAGCGACCCGTGCCGATCATCCTCGGCATCCTCGTGGCCACGTTGCTCAACCACGCGGTCGCGGGTTACGTGGGCGCCTGGGTGGCCTCCGCCGTCGGCGCACAACTGATGCGCTGGATCCTCGGGCTCTCGTTCCTTGCGATGGCCGCCTGGATGCTGGTCCCCGACAAGTTCGACGATGACGAGGGCGAGCAACCTGCCCGCTACGGCGTTTTCCTCGCCACCTTCCTCGCGTTCTTCGTCGTCGAGATCGGCGACAAGACGCAGATCGCCACCGTGGCGCTGGCCGCCAAATACACCTCGCTCTTCGCGGTGGTGGCCGGCACCACGCTCGGCATGATGCTTGCCAACGTGCCGGCGGTGCTGCTCGGCGAGGTCGCTGCAAAGAAACTGCCGATGCGCCTCGTGCACGGAACCGCCGCCGCGATCTTCGCGCTGCTCGGCGTGCTGGTGCTGCTCGGAGTCGGCGGCGACCTCACGCCCTAGGGCACGTCGCCGATGGCCGGCGCAGCGGCTACACCAGACCGAGGGGCAGTTCGGTGGTGTTCTTGGTTTCTTCGATGACGATGCGCGAGTCGATCGACTGCACGCCGGGGATCTGCGCGAGCTTGCCCTGCACGAAGCTGTTGTATTCCTCGATGGTGCGGGTCGCCACCAGCAGGATGAAATCGATATCGCCCATCACGAGGAAGCACTGCAGCACTTCCGGAAAGCTGACCACGCGCTGCTTGAACTTCGGCAGCGACTGCCAACCGTGGCTCGCGAGCTTCACGTTCACCACGACGAGCACCTCGAGACCCAGCTTCTTGCGCGCGAGCCGTGTGACGCGCCCCTGGATCACGCCGGCCTCCTCGAGCTGGTTGACCCTGCGCCAGCAGGGCGATTGCGACAGCCCCACCCGCTCGGCGAGCTCGGTGCTCGGGATGGCGGCGTCCCCCTGCAGAACTTTGAGGATGGCGATGTCGTGCTTGTCGAGTTTCATGGATAAAGTGCCAACACAAAACGGATCCGGAGAATAACTTATCCCCAAATCCGTCGGTATCGGTCGTCCGCCGGGTGCGGGCGATGGCCGGGTCTGGCTTATGCTTGATCGCCATGACGGTCTCGAAACTGCACGTCCCCGCGGTTCCCGCGCGACCCGGCGAACAGCCGGACTTCAGCTACGTGAAGTTGTCGCCGGCCGGAGCCGTGCCCCGACCCCCCATCGACATCCCGGTTGCCGCCACCACAGGTCTCGCCGAGGAACTGGTGCGAGTGCTCGACGACGAACATCGCGCCGTCGGTCCGTGGGACCCCGCGCTCGATGCCGACACGTTGCGTGCGGGTCTGCGGCACATCCTGCTCACGCGGATCTTCGAGGAGCGCATGCAGCGCGCGCAGCGGCAGGGGCGCATCACGTTCTTCGTGCGCTCCCTCGGCGAGGAGGCCGTGTCTGTCGCCGCGGCGATGGCGCTTGCCGAGCGCGACATGATCTTCCCGTCCTATCGCAATCTCGGCGTGTTCCTCGTGCGGGGCTTTCCGCTGGTCGACCTGTTTTCGCAGTTGCTCTCCAACCTGCGCGACATGTGCAAGGGGCGGCAATTGCCGGTGATGTACCACTCGGCGGCGCGCCGTGTGTTCTCGATCTCCGGGAACCTTGCCACGCAGTTCCCGCAGGCGGTTGGCTGGGCCATGGCGGCCGCCATCAAGGGCGAGTCCGATCTCGCCGCGGCCTGGATCGGCGAGGGCAGCACCGCGGCTGCCGACTTCCACCATGCGCTGACCTTCGCCAAAGTCTACCGGGCGCCGGTCATCCTCAACGTCGTCAACAATCAGTGGGCGATCTCCACCTTCCAGGGCTTCGCGGGCGGCGAACAGCGATCCTTCGCGGCTCGCGGCCCGGGCGTCGGCATCGCGGGGCTGCGCATCGACGGCAATGATTTCCTTGCCGTGTACGCGGCGACGCGATGGGCCGCCGAGCGTGCGCGGGCCGGGCAGGGCGCGACCCTCATCGAGCACGTTACCTACCGTGCCGGAGCGCATTCCACGAGCGACGATCCGACGCGCTACCGGCCGCGCGACGAGTTCCACGACTGGCCGCTCGGCGATCCGCTGGAGCGCCTCAAGCGTCACCTCATCGTCCTCGGCGAGTGGGACGAGGCGCGACACGCGGCGCTCACGGCGGAAATCGAGGACGCCCTCGGCGTCGCGTGGCGCGAGGCGATCACCCACGGCACGCTCACCGAGGGCCCGCGACTCGATCCGTCGCTGATGTTCGAGGACGTGTTCAAGGAAATGCCGAGGCACCTGCGCGAGCAGCGCGACGAGTTGCTCGCGGAACTGGCCGCCGCCCGGGGTGGCGCATGAGCGCCTCCGGCACGCGGACCATGAACATGGTGCAGGCCCTCAACTCCGCCATGGACGTGATGCTCGATCGCGACCCTGCCGTGGTACTGCTGGGCGAGGACATCGGCTACTTCGGCGGCGTGTTCCGCGTCACCGACGGCCTGCAGAAAAAGCATGGCGCGCACCGCGTGCTCGATACGCCGATCGCCGAGGGCGGCATCGTCGGCGCTGCGGTCGGCATGTGCGTCAACGGCCTGCGCCCCGTGGCCGAGATCCAGTTCGCCGATTACATCTACCCCGCCTACGACCAGATCGTCAGCGAAGTGGCGCGACTGCGTTATCGCAGCGCCGCCGATTTCATCGCGCCGCTCACCATCCGCACGCCATGCGGCGGCGGCATCCGCGGCGGCCAGACCCACTCGCAGAGCCCCGAGGGCGTGTTCGCGCACGTGAGCGGCATCAAGACGGTGATGCCGTCGAACCCCTACGATGCCAAGGGCATGCTGATCGCGGCCATCGAGGACGACGATCCGGTCATATTTTTCGAGCCGAAGCGCGTCTATAACGGGCCCTTCGATGGTGAACCCGACAAGCCCGCGCTTTCCTGGGCGGGGCATCCGCTCGCCGAAGTGCCTGAGGGCTACTACACGGTGCCGCTCGGCGAGGCCGCGTTGCGCCGCGAGGGCAAGGCGCTTACGGTCGTCACCTACGGCACCATGGTCCACGTGTGTGCCGCAGCGGTCGAGGCGCTCGGACTCGATGCCGAGATCGTCGATGTGCGCAGCATGATGCCGCTCGACATCGACACCATCGCCGCCTCGGTGACCAAGACGGGTCGTTGCCTCATCGCCCACGAGGCCACGCGCTTCGGTGGCTTCGGCGCGGAACTCTCTGCGTCCATCCAGGAGCGCTGCTTCTGGAGCCTCGAAGCGCCGATCGCACGCGTGGCCGGCTGGGACACCCCCTATCCGCACGCCTTCGAGTGGGAGTACTTCCCGGGCAAGCGGCGGGTGATGAACGCGCTGCGCAAACTCATGAAGGAGTCCGCATGACGCGCCACGTGATGCGCCTGCCCGACCTCGGCGAAGGCACGGTTTCGGCCGAGGTCATCTCCTGGAAGGTGGCACCCGGCGATCTCGTGGGCGAGGACGCGCCGCTCGTCGAGATGTCCACCGAAAAGGCCGTGGTCGAGGTGCCCTCGCCGGTGAGCGGCCGCGTGGTGTCGATCAGTGGTGCGCCCGGCGACGTTGTCGCAGTCGGCGCCGAACTCGTCGTGTTCGAGGTGGGCGAGGCATCGCCGGTCTCGAGCGCCGTCAC
>JBIKVA010000212.1:0-4812 GCA_044357085.1 Steroidobacteraceae bacterium | reverse complement strand
GCCGCTGCAGGCGATCGCCTTCAGCGTCACGGTCACCTCGCTCATCTGGGGTTCCGCCTGGATCAACCAACACTTCGGCTCGCATGGAGCAACCTGGGCGATCGCGGCCGGCGGACTCGCGGATGCGCACTCGGCCATTGCCAGTGCGGGCAGTCTGGTACACGCCGGCGAACTGGATCTGGACAGCGGAGCGCTGGCAATCCTCGCTGCGCTGGCAAGCAACGCTGCAATGAAGATTGCCGTCGCCGCCGCGACCGGGGGCAGGCGATTTGTGCGCGAACTCGCCCCCCCGCTCGTTCTCAGCCTGCTTGCCGCCGCCGGCGTGCTGCTGCTCAGCCTGTCATCGCTGCTGGCAACGCCATGAGTTGAACACCCCGGCTGCGTCGCGGAACCTTGGTCTCGAAGCGGCCGGGCTTGATGACCAGCACGTCGCAAGCGAGCGAATCGAGCACGGCTTCCGCGGTGTTGCCGATGAACAGACGCCGCAGGCCCGATCGGGACAGTGCGCCCATGACGACGATCCCGGCCTTGGTGGCGCGTGCGGCTTGCGGTATGGCCTCGCGGGCAGAACCCTCGATCACGGCCAGCTGATGCGAGGGCAGGGGGTGACGGGCTACCTCGGCGGCCAAGGCCTTCCGCGCCCGTTGCAGCACGACCGTATTGCGCCCGGTATCGACGACCACGGGGCTTGTCGTCCAGTTGGCCGTGACGATGGTGCTGGGCGCGACGCAGTGGATGATTCGCAGGCTCCCCTTCAGGCTGCTGGCCAGAATGCCGCTGGCCTGCAGTAGCGCCGCATCGAGCTTCGCCGGCTTGGCGTGCTCGTGGAAAGGATCGATCGCCGTCAGCACGACGGGACGGTGATAAGGCTTGGAAGCCTTGACCAGCAGCACGGGGCAGGGTGCCTGACGCAGCAGTTCCCAGTCGGTATAGGCAAGCATCCAGCCGGCGACGTGCCGACCCGCGTGCCGCTCGGCAACGATCAGGTCCGCCCGCGTGCGCAGTGCCCGGCGCACGACCGCCTCGGCCGGCGGATAGTCCCACTCCGCGGCACAGGTGACCTCGATGTCATGCTTGCGCAGACCCTTGGCGATGACCTGCAGCCGCTTGAGCACGAGACCCAGGCGCTGCGCCTCGTATTCCTTGAGGCTGATCCTGCGCGCGTCCAGTGCCTCGACCAGCACGGTGTCGGCCAGTGCGTGGAACAACTCAAGCGTCGCTCCGTTGGCCTTCGCGAGCTGCGCGGCCTTGCGCACGGCGGGAAGGGACTTGGCGTCGATATCCTTGATCGCGACCAGAATTTTTTTGAACGGCTGCATGTGAACTCCGCGGTCGCCGGGTGGCGACGCTTGAATTGAGTATAAGTCTGGCTCGACACCGTCGTGAGCGCATCCGTAGGTTTGCGTATCATTGGCAGGACCATCCACGAGGGTCCCATGTCAGCCCAACCACAGTCACCGGACGCACGTTCAGACACGCTTGTTTTTGCTGCCTTCGAGCCGGACGAGGTCATCGTCGATCTTGAGGAGCGACGCGTTTATTCGAGCGATGTGTATTCTCGCGGCATCACGGCGACAGCGGTGCTGCGGCCTCGCGACAAGGAACGCTGCGCTGCCATGGTGGCTGCGGCGGCACGCGCCGGGTTTGCCGTGATCGGCAGAGGCGGCGGTCTCTCGTACACCGGCGGCTACCTGCCCGTCAGCGAGGCGAGCGTCATCGTCGACATGTCGCGGCTCGACCGCATCGTCGAGGTCAATGCCGAGGACATGTACATCACGGTCGAGGCCGGCGTCACCTGGAAACAAATCCACGACCGGCTCGCGCCGCTGGGGTTGCGTCTGCCTTTCTTCGGGACGTTTTCGGGCGCCCAGGCGACCGTCGGTGGTGGCCTCTCCAATGGGGCGCTCTTCCACGGGACCGCGCGGCACGGGACCGCAGCGGACAACGTGCTCGGCATGGAGGTCGTGCTCGCCGACGGCACGTTGCTGCGGACCGGGCAGCGTGCCTTCCGTAACGTCGACAAGCCGTTCTACCGCACCTGCGGACCTGACCTCACCGGTCTCTTCATGCACGACTCGGGCAGCTTCGGCATCAAGGTCGAGGCAACGTTTCGGCTGGTTCCGCTGCCAGCGTGCACCGGGTATGCATCGTTCGTGTTCGAGGGCATGGGATCGGCAGGCGCCGCGCTGTCGGCCGTCGCCCGCACGGGCGCGGCCGAGGAAGCGTACGTCTTCGATCCGGAGTCCACGCGCGCCAACCTGCGTTCGGAAGGCCTGCTCAATGACGCCGGCATGTTGCTGAAGGTCGTGCGCAACGAGGGCGGCCTGGTCAAGGGCCTGCTGGCTGGAGTCAGGCTGGCGGCAGCGGGACGCTCGTTTCTACCCGATGACGTCTACTCGCTGCACGTGGCGTGCACTGCCCGCAGCGATGCGGCGTTGCAGGCCGACCTTGACGCTTGTCGCGAGGCCTGTGCCGCCCATGGTGGCGCGGAAATCGCCGATTCCATCCCGCGTGCCGTGCGCGCCAATCCCTTCCCGCCGCCGGACGGTGTACTCGGCGCCGACGGTCATCGTTGGGCCGCACTGAACGCCAAGGTCGCGCATTCCGACGCTGCACGCATCATGGCCGCGAGCGCGCGAGTCCTCGAACCCTACGGCGACCGCATGCGGGCGGAGGGCGTCTGGATGACGCACCTGCTCATCGCGATCGGCACCACGGGCTTCAGCTTCGAGCCGGTGTTTAGGTGGCACGACGAGTGGTTGCCGATCCACGCACGAACGCTGTCCGCAACCGCCCGGGCGCGTCTGCAGGAACCCGCCCCGCATCCCGGCGCGCGGGCGCTCGTGGCCGAGATGCGGCAGAAACTCGTGGAACTGTTCGCCGAGTTCGGCGCGGCATCGAACCAGCTCGGCAAGACTTACCCCTACTTCGGCTCGCTGCGCCCTGAGTCGGCCCGTTTCGTGACGGCGCTCAAGCGGACGATCGACCCCGCAGGGAGCATGAATCCCGGCGCTCTCGGCTTGGGCAGCCCATCAACGTCCGACTGATTGCCGCCCGGGAATAGGGCGGTCGCGATTTCGCGTGCCAGCCCTTATCCTTCGCTTGCCGGGCCCGTCTCCGGCGCTGTGGACTTTTGTGCACCATGAGCATCGACACCTCGATCAGAACCAGTGACAGCCTGCGCAACGTGCGTTACGAGATCCGCGGCAAGCTCGCCCGGCGGGCGCTCGAAATGTCGCGCAAGGGCTACGAGATCATTTCGCTCAACATCGGCAACCCCGCGCTGTTCGGGTTCCGCACGCCCGAGACGATGCGTCTGGCAATGATCGAGAACTTTCCCGACAGCGAAGGCTATTGCCACCAGAAAGGCATCTTCCCCGCCCGCGAAGCGGTGGTCATGCAGCAGCAGGCGCGCGGTGTGCATGGCGTATCGGCCGAGGAAGTGTTCATCGGCAACGGCGTCTCGGAGCTCATCGATCTCGCGCTTCGGGCCATGCTCAACGAAGGCGACGAGGTGCTGGTGCCGAGCCCTGACTATCCATTGTGGACGGCGGCCGTGAACCTGAACCGCGGGCGGGCGGTGCACTATCCCTGCCGCCCGGGCAATGCCTTCGTCCCTGACCCCGAGGAGATCGCCGCGCTGATCACGCCGCGTACCCGCGCGATCGTGATCGTCAACCCGAACAATCCGACCGGAGCGGTCTATCCCCGGCCGGTTCTGGAGCGGATCGCCCGGATCGCCGAAGAGCGCGGGCTGGTGCTGCTGTGCGACGAGATCTACGACCAGATCACCTATGATGGTGCGGAATTCGTGCCCATGGCGACGCTCGTCGAAGACACGGTCTGCGTCACGATGTCGGGTCTCTCAAAGGTTTACCGGGCGTGCGGATATCGTGTCGGCTGGGCCGTCATCTCCGGAAAGTTGCGTGCCGCACAGGACTTCATTGCGGCAATGGAACTGCTGGCCTCGCTGCGGCTGTGCAGCAACGTGCCGGGGCAATGGGCCGTGCAGACCGCGCTCGGCGGCTATCAAAGCATTCGGGAACTGACCTCGCCGGGTGGCCGACTCCATGAATCGCGGCGGGCGATCGTGGAGTCCGCGCAGGCAAATCCTTTTTTCAAGGTCCATGCACCGCGCGGTGCGCTGTATGCCTTCGTCGGAGTCGGCGACGATCTTCCCGACTTCGACGACCAGCAGTTCGCACTCGACCTGCTCGAGCAGAAGCACGTCCTGGTAGCACCCGGCGTGAGCTTCAACGTGCCGTACAACGACCATTTCCGCATCACCAACCTGCCGGATGCCGCGACCCTGCGGACCGTGTTCGCGCGGATGTCGGAACTGCTCGACGACTATCGCAACCGTCCGCGTGCGCCGCACGACGCCAAGGTGGTCCATGCGAGGAGTCGCTTCAAGGGCTGAGGCTCGGCAGGCGGACCAAGCCGTCAGAGCTGGCCCTCGATGGCGAGGTCGACAGGCGCAGCGAGCGACAGCGATTCGCGCAGCTGAGGCGTCCGCGTGCTGACTCTGGCTTTTATCTGATAACGCCCCTCGGCTCCGAGTTGCATTTCACCGGCAACTTCCAGCGGGCCGCCGAGGTCGCGCGCGGTGCCCGCCGTGCCGCTGAAGTCGGCGCCGAAATTGCCGACGCCGACATCGAAGCGCAACAGGCGGGCGTCGCGCAGCAACGCACTACCCCGGATGGCGTTGACTCGAGCCGCGTGCCATTGGATCGTCAGCGCGTTCGTCTGCAATCGACCAGCGACCCCGGCGAGCGGCCCGATCCCGAGATCCGCGGGCAGCGCATCGCGGAC
>JBIKVA010000211.1:0-4865 GCA_044357085.1 Steroidobacteraceae bacterium | reverse complement strand
CCCTCAGCACCCACCACGGTTGGAGCGGTAGTTCAGCTGGTTAGAATACCGGCCTGTCACGCCGGGGGTCGCGGGTTCGAGTCCCGTCCGCTCCGCCATCTTTTTTGCCCTGTCTTCCGGAAAAGGAATCCCGGACATTGAAGGCGCTGCTCCTCGCTGCGGGTGAAGGCACCAGACTTCGGCCGCTCACCCTCGAGGTGCCCAAGTGCCTCGTAGAGATCGGCGGAAAGCCGCTTCTCTCGCATTGGCTGGATACGCTCAGAGCCAGCGGCGAGTTCGACCGGGCCATCGTCAACACCCACTATCTTGCCGAGAAGGTTGAAGACTTCATCCGTCAGGGCCTGCATGCGGGTTGGGTGGATTTGGCGCCGGAGGAGCGTCTGCTCGGCCCGGGCGGCACGATGCTCCATCACCAGGCTGCACTCTCTGAAACCGATTTTCTCGTAGCACACGCCGACAACTTTTCGGTCATCGATTGGCCTGCATTCATAGGGGCGTTCCGGGCCCGCCCCTCGCACTGCGTCGGCACCATGATGACCTTCGAAACCGACGATCCGCGCTCCTGCGGTATCGTCGAGACGGACCGCCAAGGGGTGCTTTTGGCCATGCACGAAAAGGTCGAGAACCCGCCGGGAAACCTCGCCAACGCTGCCGTTTTCCTGTTTTCGCCCGAGGTGTTTGATATCATCCAGCCCGCTGAAAAGGCTGCGGTTTTCGACATCAGTCGAGATATCGTTCCGCGGTTGCTCGGACGATTGGCGACCTACCAGAACCGGATCTACCATCGGGACATAGGTACGCCGGCATCGCTCGAGACGGCGCGGCGGGACTTTGACCGACTGTCCCGCGGCCAGTCTTTGGAGAGAATCACGTGAAAGTCCTGGTGACGGGTGCCTGCGGATACAAAGGCACGGTTCTGGTGCCGAAGTTGCTCGCGGCAGGGCATGAAGTAGTCGCCTTCGACATCATGTGGTTCGGCAACTTTCTCGCGCCCCACCCGAAACTCACGGTCGTCGAGGGTGATGTGCGCGACATCGCCTCCGTGCCGCTACACGGCATCGATGCGGTCATCCATCTCTCGTCGGTGGCCAACGACCCCTGCTCCGAGCTCGACCCCAAGCTCACCTGGGAGATCAGTTGCCTTGCGACCATGCAGCTCGCCGACAAGGCGGCGCGGATGGGTATCCCGCACTTCATCTACGCGTCTTCGGGCAGTGTCTATGGTCTGAAGGACGAGCCGCAGGTCACCGAAGATCTCGAGCTAGTCCCGCTGTCGGAGTACAACAAGACCAAGATGGTGGGCGAGCGGGTGTTGCTCAGCTACTCCGACCGGATGGCGGTGCAGATCGTCAGACCTGCGACCGTGTGCGGCCTTTCGCCGCGCATGCGGCTCGACGTCGCCGTGAACATGCTCACCATGCAGGCGCTCGCGAGGGGCGAGATCACGGTGCTGGGCGGCGAGCAGACGCGGCCCAACATCCACATCGACGACATCACCGACCTCTACCTTTTCCTGCTCGATCATCCGGGCGTGACCGGCGTTTTCAATGCGGGCTTCGAGAACCTGTCCATCCTCGAGATCGCCAACATGATCGCCGAGGTCTCGGGCGCGAAGATCACCGTGAAGCCTTCCAACGACCCGCGCTCGTACCGTGTCAACAGCGACAAGATCCTGGCAACCGGCTTTCGGCCAAAGAAATCTGTCAGGACCGCCATCGACGAGATCGGCGCGGCCTTCAGGGCAGGGCTGCTCGCCGACGAGGACCGCTTCTATAACCTGAAGTGGATGCAGAAGACGCTTTACGCGGACGGCAAGCGCGCATGAGCCAGAGCGGATTTGCGCAGTTCGGTCGCGCCTACATCGATCGCCTCGAAGTCGCCGCGCGGCAGATTCCGCTGGCGCCGGTCGAGCAGTTGGCCGAGGCGCTGCTCGGGTGCTGGCGCGAGCGCAGGCAGTTCTTCATTTTTGGCAATGGCGGATCGGCGGGCAATGCCATCCACCTCGCCAACGACTACCTGTACGGGATATCGCGGGTTACGGGTCATGCGCTGCGTGTGCACGCCCTGCCTGCCAACAGCGCGGTGCTGACCTGCCTCGCCAACGACGAGGGCTACGAGCACATCTTCGCGCACCAGCTCGCCGTGCTCGCGCAGCCGGGCGATGTCGCCCTGGCCTTCAGCGGCAGCGGCAACTCCCCCAACGTGCTGCGCGCGCTCGAGTGTTGCAAGGCCCGCGGCGTGCGGAGTTTTGCGGTGCTGGGGTACTCGGGGGGCAAGGCCAAGGCGCTGGCCGATGTGCCGATCCATGTCGCCATCGACGACATGCAGATCAGCGAAGACCTGCAACTCGTCATCGGGCACATGCTGATGCAATGGCTGTATGAGCACCGTGACCAGGCTCGATAGCGATCGATTCCCGAAGCTGACCCGGGCGGCCATTCTCGTTGCCCAGCAGCAGCCGCTCGTGGTCGACCAGATCGAACTGCCGGACTCCCTGGACGTGGGTCAGGCGCTCGTCGAATTCGCCTACAGTGGCATCTGCGGCAGCCAGATCGGCGAGATCGACGGCGTCAAAGGCCCCGACAAGTGGCTGCCGCATCTTCTGGGTCACGAAGCATCGGGGACGGTGCTTGCGGTGGGGCCGGGGGTCCGGCACGTCAAGCCGGGCCAGACGGTCGTCGCGCACTGGAAGCCTTCTCTCGGGATCGAATCGACGGTTCCCAAGTATCTCTGGCGTTCCGAGACGGTAAACGCCGGCTGGGTGACGACATTCAACCGGCATGCCGTGGTGTCCGAGAATCGTCTGACGCCGATCCCGCCCGACTCCGACCTGATGGCGGCGGCGCTCTTCGGCTGTGCGGTGACGACGGGCTTCGGGCTCATCGACAACCTGTCCGACTTGCGTCTCGGCGAGGACGTGGTTGTCTTTGGCGCGGGCGGCATCGGGCTCAATATCATCCAGGCGGCCTACCTTGCCGGTGCACGCAAGGTGATCGCGGTTGACCTCTACGACAACCGTCTGTCGCTGGCGAGGCGCTGCGGCGCGACCGAGGTGATCAACGCAGGAGCCGTCGACCCCTGGGTTCGTCTGGCAGAGATTTTCTCTGCCCGTGCCCCCGACATCTTCATCGACAACACCGGCAGGCCGGAGGTGATCGCGCGCGGCTACGAGCTCGTGAATGCGAAGGGTCGCGTACTGCTGGTGGGTGTCCCCAAAAAAGGCGCGAACACCACGCTCCATACTTTGCCGATGCACTTCGGCAAACATGTTTGCGGGACGCACGGCGGCGAGGCGGAACCGCATCAGGACATTCCGCGTTACATGAGGCTTGCCGCGGCGCGAGGCGTCGACTTCAGGGACCTCGTGACCGAAGTGAAGCCCCTGTCCGATGTGAATGTGCTGATTTCCGGCATGCGCGACGGCTCCACGGCCGGTCGCTGCATGATCGATCTGGCCGAGGCGGGCACCTGATGACCGAGGTCTGTGTCATCGGCTCCAATTCGTTCTCGGGAGCGAGCTTCTGTGCCGACCTGTTGAGGCGCGGTATCGACGTGCTGGCCCTCAGCCGCTCGGCGGAACCGCATGAGGTCTTCCTGCCTTATCGGTGGACGCCCGCAGCTGCGGCTCGCTTGCATTTCGAGCAACTCGACCTCAACAGCGACGTTGATCGACTGATGACGCTGCTGGGTCAGAGAAAGCCGCGACTCGTGTTCAACTTCGCCGCGCAGAGCATGGTGGGGGAGAGCTGGGACAAGCCCGACGACTGGATGCGGACCAACGTCGTGACCGTGGCCCGCCTCGCGGAGCGCCTGCGTCATCTGGATTTTCTCGATCGGTACGTGCACGTCACGACGCCGGAGGTGTACGGGTCGACGGACGGGTGGATCACCGAAGAGGCGCCCGTCAATCCCTCGACGCCTTATGCGGTTTCGCGTGCGGCAGGGGACATGCTCTTCAAGATTTACCGCGAAACTTTCGGCTTGCCCGTGGTGGGGACGCGTGCGGCGAACGTGTATGGCCCGGGACAGCCGCTGTATCGAATCATCCCCCGCACGGTGTTCTTTCTGATGACGGGCCGTAAGCTGCAACTGCACGGCGGCGGCGTCTCGACGAGGTCGTTCATCCACATGGACGACGTGTCCGAGGCTACGTGGAAGATCGCGAACTCAGCGCCGGTGGGGGAGACGTACCACATCTCCACGAACCGCATCGTCTCGATCCGCGAGTTGGTGGAGACGCTCTGCCGGATGCTCGGCGTCGATTTCGAGTCTGCCGTGGATGTCGCCCCCGAGCGCCTCGGCAAGGACAGCGCCTATTGGTTGAACAGCGACAAGATGCGTCGCCTCGGCTGGACGGATCGTATATCGCTCGAAGACGGTTTGGCCGAGGTCATCGACTGGGCGCGTCGCAATCTCGCGCAGCTCGAAACACAACCGATCGGGTACGTGCACAAGCCATGATTGCCACCGAAGCTCGGAGCCGATAAGACATGGGTAAGGAAATCGATCTTCTGGTCAACTACCCGAAGTCCAAGCGAAATCTGGACGAGCGTGCCGCCGGAAAGACCGAGGAAGATCGCGCTATCGCGCGCAAGTTCGGGCAGGAATTTTTTGATGGTGATCGCCGAACGGGCTACGGAGGGTTCACTTACAACCCGCGATTCTGGCAGCCGGTGATACCAACCTTTATCGAACACTGGGGCCTCACCGGCAAAAGTTCGTTGTTGGATGTGGGCTGTGCCAAGGGGTTCATGCTGCATGACCTGAAAGAGCTGATACCTGGGATTTCAGTCAAGGGTCTGGATGTCTCGGAGTACGCGATCACGAATGCGCTCCCGACCGTCCGTGACGATGTGCAGGTGGCA
>JBIKVA010000210.1:0-4874 GCA_044357085.1 Steroidobacteraceae bacterium | reverse complement strand
CTGCGGAGCACCGACCACCGCAAGGGCTGCCCAGGCGAGCGGATCGTCCGCACCGGACTGGATCTGCGCCATCTGCGCAGCACGCAAGGCCTCGGGCAGACCGTCGCCGGCCTTGAGGCGCTCGAAGAGTCCCCGCATGACCGCCACCGTCGCTTCGTCCGGCAGGGGCCAGTGCGACACCAGCACGCTGCGCGCACCGGCGTAGAAGAACGAACGCGCGAGGCCGCTCAGCGCGTCGCCGCCCGAGGGCAATCCCGTCTCACCCGGAGCGACCGGCTGCGGGTTGCCGGTGTCGCAAGCGGACAGCACGACGATGTCCGCATCGAGCTTCAGATCGAGCACCTGCGCCGAATCCAGAACGACTCCTGCGTTCGGCGACACCGCCGACGACAGCAACCCGGCGTCCGGCAGGCAGCCCTCGGCTTCCGGAAACTCGCTCGCGAACACGCCGTGGGTCGAGAACATCAATACCTTGGCTGCCTCGAGCCGTTCGTCGCGCAACACCGCCCGGTCGGTGAACCGCTCACGCAGGCGGATACTGTCGTCGCTTCCACCGAGTATCGCCTTGACCGTCTCGAGTTCCACCGCGGTGCCACGCAGGCGCGGCAACTTGGCGAGCGCCGCGGTCAGGCGAGGCCCACAGGCGGCCGGCAGCTTGCGCGCCGTCACCACCGCGTTGGCGATCGCTGCAGCCGAGGCCGAATCGGCCAGCGGCAGGAAGTCGCCGAAGCCGATGAACGGTATGGTGCCCTGGGAGGGGCCCGCCGCACGTGCCGACACGAAAGCCCGCATGCTCGGTACGGCCACTACCGAGAAGCGGCGCGTGAGCCAGGGCTCGCCGTCGGCACCGCGTTCGCCCGTGATGAGCACCGGGAAAGGCAGACTCGCCAGCGCGCCGCTCGCCTCGACGATCAGGCGCTCGGGCGCGGTGTCAACGAGCAGCACATCACGGATCCCGCCGAAGACACCTTCGAAAAGCTCAGCCGCCGCGGCGCGGTCGAATTCGGCCTCCACATTGCGCACCGAGGTCTTGATGCGCGCCACCAGCTCCGCGGCGCGCGACTCGCCGATCTTGATACGGAACACCCGGACCGATTCGCGGTCGACCAGCATGCCGATGCCGCGGTCGGTGCCCAGCGCGAGGCGCACGAGCCGCTCGCCGCCTCCCAAAGATTCGCTCAGCGTACTGATGGTTACCGGCTCCATGGTCAGCACGCCAAACTTCGGAAACAGCAGGGCGACCTGCTGTTCGAGTTCATCGGAGCGGCGGCGCCAGCTCGCAACCTCCTCCTCGGCGGTACGGCGTACGTCGGCGCTGGTCTCGGTAGGCAGGTTGGAAAGTTTCGTCTGCGCGCGCCGCAGCGCGCGATCGGTGTCCTGCCAGGCGCGGATCACCGCGCCGTTGCGCCCGGCGAGCAGACGCGCGGCGGTAGCTGCCGCAGTCTGCGCCACGGCAGGCGACGCCAGCGTCTCGAACGCCGCGAACATAGGTGCAGCCTCTGCGGGCTTGACGACCGCGGGCATGTTCTCGGCGAGCGCCTCGAGGTAGCGCAGTCCGCGGATCGGCGCCACGCCGCGGTTCTCGATCTGCTCGCGGTAGATCTCGAAAGCCTCCGCGTAGCGTGCGAGCGCGTCTTCCTTGCGGCCCATCGCGGCGAGGGCTTCGCCGATATCCATCAGCATGTTCGCCTCGACCCGCGTACCGAGCGCGAACCGCCGGTAACGCTCGAGACCCTCCTCGAGAATGCGCGCGGCGGCCTGCGGACGACCCTCGCGAAGTTCGAGGAGCGCACGATCCTGTGCGAGGCCCGACTGCAGCCAGCCGCCGGAGCGGGCGTCGAGTGCCGAGGCGACGTCCGCGGCCTTGGTCAGGCTGTCGCGCCACTCACCGCCTGCCGGATCCCGCGAAGCCGCGATGGCGAGGGTGCGCAGCATCTGCGAATCGAGGATCGCGGCCCGCTTCGCCGCCGGCAGCCGCGCCGCCGCCTGATCGGCCTGCTCCCGCTCCACCTGGCCCGACTTCCGCCACGCTTCGAGCAATTCGCGCGCGCGGACGGCACGTTGGCCGGCCTGCGCATACTGGCCGGCGTTCAGCGCGGCAATTGCGGCATACGCCGCCACCTTGGCGCGCAGGAACGCGTCCTCCGACTTGGCGGCGTTTTGCTCGGCATCAGCGAGCACGCGCTCGGCCTCGGCGAAACGCCGCTGGTTGGCAAGGTTGAGGGCCCGCTCCGACTGCAAGTCACCGCGTCCCGCGTAATCCTCGGGCCACAGACCCGCGTGTACGCGCAGCGCATCGGCAAACTGCAGCTCCGCGGCACCGAACGTCCACATCGAGTTGTTCTCGAAGGCCGCCGCGCGCAGGCTGGAGAAGTCGGTGAAACCACCACCGCCCAGATCACCCCCGACGACCGACTCGAGATTGGACAGCAGGCTGCTGCGCGGCCCGCGCTGGCGCGCTCGCGCCGGCTCCTCGGCAACGCCGGACAGGATGCGCAGCGCATACTCGATCACCGGTGCCGACGCCACCGGACCATCACCGGCGGCCAATCCGGCGGAGCCGCTCGCGGCCAGTAACACCGTTGCCGGCCGCGAGCCCACGCTCGACCCACCGGCACAAAACAATCCGAGCTCGGCCTGCAGCCCGGACGGCGACCAGTCCTGGGGGCGCGGTGCGACGCACAGCGGCGCGATCACGTCACGCCACTCGCGCAAGGCGGCGTCCTTGGGGCGTGACCCCAGCAGATAAATGCGTCCGATGCTGCCGGACCGGCCGCATGAAACGTCGTAGGCATAGTCGCGCGTGCCGGCGCGCAACAACGGGTCTCCGTAGAGACGCCGTGCCGAGCACACGCGACCTGTCGGATCGGCGCCGAGATTGATGTTCGGTTTGCCCGCGGACTTGCCGACGGCCTGTGGCGTAGTTGCCGCCATCGCTGCCCCGGCCGGCAGCGCCAAGGCCACGGCGGCGATACAGGCCGCCCTGAAGAGTCGAATCGAAGCGGCTGCCTGCGACCTCATCCCGGTCCCTCCGGCCAAAGATCCTCGTTGGGCGCTCCGACGCCAGTCTCACGGGCATCCCTCACGCTTGCCGGATCGAGCAACTCGCGGGAACTCGGGTCGACTTCAAGCGGCTCGATACTCTTTTCAGCCGCCTGGGTAGATGAATTTGCGACCTCGGCCGAGGTCTCCTCGGCGGCTTCTTCTTCGGCCGTGGGCTCGCTCTCGGCCTGCTCCTGCTCCTGCGCCTCGCTATCGGCGTCGCCTTCCGCAGCAGCGTCGCCCTCGGACGCCGCACTGCTGCCGGAGCCCTCGCCATCGGATTCGCTCTCGCCGGAGCCGCCCTCGCCGGAGCCGCCCTCGCCGGAGCCGCCCTCGGCGGAGCCGCCCTCGCCGGAGCCGCTACCGCTGCTGCCGGAGCCGCTGCCACTCGAACCGCTGCCATCGGATCCGCTGCTGCCCGACGAACCAGACGAGCCAGAGGAACCTGACGAGGCCGGGGCTGCCGTGGACCCTGACGAAGATCCGGACGAAGATCCGGACGAACCACCTGACGAACTGGAACTGCCACTGCTGCTCGAAGCACTGGCCGCGGGACGCGGCGCCGCCGCCGTCGTGGTCGTCGCAGCAGGAGTACTCGTCGGTGCCGGCGCCGGGGCCGCCGGTACCGCGGGCGGGGGCGGAACGGACGGTGTGGTCGGCACGACCGCGACGATGCTGGTGATCGGGTCGTTCTTGGGCAGACAGGCCGTGCCGCTGCCGGCAATACAGGTGTTGAACCGCCACGAAGTATTGGTTTCCGTGCCGGAAGGCAGCATGCCGGAAGCCGATGCCGCGGCCGATGCCAACAACGCGGTACCGCTCGCATCGACCACGGTACCGAACAGCGCGACCCGTGACGGCGCACCGCTGCCGCCCACCACGATGGTCGAAGGGACGGCGCTGCCGGCGATGCCGATCCGGATGCCGTCGCCGGTCCGCCCACCGGTGTTCTGCTGCAGGATCGCCCGAGCGGCCTCGAAGCTCGTGGCACCGCTAACGATGAACAACTGTCCGGCGGTAGTCCCGCCGAGCGTGGCGGCGATATTGTTGACATCGAATGTGGCGATGTCGGTCGCGGCGCGAACCTGCTCGAGGAAGGTGGCGGACCCGATGAGGATGTTGCCGGCCGAACGCAACTGCAGACGACCGAGCGGTGCAGCCGTCGATCCGAGCGAACCCGTGATGTCGATATCGCCGGGTTTCATGCCGTTCTCGCCGAGCGTGAGTGCCGGCGCGCCTGTGCCTCGCACCGCGCCCGTGACGCGAATCTTGCCCGACGAGCCAGTGGCAAGGAGCAGTTCGCCGATACGCGAACGATCGAGAGCAACGTCGCCGACGACGATGTCCTTGCCCGTGCTGGCGCTCTCCGCCGACCTGATCGCGACCGTTGCCGCGTCCAGCCGCTGCATCTCTGCGTCGGCGATTTGCATCGTCCCTGCCGCCGGTGTTCCGAGTCCACCGCCGATCGCCACACCGCCAGCGCCGGTAGCCTGCAACTGGATGCCGGCACCGGTGCCGCGCACGGTGATCGCAGCACCGATTTCGACATCGGCGGCGCGTATGTCGACGCCGCCGTAACCGTTCGCCGGACTCGCGCCGCTGATGGCCGTACCTTCGGTGACACGGATCGCGGCCGTGTTCGCGAAACTGCCGCCGGCATCGAAGGACACATTGCCGGTGGAGTTCACCGCGCCATTGACCGCGATATTGCGTGACGCCGTGACCTTCAATGATTTGACATTGGCAGCGCCGAGCGTGGCCGAGCCCCCGACCGCGCGCAGCTTCACCTCGCCGCTCGCCTCGATGTCCGCCACCGTCGCATCGGTGCCCGC
>JBIKVA010000209.1:0-4908 GCA_044357085.1 Steroidobacteraceae bacterium | reverse complement strand
CCATCACGTTCATCACCTGTTTGACGATACCGCGCGGAACAATGCCGTGCAGCTCATTGAACTCGACTTGCTTGCGCCGTCGCCGGGCTGTTTCCTCCATGGCGCGCTGCATGGAACCGGTGACGCGATCCGCGTAAAGGATCGCGCGTCCGTTGACGTTGCGGGCAGCGCGCCCGATCGTCTGGATCAGGGAATTCGCCGAGCGCAGGAAGCCCTCCTTGTCGGCATCGAGAATGGCGACGAGCGCCACTTCCGGCATGTCCAGGCCTTCGCGCAGCAGATTGATGCCGACGAGAACGTCAAAGATACCAAGCCGCAGATCGCGGATGATCTCGCTGCGTTCCACCGTCTCGATGTCGGCGTGCAGATAGCGCACCTTCACACCGTGCTCCCCGAGATACTCGGTGAGATCCTCCGCCATGCGCTTGGTGAGCGTGGTGATGAGCACCCGCTCGGCTCGCCCCACGCAGCGCGTGATCTCCGACAGTACGTCGTCCACCTGCGTGCGCACCGGCCGCACCTCGACTTCGGGGTCGACGAGACCGGTGGGACGGACCACCTGTTCGACGAGCAAAGAGGCATGGCGAGCCTCGTAGTCCCCGGGAGTCGCAGAGACGAAGATCATCTGCGGCGCGATGCGCTCCCACTCCTCGAACCTCAACGGCCGGTTGTCGAGGGCGGACGGCAGGCGGAAGCCGTATTCGACCAGTGTTTCCTTTCGCGAGCGGTCGCCCTTGTACATCGCGCCGAGCTGCGGCAGCGTCTGGTGGCTCTCGTCGACCACCAGCAGCGCGTTCGGGGGCAGGTAATCGTAGAGGCAGGGCGGCGGTTCGCCCGGCTCGCGACCCGAGAGGTACCGCGAGTAGTTCTCGATACCGGCGCAATAGCCGACCTCTTTCATCATCTCCATGTCGAACATGGTGCGCTGTTCGAGCCGCTGCGCCTCGACGAGCTTGTCGGCGGCACGCAATTCGGCGACGCGCGACCGCAGTTCCTCGCGGATCTGGTCGATGGCACCGATCAGGCGGTCTTTAGGGGTGACGAAGTGGGTGCCGGGATAGACGGTGTAGCGCGGGACCTTGCGCAAGGTCTCGCCGGTCAGCGGATCGAAGATCGAGAGCGACTCGATGACTTCGTCGAACAGTTCGACCCGCAGCGCCTCGCGATCCGACTCGGCCGGAAAGATGTCGACGATGTCGCCGCGCACGCGGAACGCGCCCTGTGAAAAGTCGATTTCGTTGCGCGTGTATTGCATGTCTGCGAGCCGTCGCAGCAGCTTGCGCTGGTCGAGCACCTCGCCACGGACGAGATGCAGCACCATCGCCAGATAGGCGCACGGGTCGCCGAGTCCGTATATCGAAGACACCGTGGCGACGATGATGGCGTCAGGGCGCTCGAGCAGCGCCTTGGTAGCGGAGAGGCGCATCTGCTCGATGTGCTCGTTGATCGAGGCGTCCTTCTCGATGAAGGTATCGCTGGAGGGCACGTAGGCCTCCGGCTGGTAATAGTCGTAATACGAAACGAAATACTCGACCGCGTTGTCCGGAAAGAACTCGCGGAACTCGCCGTAGAGCTGCGCCGCCAGCGTCTTGTTGTGGGCGAGCACGAGCGTCGGCCGCTGTACTGCGGCGATCACGTTCGCAATGGTGAAGGTCTTGCCGCTGCCGGTGACACCGAGCAGCGTCTGGTGCGCAAGGCCCGTCTGCAGCCCCTCGACGAGGCCCGCTATGGCGGCAGGTTGATCACCGGCCGGTTGATAGGACGATTTGAGTCGAAAAAGGGACATTCCAGCCTACTATAGCCCCATATGACCCAAGCCGTTTCGCGACGCGTGCAACGCGTCAAACCGTCGCCGACCATGGCGGCTACCGCACGCGCTGCCGCCCTGAAGGCCGAGGGGCGGGACATCATCAGCCTGACCGCGGGCGAGCCCGACTTCGACACGCCGGAGCACGTCGCGGCGGCAGGCCTTGCGGCGATCAGGGAAGGTCACACCCGCTACACCGACGTCGGTGGCACCCCGGCGCTCAAGGACGCCGTTCGCGAGAAGTTCGAGCGCGACAACCACCTGCGGTACGAGCGGCGCCAGATCCTCGTCTCCTGCGGCGCGAAGCAGACCTTGTTCAATCTTTGCCTCGCGGTTCTCGACCCGGGCGACGAAGCGCTGATCCCCGCGCCGTACTGGGTGTCATATCCGGATATGGTCAGGCTCGCCGACGCGGAACCCGTGTTCCTCGAGACCGGCCCCGCGCAGGGCTACAAGATCACCGCGATGCAGTTGCAGGCCGCGCTCACCCCGCGCAGCCGCCTGCTGCTGCTCAACTCGCCCTCCAATCCCACGGGGGCCGCCTACACGCGGCGAGAGTGGCAGGAAATCGGCGAGGTGCTGCGCGCTTGCCCGCGCGTCATCGTCGGCAGCGACGACATGTACGAGACCATCTGGTGGGCTGCGGAGCCGTTCAGCACCCTCGCCGAGGTCGTACCCGACTTGTACGACCGCACCGTCACCATCAACGGCGTCTCGAAGAGCCACGCCATGACCGGATGGCGGATCGGCTATTGCGGGGGCCCGGCGGAAATCGTCGCCGCCATGGCCACGATCCAGGGGCAAAGCACCTCGAACCCCTCAAGCGTCTCCCAACAGGCCGCCATCGCGGCGCTGCGCGGCGATCGGGCCTGCATCGACGAGATGACGCGGCAGTACCGGCTGCGCCACGATTACCTGATTCCGGCGCTGAATGCCCTGCCAGGGGTGTCCTGTCTGCCCGCTTCGGGGGCGTTTTATGCGTTCGCAGACATCCGTGCGGCCATGAGCGACCTCGGTTACCCCACGGACGTGGAGTTTTGCGATGCGCTGCTCGAGCGCACCGGCGTTGCGGTGGTCCCGGGCAGCGCGTTCGGCGGCCCTGGGCACATGCGCCTGTCGTTCGCGACCAGCCTCGCGCAACTGGAAGCGGCGGTCGAACGCATGCACGCCTTTCTCACTGCAAACAACCGAGGGTAAACAACCGGGGGGAAACTGCCGACGACGCTGCTGTCTCAGTCTCGACCCCGGGGCGTCCGTCGTACTTGACGACCCGGTGCGCTTTCCAGAGAATGCGCGCCTCTTTTGACCGACCATTCCCCGGTAGCTCAGTCGGTAGAGCGTCGGACTGTTAATCCGCAGGTCGCTGGTTCGAGTCCAGCCCGGGGAGCCATCCTGGTCGTCGTCGCGGGTCCTGCAGAGGTCCGCTCAATAATGCATTTCTTCCGGCGAAGCCTTGAACCGCTCTACCGCCTCGAGCACGATTTTCCGGGCCTGTGCTGCATCTCCCCAGCCGCTGATCTTCACCCACTTGCCGGGCTCGAGATCCTTGTAGTGCTGGAAGAAATGCCCGATGCGCTCTAGCCAGTGCTTCGACACCTGACCGATGTCATGCACGTGGACGTACCCGTTGAACACCCGGTCGACCGGCACAGCCAGCAGCTTTTCGTCCGACCCCGCCTCGTCCTGCATCATCATGACGCCGACCGGACGGCAGCGGATGACCGACCCCGGGACCAGGGGCAGCGGCAGGATCACCAACACGTCCGCCGGGTCGCCGTCGCCGCACAGCGTGTGCGGGATATAGCCGTAGTTGCACGGGTAGCGCATCGGCGTGGAGAGGATGCGGTCGACGAAGATCGCCCCCGTCGACTTGTCGACCTCGTACTTGACCGGGTCGGCGTCCTTCGGAATCTCGATGATGACGTTGATGTCGTTCGGCACGTCCTTGCCGGTGGGTACTAGATCGAGTGCCATGTTGCGCTGCTCCTTGCCTTATTCGATTGGCCTTATTCGATTGGCCTTGTGCGACTGCGGTTTGATGCGATCCGCGGCGCCGCTCAGACGGCGCGCGAGATCAATTCCTTCATGATCTCGTTGGTGCCGCCGTAGATGCGCTGCACCCGCGAGTCGGCGAACATGCGGCACACGAGGTACTCGTTCATGTATCCGTAGCCGCCGTGCAACTGCACGCATTCGTCGATGACCTGTTGTTGCATGTCGGTGACCCAGTACTTTGCCATCGAGGCCGTCTCGGTATCGAGCTTGCCTGCCAGCAGCTTGACGATGCAGTCATCGACGAACACGCGTGCCACACGCGTCAGCGTGGCGATCTCGGCCAGCTTGTGGCGGACGGTCTGCATGCTGCCGATGGGCTGGCCGAATGCCTTGCGCTCCTTGACGTACTTCGAAGTCTCCGCGACCGCGCCCTCCATGGCGGCAACGCCGCAGAGCGCGATGACCAGACGCTCGTAGGGCAAGTCGCCCATGAGCTGATACATGCCGAGCCCCTCTTCGGCGCCCAGCCGGCAATCCGCCGGAACCCGCACATCCTCAAAGAAAAGTTCGGCCGTGTCCTGTGCCACCATGCCCATCTTGTCGAGCACCCGACCCACCCGGTACCCGGGCAGGTTCGGCGTCTCGACCATGATAAGCGACAGGCCGCGCTTGCGTTCCTCGGCATTGGTACGGGTGACGAGCATGAGCAACGACGCCTGTCCGCCGTTGGTGATGAAAATCTTGGAACCGTTGATCCGGTAATGATCGCCCTCGAGCACCGCCCGCGTGCGCACGCCCTGCAGATCGGAACCGGCCCCGGGCTCCGTCATGGCGATGGCACCGATCAGCTCGCCCCGCGCGAGTCGCGGCAGCCAGCGATGCTTCTGCTCGTCGGTACCGTAATTGAAGACGTAGTGCGCGCACATGCTGTGCACGCCCTGCCCGAAGCCGGACAGGCCACGACGCGCGAGTTCTTCGTAGAACACGGCCTCGTGCCGGAAGTCACCGCCCCCACACCCGTATTCGGCGGGCAGGTCGAGGCACAACAGCCCCATTTCCCCGGCCTTGCGCCAGATCTCCGGTCCGACCGAGTGCTGTTTCCGCCA
>JBIKVA010000208.1:0-4926 GCA_044357085.1 Steroidobacteraceae bacterium | reverse complement strand
GCTCAGACGGCGGCGGCCGTGGCGGCGGGAGCGGGAGCGGGAGCGAGCAGCTTCGAGTACCGCTCGAGGCCGATGTTCGAGCCGCAGACCATCACGCAGGTCCTGCCCGCAGGAAAGCGGTCCGGGAACGCGAGTACACCGGCCAGCGCGGCGGCGCCGGCCGGCTCGATGGCGAGTTTCAGCCGCTCGAACAGCAGTCGCACCGCGGCAATGATCTGGCTGTCGTCGAGCAGCAGGATCTCATCGACATAGTCGCGCACGAGACCCAGCGAGTAGGGCAAAGCGAACGGCGGCGCAAGACTGTCGGCAACCGTGTCGAGCGAATCGAGGGTTATCGGTCGGCCGGCGGCGATGCTGCGCGAGAGCGTCGGTGCTCCCACGGGTTCGATGCCGATCACGCAAGCGGTCGGCCGCAGCGCCTTGATGGTGGGTGCAAGACCTGAAGCGAGGCTGCCGCCACCGATCGCCACGAGGAAAGTATCGACGTCCGGCGGCAGCTGGCGATGCAGTTCGAGGGCGATCGAAGCCGTGCCGAGCGTCGTGTACGGCCCGTCGAACGGATGCACGAAGCAGCGACCGTGCTCGGCGACGTCGCGGTCCGCAGCGGCAAACGCCAGGCGGATGTCATCGACGAGCTCGACTGTTGCGCCGAGCGCGCGGGCGCGCGCGATGCGATACGGGTCGGCCGTTGCCGCCATGTAGATGGTGGCGGTCGTACCAAACAACCGTGCCCCCTCGGCGAGCGCGATCGCGTGGTTGCCGGAGCTCACGGTGACGAGGCCGCGTCGCAACTGTTCCGTCGTCAGATGCCGGATGACGGTCCACGCGCCGCGCGGCTTGAACGAACCCGTGACCTGCATGGCCTCGAGCTTCAACCACACATCCGGGAAGCCGCCCGGCGCAGGGTGCGGAAAGCGAATGACCGGCGTCTCGCAGATGAGCTCGCCTAGAGACCGCCGATTGGCCGCGACCGCGTCCAAACCAGGCGGCAGCGAACACCCCACCGCCGCAGGCAGATCAGCCACCATGCGCCATTCCCGCGACGCGCCAGCGGCGCTGCTGCATGATGATCGAGACAAGCATCGATTCGTTCCGCTGACTGCTTAGACCGAATCTGACATTAATTGCCAGATGTGGCAACTTGTCAACATATATGCAGGCCGTTAACCTTCGCGCCGCATCAGCAAAACGCACGTCTGTCGCGCACGTCCTGTCGCGGCGGCCGGGAGCTCAGGAAGCACAACCTTGGTCAGCCAAGCACGGCCGGGACCGGCACTGAAGTCGATCAGGCGACGCAAGAACCTCACCCTCGCACAGGTGGCCGCGCGCTCCGGTATCCCCATCTCGACGCTGGGCCGCATCGAGCGCGGCGAGTCGTCGCCGAACTACGAACAGCTGCTGAAACTCAGCGCGGGCCTCGAAGTCGACATCACGCAGTTTTTCTCGCAAGGCGAGGCCGACGCCGCACCGGTCACACGCGAGCGGCGCAGCATCAATCGTCTTGGCGAAGGAAAGCTGATGCAGCTGCGCCACCAGGCCATCCGCTACCTGAGCACCGACCTGCGCAACAAGTCATTCACGCCGATCGTCACCGAAATCCGCTCACGCAGCCTCGAAGATTTTGGTGAGCTGCTGCACCACCCCGGCGAGGAGTTCGTGTTCGTGCTCGAGGGCACGCTAGAACTTCATACCGAGCACTACACGCCGGCCGTGCTGGTTGCCGGCGAGTCGATCTATTTCGACAGCTCCATGGGGCACGCCTATATCGCCCGCGGCGATGAACCCTGCCGGATCTTGGCTGTTAGCACCGCGCCGCAGATTCACACAGAACCCGAGGCGAGCGGACAAACGGATGCGGTCGCTACGGCCGGGGCCGTCACCGCCGCGCAGCGACGGCAGCGAGTGCCCACGGCAACACGCCGCCGCAAGACCTGACCTGGACAGGGCGGCAACTCGCACCGGATCGTCGCGGCGACCATCGCCGTAGGCCGCAGTCTGAACGACGATGTTCGGCCTGTCCGCCAGTGACGCGATCGCGGTCCTTCGGCTTGGCGCGCACCATGAGATGCCAACGTTATGAGTGCCTACGCAGAAATGCTTTTTGTCTTATCCAGACGCATCATTTTCTGATCCAGCCCGACTGCAGAGTGCGCGCAGGTTTCCCAACAACGCGCCATGCCACAGCCCGCCCCCATGCATAACGACGTCGACACCAGGACAATCGTGCGCGTGAGCTACGCGCTCGTCGGATTGGTGTTGTTTGGGTTTTGCGCAGCCACGACCGCGACCGGCGCTCCGCCCAAGTCGGCGGCGCGTGGTCCAGAGGCAGACGCCGCGGCCATCTACGCCGCGGCGGCAGGGCGGTTCCGCACTACGTTTGAGTCCGGAGGCATGATGGGTGTCGCCGACGTGATCGACGACTGCTACAAGCGCGCGGCACCGCAAGCGACGAGTTCATGCGTCGCGTTTGACAGCGTTGCCCAAGTCATGGCGGACTCGGTCGCGCGGCTCGGGCTTCCGCCACCGCTCGACTTTTTAAAGCGCCCGGCCTTCGACGCCCGCGTGAAGAAGCAGCTTCGGCTTCACGGTGTTGACGAAAAACAGATGGACGGCGTCATCCGCGTGATGCTTGATCAGGCGGGAGTCGCGCTCAACGTTGAGTACAACAGTCAACAGAGGAAGAAGATCCGTCTGCTTCCCGAGCGCGCTCAAATCTTTGAAAATCTGCCGACTTATTGATTCGTACCGCCGCCGCATCACGCCGTTCCGCAAGCGTTGGGTGACCTGGAGAAGTTCCTGCACAAGGACAACTCACTCCCCCCGCTGGTGCGGTAACGAACTCCGCTCAGTCGCCCGCGCCGCCTCAGGCAACGCAGACGCGGCCCGCTTGATCCACACCCGGATGGACGCCAACATCCGGTATTCGTACCAGCAGTCGTTCAAGCCTTGATTCTGGAACGTCTCAAATCAGTCTGTTCCGGTTAACCACCAGCACCAGCCGACCAGCCCCGATCTTTCCCCCTTCCCCAACCCCTCCACATACTCCCTCCAGAACCCCAGCATCTCCCTCCGCTGCCCCGAATACTCCGCCCGGTTGTACATCCCGCGCACCCTGCCGATCGTGTGGTTCAGAGCCTTCTCAACCATATCCGCCGGCTAGTGACCGCAGCTCGGCAAACAAATCCAGCGCCTGCGGCGACAGGTACACGATGTGCGGCTTGCCGGTCTTGGAGTGCTCGGCCGGGATCGACCACTCGGCCTTGCGGTGCACATGCCGCATCGGCAAGGCCATAACCGGATTGGTCGGGGTCAGTCCGGCGGTCATCGAGTAGTCGAACAGGCGCTTGAGCACGCCGCGGATCACGCCGGCCGCCGCGTCGAAGCCCTCGGTCTTTTTGCGCCATCTGTACCAGTGCGTGTAAATCAAATCGGTCGGCTCTTGCCGAAACTCACAGCTCCCCTACTTCCCAATACAAAAACTCCCAAAGATCCGCCCCAGCAGATCATCGGCGTGGAACTCGCCGGTGATCTCGTTGAGCGCCTGCTGGGCGGCACGCAATTCTTCGGCCACCAGTTCTCCGGCGCGTGATTCGGTCAGTTGACGGAATGCCGTTTCGGCGTGGCGTTCGGCACGCTGCAGCGCCTCGATGTGCCGGGCGCGCGCCGACACCGTGCCCTCGCCCGCAATCTCGTAGCCCATGCAATCTTTGAGGTGCGTGCGCAGCGCATCGAGTCCCGCGCCGGTCCTCGCCGAGACCTCGAGCACAGTCGCAGCGCCCGCCGGCGGCGCGGCCTCCGCAGGCGCGGCAGGGCTTCTGCCTTCGGGCGCGCGGCGCGCATCGGTCTTGTTCAGGAGCAGCGTCACCGGTACCCCGGGTGGCAGGGTCGGCAGTTCCTCTGCGAAAGCCGCAGCGAGCGGGTCGGCCACCGCGTCGATCACGAAGAGAATCCGATCGGCGCGGGTCATCTCGGCGCGCGCACGCCGGATGCCCTCGGCTTCGACGATGTCCGCCGCGCCCTCGTGCGCGCCTCGCAGTCCCGCGGTGTCGATCACGTGCAGCGGCATGCCGTCGAGGGCGATCTGCTCGCGCAGCACGTCGCGCGTGGTACCGGCGAGCGGCGTGACGATCGCGGCTTCTTGACCGGCGAGCGCATTGAGCAGGCTGGACTTGCCGGCATTCGGGCGGCCGGCGATCACCACCGTCATGCCGTCGCGCAGCAGCCGCCCCTGGCGCGCGCTGCGCAGCACCGTGGCGAAGCGCTGGCGCAACGCATCGAGCCCCGCGACGAGCGCCCGGTCGGCGAGGAAATCGATCTCTTCTTCGGGAAAGTCGATCGCCGCTTCCACCCACACGCGCAGTTCGATCAGCGCCTCGACGAGACCCTGCACCTCGGCCGAGAACTCGCCCTGCAGCGAACGCACCGCGGCCCGCGCGGCGGCAAGCGAACCGGCGTCGATCAGGTCGGCGACGGCCTCGGCCTGCGCAAGATCGAGCTTGTCGTTGAGGAAGGCACGCTGCGTGAATTCACCGGGGTTCGCGCGCCTCGCGCCGAGCTCCACCGCCCGCGCGACCAGCGCTTCGAGCACCACCGGTCCGCCGTGGCCCTGCAGTTCGAGCACGTCCTCGCCGGTATAGCTGTGCGGGCCCGTAAAAAAGAGCACCAGACCTTCGTCGAGCACATGCCCTGCGGCATCACGAAAACCCGCGAGCACCGCCTGCCGCGGCAAGGGCAGCGCCCTGCCGATGATCGCCTCGCCGATCACCCGCACCGCCGGCCCGGAGATGCGCACGACGCCCACGCCACCCCGCCCCGGCGCGGTGGCGATGGCGACGATGGTGGTGGAATTGCTGGGCGACATGGAAATCAACAATATCCTGCGGCGGGCTGCTCCCGGGGTCGGGGCGCAGCCTTCACGAGCTCATC
>JBIKVA010000207.1:0-4951 GCA_044357085.1 Steroidobacteraceae bacterium | reverse complement strand
GAAGAACGCGGGCGTGCCGGTGCTCGCCAAAGTCGCGGCGATCTTGCCACCAACGTGCCCCGACTTGCCCATGCCGGTGACGACCACCCTGCCGCGGCAGTCGAGGCACAAGCGGCAGGCCGCGGCAAAGCTGGCATCGATGCGCGACTCGAGTGCGGCAAGACCGCGGATTTCGATGGCGAGTGCGCGCTTGCCCCCGGCAACGAGTCGCGCGGTCTCGGCGGCGGGTCCGGCCCGGTGCGCAGGAGTATCCATGAGGTGGCATGATAGCGCCCCTCGTCCATCTGACGCGCCCCCATCGGTACGACCGTACGCCCATGCACCCCGACAAAGTCGCAGAGCTCATCCGTGCCGGGCTGCCCGGCGCCGAAGTCATCGTCGAGTCCGACGACCAGACGCATTTCGCCACGCGCGTGGTGTCGGCGGCCTTCGCCGGCAAGCGCAGCATCGCCCGGCACCAGATGGTCTATCGGACCCTCGGCGAACTCGTCGGCCGCGAGATCCACGCCCTGTCGATCGAGGCGCTGACCCCCGAAGAGGCCGGCGGCGGCCGGTCCGGCTGAGGCGGGGAGGGGCCATGGACCGGCTGCAGATCGACGGTGGTACCGCGCTCGAGGGCGAAGTGCGGATTTCGGGCGCCAAGAACTCGGCTTTGCCGATCCTGGCGGGCACCCTGCTTGCGTCCGAGCCGGTGTCGGTGGGCAATGTGCCGCACCTGCAGGACGTCACCACCATGATCGAACTGCTCGGACGCATGGGCGTGACGGTGACCGTCGATGAGCGCATGAACGTCGAGGTCGACGCCACCACGCTCGAGAAGCCGCTCGCGCCCTACGATCTCGTCAAGACCATGCGCGCCTCGATCCTGGTGCTCGGGCCGCTGCTCGCGCGCTTCGGCGAAGCCAACGTGTCGCTGCCCGGCGGCTGCGCGATCGGCGCACGCCCGGTGAACATCCACGTCGCCGGTCTGCAGGCGATGGGCGCCGAGATCTCCATCGAGAACGGCTACATCCGCGCGCGGGCGAAGCGCCTGCGCGGCGCCCGGCTCGTGCTCGACACCGTCACCGTCACCGGCACCGAAAACCTGCTGATGGCCGCGACGCTCGCCGAGGGGCAGACCGTCCTTGAAAACGCTGCTCGCGAGCCCGAGGTCGTCGATCTCGCCGACTTCCTCAATTCGATCGGTGCGCGGATCCGCGGTGCCGGTACCGACAAGATCATCATCGACGGCGTGGAGCGGCTTCACGGCGGCCAGTTCCGGGTGCTTCCCGACCGCATCGAGACCGGCACCTACCTCGTCGCGGGCGCGATCAGCCGCGGGCACGTGCGCGTGAAGAACACCCGCCCCGAACATCTCGATGCCGTGCTCGCCAAGCTGCAGGAGGCCGGCGCGAGCGTGGCGAGCGGCACCGACTGGATCGAGATCGACATGCGTGGCCGGCGACCGCGGGCCGTTGATCTGCGCACTGCGCCATACCCGGCGTTCCCAACCGACATGCAGGCGCAGTTCGCGGCGCTCAATACGGTGGCTGAGGGCGTGGGCACGATCATCGAGACGATCTTCGAGAACCGTTTCATGCACATGCTCGAAATGCGCCGCATGGGTGCGGAGATCCGCCTGGAGGGCAACACCGCCATCATCAGGGGCGTGCCGCGGTTGCAGGCGGCGCCGGTGATGGCCACCGACCTGCGGGCTTCGGCGTCGCTGGTGCTGGCTGGCCTTGTGGCCGAAGGCCGGACCGAGATCGACCGCATCTACCACATCGACCGCGGGTACGAGGCCATCGAGGAAAAACTCTCCGGCCTCGGTGCGGCAATCAAGCGCGTGCCCGGCTGATCGGACCCGCGATTTTCAGCGCGGGCGTACCTGCTGCGGGGCTTCGTCGACGCGCACCCGCGCCTCGCCGCGCTCGGTACCGCGCTGCACCTCGATGGCGATGGTCTGTCCGGGCGAGGTGTCGGCGATGCGCAGCTGCACTTCGCGGGAATTGGTCGGGGCCTTGCCGTCGATCTTCAGGATAACGTCGCCCGGCCGCAGTCCCGCCTGCTGCGCGGGGCCGCCGTTGGCGAGCCGCGTGATCACCACCACCGGCCCCTCCATGCCTGCCTGCTTGGCCTGGGTGGCATCGACCATCTCGGTGCCGATGCCGATCCAGCCGCGCAGCACCTTGCCGCGGGTGAGGATTTCATTGACCACGCCGCGCACCAGGTTGACCGGGATCGAGAAGCCGATGCCCTCGACACCGAGATTCTTGGCGATGATGGCGGTGTTCACGCCCACCAGTTCGCCGCGGGTGTTGACCAGCGCGCCACCCGAGTTGCCCGGATTGATGGGCGCATCGGTCTGGATGAAGTTCTCGAACGTGGCGATGCCGAGCTGGTCGCGTCCGGTGGCGCTGACGATGCCCTGGGTCACGGTCTGCGCGAGGCCGATCGGATTGCCGATGGCGAGCACGACGTCGCCCACCCGCAGCGTGTCCGAACGGCCGAGACGGATGCTCGGCAGATCGGGCAGGTCGATCTTCAGCAGCGCGAGGTCGGTGTCGGGATCGCGTCCCACGACTTGCGCCTCGGTGGTGCGGCCGTCGGCGAGTTGCACCCGGATCGAGGTCGCGTCGTCGATCACATGATGGTTGGTGACGATCTGGCCGGCCGGATCGATGATGACGCCCGAACCCAGCGTCTGCTCGGTACGCCGCCGGTAGCGCGGGACGAAGTCGCCGAACGGATCGTCGAGGAAACTGCGCAGCACGCGCTCGGTGGCGACGCGCGTGACGTACAGGTTGACCACCGCCGGCGCTGCCGCGCGCACCGCGGGTGAGTAGCTGCTGATTCCGGAGGCGCCACTCGTCGGCGTCGCGTCGGCACCGGGTGCGTCGTTCGCATCGCCCGGCGCGGGGGGCTGGGTATCGACCAGCGGCTCGTCAGCGATTCCGGGAAGTTCGACTGAACGCGATTCCGTTGCAGGTTCGCGCAACTGCGCGAGTATCTCCGGCCGCCAGAGGTAGATTCCGGCCACGGCGAGAAACGCGAGCGCGAGTCCGCCGACCAGAGATCCGAAGAGAAAAATGACCGCCTTCTGCCAACCGCCCATCGAGCCCGGGTCACCTTGCGCTGCGGCGCAACGCCTCGCGCCTGCGTGTATAATGCCGGACTTCCACGCATCACGGATAGCGCCCCGACACAATCGTCGGGCCGGGAGAGGCTTGGCATGAGTGACGAGAAGGTGACCACCGACGCTGCCGACATGAGTCGGCGCAAATTTCTGACGGTGGCGACGGCGGCGACCGGAGCGGTGGGAGCCGCGTTCACCCTGGTGCCGTTCATCGCTTCCTGGAAACCCTCGGAACGCGCGCGCGCGCTCGGCGCCCCGCTCGAAATCGACGTCTCCAAACTCGAGCCTGGCCAGATGGTCACGCAGAGCTGGCGCAAGCAGCCGATCTACGTCGTGCGCCGTACGCCGGAGGCCGTAGCCAAGCTCGTTGGCCTTGACGCCAATCTGAAGGACCCGAAATCCGAGGCATCCGAGCAACCTGCGTACGCCCGCAACGAGATGCGGTCGCTCAAGCCCGAAATTCTCGTGCTTTATGCAGCCTGTACCCACCTCGGCTGTCTGCCCAAGCAGTACTTCACCGTCGCCGATCCGGCGATGGGTGCCGACTGGCCGGGTGGTTTCTTCTGCCCCTGCCACGGTTCACGCTTCGATCTCGCCGGCCGTGTCTTCAACGGTTCGCCCGCCTCGGCAAACCTGCGCGTGCCGCCTCACAAGTTCGAGTCCGACACCATGCTCGTGATCGGCGTCGACGCCACCCAAGGAGCCGCCTGATGGCCGCCTCTCCCGACACCGCCGGCAAGACCGGCTTTCGCGCCTGGCTCAACAAGCGCCTGCCCGTCGACGAGTTCGTCGAATCGCAACTGACCGGTTACTTCGCGCCCAAGAACTTCAATTTCTGGTACTTCTTCGGCGCGCTTTCGCTGCTGGTGTTCGTCATCCAGATCCTGTCGGGCATCTTTCTCACAATGCACTACAAGCCGAGCGAGGCACTGGCCTTCGATTCGGTCGAGTACATCATGCGCGAGGTGGAGTGGGGCTGGCTGATCCGCTACCTGCACTCGACCGGCGCGTCGTTCTTCTTCATCGTCGTGTACCTGCACATGTTCCGCGCCATGATCTACGGTTCGTATCGCGCGCCGCGCGAACTGCTGTGGATCCTCGGCATGCTGCTCTATCTCGCGCTCATGGCCGAGGCCTTCATGGGCTATGTCCTGCCCTGGGGCAACATGTCGTACTGGGGCGCGCAGGTGATCGTCAACCTGTTCGGTACCATCCCGGTCATCGGGCCGGGTATCGTCGAGTGGATCCGCGGTGACTACGGCATCGCCGACTCCACCCTGAACCGGTTCTTCGCGCTGCACGTCATTGCCGTGCCGTTCGCGATCGCCTTCCTCATCATGATGCATCTCGTGGCACTGCGGCAGACGGGGTCCAACAACCCGGACGGCATCGAGATCAAGGCGAAGCTCCGCCCCGACGGCAAGCCTGTCGACGGTATTCCGTTCCATCCTTTCTACACGGTCAAGGACGTGGTCGGCGTCGGCGTCTTCCTGATCTTCTTCTGCGGAGTGGTCTTCTTCGTGCCGACTTTCGGCGGCCTGTTCCTCGAGAAGCCGAACTTCGAGCCGGCCAATGCATTGTCGACCCCGGACCACATCGCTCCGGTGTGGTACTTCACTGCCTTCTACGCCATGTTGCGCGCGGTGCCGGACCAGCAGCTGGGTGCGCTGCTCATGCTGCTGGCGATCGTGGTTCTGTTCTTCCTGCCTTGGCTCGATCGCTCGCCGGTGAAGTCGATCCGCTACAAGGGAATCCTCTCCAAGATCGCCCTGGCGTTGTTCGTGATCGCCTTCGTCGTGCTGAGCTATCTCGGCTTGCAGCCCGCGGACGGGCTCT
>JBIKVA010000206.1:0-4999 GCA_044357085.1 Steroidobacteraceae bacterium | reverse complement strand
GCGGAGCATCACCGCCATGACGGTTTTCACGAGAAGCGTCTTCGCTGCCACGCTCGCAACGGCACTGCTGACGGTGCCCGCAGGCGCCATCGCCGCCGGCGGGGACATCACCCCGTTTGCAGTCACGTACGAAGTCGTGTTCCGCGGCCTCAATGCCGGCACGAGTAGCCTCGAACTGACTCGCGAGAGCAACGGGCAGTGGCGCTATGTCTCGCGGAACAACGCCAAGGGCCTCTTCCGTCTGGCACTGCCTGCCGAGGTCCGTCAGACCAGCCTGTTCGTCATCGACGAATCGGGTGTGCGGCCCCTGCGCTACTCGGCCGACGACGGCACGCGTGCCACGACCAAGGATATCCAGCTCGAGTTCGACTGGACCGCAGGCAAGGTACGAGGCACCGCAGAAGAGGCGAAGGTCGGTCTCGATCTGCTCCCAGGCCTGCAGGATGGCATGTCGGTGCAGATCGCCCTGATGCGCGCACTCACGCGCGGCGAAACGCCCCAGGGCTATTCGCTGATCGACAAGGACGTCATCAAGGAATATGTGTACGCCGCCGAAGCGCCGACGCGCCTGCGCACCGTGGCCGGAGAACTCGAGACCGTCGTCTGGTCGAGCCACCGGCCGAATTCCAATCGCGTCACGCGGGTCTGGTACGCACCTTCTCTGGGCTACCTTCCCGTGCAAGCGGAACGCCGCCGGGGCGACAAGCTGGAGTGGTCGATGCGGCTGCAGACCTGGCGACGGTAACGACGGCAGGCGGTATCAGGTCACCGGCAGGGTGACACCGCGCTGACCCTGGTACTTGCCGCCGCGGTCGCGGTAGGACGTGCCGCACACTTCGTCGCTCTCGAAGAACAGCATCTGCGCCACGCCTTCGTTGGCGTAGATCTTGGCAGGGAGCGGTGTGGTGTTGGAGAACTCCAGGGTCACGTGGCCTTCCCACTCGGGCTCGAGCGGCGTCACGTTGACGATGATGCCGCAGCGCGCGTATGTCGACTTGCCGAGGCAGACGACGAGCACGCTGCGCGGAATGCGGAAGTATTCGACCGTGCGCGCCAAAGCGAAGGAATTGGGCGGGATGATGCACACGTCCGAGTCGACATCCACGAAGCTCTTTTCGTCGAAAGCCTTGGGGTCGACTATGGTCGAGTTGATGTTGGTGAAGATCTTGAATTCGCGCGCGCAACGGACGTCGTACCCGTAGCTGGAAGTCCCGTAGGAGACGATCCTGTGGCCATCCACCGTGCGCACCTGCCCGGGCTCGAAGGGCTCGATCATCCCCTGCGACTCGGCCATGCGGCGGATCCAGTGATCGGACTTGATGCTCATGTGTCCTCGACGATGATTTTCGGGAAAGCGCCGCTGCGGTCGCGGGCGCGTCGGGCGAGTTCGCCGGCAGTGCGCCGGGCCAGTGCAAGATAGGCCAGCGCGCGCGCGCTGCCCGGCGCGGCGGCCACGCTGGGGGTACCGCCGTCGGCTTCTTCGCGGATGCGCGCATCGAGCGGCAGCGAACCGAGCAGCTGCACCCCGTACTGGGCGGCCATGCGCTCGCCACCGCCCGCGCCGAACACGTGCTCGGCATGCCCGCAGTTCGAGCAGACATGGACACCCATGTTTTCGATGATGCCCAGCACGGGAACATTGACCTTCTCGAACATCCGCAGGCCCTTGCGGGCGTCGGCAAGCGAGATGTCCTGCGGCGTGGTGACGATGACGGCACCGGATACGGGCACCCGCTGCGATAGCGTCAGCTGGATGTCGCCCGTGCCCGGTGGCATGTCGACGACGAGGTAGTCGAGCTCGCCCCAGTCAGTCTCGGCGAGCAACTGGTTGAGTGCCGAGGTGACCATCGGACCGCGCCACACCATGGGTTGCTCGACGTCGACCAGAAAACCGATCGACATGGCGACGATCCCGTGGGCGCGCAGGGGAATGAGCCTCTTGCCGTCACGCGACGAGGGACGCTCGCCTTGCAGGCCGAGCATGATCGGCTGGCTGGGGCCGTAGATGTCGGCATCGAGCAGGCCGACCCGGGCACCCTGCGCTGCCCAGGCGAGCGCAAGATTGGCGGCGACCGTGCTCTTGCCGACCCCGCCCTTGCCGGAGGCCACGGCCACCACGTTCTTGATGCCGGCAAGCGGACTGAGACCACGCTGCACGGCGTGTGCGACGATTTTCGACTCGAGGCGCAGGTCGAGGGCTGCGACGGCAATGCCTGCCTCGCGCAGGTGACGTGTCAGGGCCGCGCCGAGTTCGTCGGCATAACCGCCGGTGGGCAACCCGAGTTCGAGCGAGACCCGCAGCACTGCGGGAGTCGCCTCGACCGCACGCAGCGCCCTGGCCTCTGCCAGCGTCTGCCGAAGATTGGGCTCGAAATAGCGGCCGATTTCAGCCTCGATCGCTGCCAGTTCTGGGTTCGCGGACATGCGTCGATTCTAGCGGTCGCGGGGCTTCGGGGCGTATCCCTGTGCGATAATTTCCGCATGCCCAGAAAGATCCTCGTCACCAGCGCCCTGCCCTACGCCAACGGACCTCTGCACCTCGGCCACATCATCGAGGCGGTGCAAACCGACGTCTGGGTCCGCTTCCAGCGCATGCGCGGCAACGACTGCATCTACGTGTGCGCCGAGGACACCCACGGCACGCCGATCATGATCAAGGCGCAGTCCGAGGGCATCACGCCCGAGCAACTGATCGCCCGCGTCGCCGCCGAACATCGGGCGGATTACGAGGGATTCCTGATCGGTCACGACCAGTTCCACAGCACGCACAGCGACGAGAACCGCTACTTCACCGACCTGATGTTCGATCGCCTGCAGCAAGGCGGCCACATCGTGCGTCGCAGCGTCCGCCAGGCCTACGACGAGCAGGCAGGCATGTTCCTTCCCGACCGCTACGTGCGCGGCGGCTGCCCGCAGTGCAAGACGCCTGACCAGTATGGCGACAGCTGCGAGGCCTGCGGCGCGACCTACTCGCCCGCCGATCTCATCGAGCCGAAGTCGACGGTGACCGGCACGGTACCGGTATGGCGGGAATCGGATCATCTTTTCTTTGCTCTCGGGCGCTTCGAGCCGATGCTGCGCGAATGGGTGCAGAGCGGTTCGCTGCAGGAGTCGGTGCGCGCCAAGCTCGAAGAATGGTTTTCGACGGGCCTGCAGGACTGGGACATCTCGCGTGATGCGCCGTATTTCGGCTTCGAGATCCCGGGGCATCCCGGCAAGTATTTCTATGTCTGGTTCGACGCACCCATCGGCTATCTCGGCAGCTTCAAGGCGCTCTGCGAACGTCGAGGCCTCGACATGCAGCAGTATCTCGCACCCGACAGCAGCACCGAACTGCACCATTTCATCGGCAAGGACATCAGCTACTTCCACACGCTGTTCTGGCCTGCCGTGCTGCATGGCTCGGGTTTCCGTCGGCCGACCGCGGTGCATGTCCACGGCTTCCTGACCATCAACGGCCAGAAGATGTCGAAGTCACGGGGGACGTTCATCACCGCCCGCCGCTACCTCGAGCTGCTGCCCGCGGAGCCGCTGCGCTATTACTTTGCTGCAAAGCTCGGCCCGAACGTCGACGACATCGACCTGTCGCTCGAGGACTTCACGGCGAGGGTGAACTCCGATCTCGTCGGCAAGCTGGTGAACATCGCCAGCCGCTGCGCCGGGTTCGTCACGCGCAGCGGTGGCAGGCTGGCGCCCGCGCTGCCCGACGCCGGCTTGTACGGGGACTTCACGGCCGCCGCGCCGCGACTCGCGGCGCTGTATGAAGGCCGCGACTACGGACAGGCCATGCGCGAGATCATGCTGCTCGCAGATCGCGCCAACCAGTATGTCGACGCCCACAAGCCCTGGGCGCTCGCCAAGGACCCCGCGAAGGCCGCCGAGGCGCTCGCCGTCGCCACACAGGGCATCAACCTGTTCCGCGTGCTGATGGTCTACCTCGCGCCGGTGCTGCCGGCGATGGCCTGCCAGGCAGCGGCCTTCCTCGGGGCGCCGCTTGCACGCTGGGACGAGATCGACTCGCCGCTGCTCGACGCGCCGCTCGCGCCGTACCAGCCGCTCGCCCAACGTCTCGAGCCCAAGACGGTCTCCCAACTGGTGGCAGCGGCTGCGCAGACGACGGTTGCGGCGCCTGCTGCGGAGGCGCCAGTCGCGGCCACGGCCGTCAAACCCGCGACCAAGCCCGCAGCGGCGACGCCACCTGTCACGACGGTGACCATCGACGACTTCGCCAGGCTCGACCTGCGTGTCGCCACCGTCATCGCCGCCGAGAACGTCGAAGGCTCGGACAAGTTGCTGAAGCTCACGCTCGACCTGGGCGGCGAGCGGCGGACGGTGTTCTCCGGCATCCGCAAGTCCTACGCCGCCGAGACGCTGGACGGCCGCCAGGTCGTCATGATCGCGAATCTGGCGCCACGCAAGATGCGCTTCGGCACCTCGGAAGGAATGGTGCTGTGCGCCTCGGGCGACGACGATCGGGTCTTTCTGCTTTCGGCCGACGATGGAGTCGCCGGCGGCATGAAGATTTCCTGATTGCCGGAGGTCGCCGTCGCCATGCGTGCGGACGCCGACGCCATCCACTCCCTGCTGCCGCATACCCAGTGCACGCGGTGTGGCTACCAAGGGTGCAGACCCTATGCGGATGCCATCGCCGCGGGCGAGGCCGCCATCAACCGCTGCCCTCCGGGCGGCGCGGCAACGATCGGCAGACTGGCAGCGTTGCTCGACACCGAGGCATTGCCTCTCGATGGCGACTGCGGCGTCGAGGGTCCGCCGAAAGTCGCCTTCATCGACGAGTCGCGCTGCATCGGTTGCGCGCGCTGTCTGCCGCCCTGCCCGGTGGATGCGATCGTGGGTGCGCAGCGGCAACTGCACTTGGTCCTCGACGATCTGTGCACAGGCTGCGAACTCTGCATCGCACCCTGCCCTGTGGATTGCATCTCACTGGTGGACCGCGCCTCGCTCGCCGCGAAGTCTGCGGCGCCTTCGCCCGCGCTCAACT
>JBIKVA010000205.1:0-5063 GCA_044357085.1 Steroidobacteraceae bacterium | reverse complement strand
CAGGTTGTCGCCGTTGCCGAAGCCGATCTCCAGCGAACGCGGCGCATGGCGCCCGAACACGGCGTCGAGGGCGAACGGCCGACCCGGCTCGCCCGCGGCCGACGGCGGTTGCGCTTCCGGCAGGTCCAGGCCGTAGCGCGGCCAGAGTTCGTCCAGCGCCCGCTGCTGGGCGGCCGTGATCCGGCCGGCGCGTAGCACGAAACTGCGGATCCGTCGCGGAGGATGTTGTTGTTCCGGGGACACATCGACGTTCATCGGCCGCATTATGGCACCGGCGATTCGTCGTACTTGCGCATCGGCTGCCTTGATTCCAGAGTTCGCGTTCATCAGGATTCACCCCCAATCAGTTCCCTGCCGAGGTTGCCGTCGCCATGCCGGATCAGTCCCACACCGAGATCGTTCGTTACCACGCCGGTGGACGCGATCTCGCCAGCTATCTCGCTTATGACCCCGCCCGCACCGACAAACGACCCGGCCTGATCGTCCTGCCGGAATGGTGGGGTCTCAACGACTACCTGCGCCGGCGGGCCCGCGAACTCGCCGGGCTCGGTTTCGTGGCTCTCGCCACCGACGTCTACGGCGATGGCCGTGAAGCGGCGGACAGCACCGAAGCCGGCACCCTGATGAACGGTCTGTTCACCGACGTGCCGGCACTCGGCGAGCGCCTGAAGGCGGCCTACGAGCAACTGCGGGCGCATCCGCTGGTCGATCCCGACCGCATCGGCGCGATGGGCTATTGCCTCGGTGGTGCGCTGTCGCTGCACATGGGTCGCATCGGCCTGCCGCTGTGCGGCGTGGCGAGTTTCCACGGCGCCCTGCGCGCGGCGCACCAGGCGAAGAAGGGCGAGTTCAAGCCGGCCGTGCTCATTTGTCACGGCGAGGCCGACGGCATGGTTCCGGCCGAGGATCAGGCTGCTTTCCGCAAGGAAATGGACGACCTCGGCGTCGACTACCAGTTCCACTCCTACCCGGGTGCGAAGCACGGTTTCACCAATCCCGAGGCGACCGAGAAGGGCAAGAAGTACAACCTGCCCCTTGCCTACGACGAGCGTACCGACCGCCAGTCGTGGGAAGACATGAAGGCGTTCTGGGCAAAGGTCTTCCGCTGAGTCGCGCAGTCATGCCTGCCGGCATGGCGAACCCCGACTTGCGCCGCGTCGAGTTGCCGCTCGAGACGGCGACTCCGGAGTGCATCGCAGCCTTCGGCGAGTTGCTGGCTTTCGGCCGCGGCCGTCCGGTGAGCCGTACCCGCTTCTATGACGAAGCGGTGGAACTTGCCGAGAAGCCCGACTTTGTCTCCGATGCCGACACCTGCCTGTCGTTGGCGCGCGTGCATCCGCGTGCTCTCGAGGTGATCTGGCTGGAGCGGCATTTCAAGCACACGCAGGCTTTCCTGCCCCTCAACCGCCAGCCGTGGTGTGCGGTGCTGGCACCACCCACCGCGGGCGACCTGCCCGATCTCGCGCAGGCACGCGCATTCCGCTTCGAGGGCGATTGCGGGCTGCTGATGCACCTCGGGACCTGGCACGAATTCCCGTTCGCGCTCGAGGGATCCGCCGACATGGTGGTGATCCTGCGCCACGAGACCAACCGCAATCTCGACGCCGTGGCCGACGGCGAAGCGGTGGGCGAGGACCTCGAGAAGCGTCACATCGGCAAGCGTTTCGGCGTGCGCCTGTGCGTCGTCCGCTGAAGTGGGGGCGTCCGCTGACGAATCGGGCTATTCGTCGAAGCGCAGGTGCTTGACGCTCTTGCCGTGACGGCGGATGAGGCGCAGCGCCTCGATGCCGATGCGGATGTGCTTCTCGACGAATTCATTGGTCACGCGCCGGTCCGAGGCCTCGGTTTTCACGCCCTCGGGCACCATCGGCTGATCGCTGACCAGCAGCAAGGCGCCTGCCGGAATCGAGTTGGCGAACCCTGCGGCGAAGATGGTCGCGGTTTCCATGTCGATGGCCATGCAGCGCGTCTTGCGCAGATATTCCTTGAACTCGACGTCGTGCTCCCAGACGCGCCGGTTGGTCGTGTAGACCGTCCCGGTCCAGTAGTCGCAATCGAGGTCGCGGATCATGGTCGACACCGCTCGCTGCAGGCTGAAGGCCGGCAACGCCGGCACTTCCGGCAACAGATAGTCGTCCGAGGCGCCCTCACCGCGTATCGCCGCGATCGGCAGGATGAGGTCGCCGATCTGGTTCTTGCGCTTCAGACCGCCGCATTTTCCGAGCAGCAGCACGGCGTTCGGCGAGATCGCCGACAGCAGGTCCATGACCGTTGCGGCGTTCGCACTGCCCATGCCGAAGTGGATCATCGTGATCCCGTCGGCGGTGGCGTTCGGCATCGGTCGGTTGCGGCCGACGATTTCCGCGCCTGTCTCCGCGGCGAACAGCTCGAGGTAGTTGCCGAAGTTCGTCAGCAGCACGTGCTTGCCGAAGGCCTCGAGCGGCGTGCCGGTGTAGCGCGGCAACCAGTTGTCGACGATTTCCTGCTTGGTCTTCATGGCGAGGTAAGTTACCACGATCGCCAGCGAATATAATTCGCGCCGGATCGCAGTTCCCTTCTTGCCCAAGCCGGAGTGTCCGACGTGAATACCGCCAAAGGAGCAGTGGACTTGGAGTTGCAGCCGACTCTCCAGGGCGAACTGCTGAGCCTGCGGCCGCTCGCCGCTGCCGACTTCGAAGCGCTCTACGCCGTTGCCGCCGATCCTCAGGTATGGGAGCAGCATCCGGCGAGCGATCGCTGGAAGCGCGAGGTGTTCAGCGAATTCTTCGATCGGCTGCTGTCCAGCGGCGGCGGCCTCGTGGTTCTCGAGCGTGCGACCGGCGCAGTGGTCGGCAGTTCGAGCTACTACGAATACAACCCGGATGCGCGCGACATCGTCGTGGGCTACACCTTCCTGGCCCGGCGCTGCTGGGGTGGTCGCTACAACCGGGAACTCAAGGCGCTGATGCTCGCGCACGCGTTTCGTTTCGTCGATCGGGTCTGGTTCCACGTCGGCGTGAACAACACCCGCTCGCAGCGCGCCATGGAAAACGTCGGCGCTCGCTTCAGTCACCGCGTCACCCGCGAGAGCGGCGGCGTGACCGCGGAGTTCCTCCACTATTTCATTGATCGCTCGTCGTCGAGCCCGGAGTAATCCCATGGCAGTCTGGACATACCGCTTCCGGTTCCGGCTCGGCATGCACGACTACATGGTCGAGATGCCGGTCGGCCTGAAGACCATCGAGACGCGACTGCTGCACGATGGACGCGAGCTTGCGCGCGATTTCACCGATGTCATGCAGCCTGGGGGAACCCGCAACCACCAGTTGCGCTGCACGCTCGCGGATGGCCGGCAGCTCGAGGTGGAAGCGGGGTACCTCGACTGGCGTCGGGCCGCCATCGCAGTGCGCGTCGACGGCGTGCTGATGCACGAGAGCCACCCCGGCAAGCAGATCCGCTTTCCGGGTCTCGCAGGGCGCGATCCCGAGTTCCTCGCGGAGCAGCAGGCCAAACAGGCGGCGCAGTGGGCCCGCAACAAGTACTCGATCTACGTCGATCTTGCGATCGGAGCGCTTTTTTTCGTGCTCGTGAAAGCCACCGACGATCTGCCGTTGTCGGCACTGGTGACGGCGGGGGCGGGTCTCGCGGTGGTCGTGGTGCAGCGCTTCGTCAAGGTTGACCTGCTCGGCGGCCTGGCGCTGTTCGGCATCGTGATGTTACTGGTGTCCGCCGGGTTCTCGTGGTTCTTCGACGACGACTGGGCAGTCAAGATGAAGAGCACCATTCTGGGCTTGCTCGTGGCGACGATCACGCTGTCGGACGCCATCTTCAGGAAAGGCCGGTACTTCGGCGCCCGCTTGTTGCGCTACATGCCGCAACCGATGGACGCCCAGCGCCTCGCCGGCGGGCTCGGTGTGCTCGGTCTCGTCATGGCCGGCGTCAATTGGCTGTTCGCCGAGTTCACGAGCCAGGACACCTGGCTCTACTACACGAGCTTTGGCGATTTCTTCCTGACGGTGGCGCTGATGTTCGCCGTGATGCGTTACGCGCGGACCGGCTAGAGCTGGCGGCGCTGCCGCCGAACCCGCCGATCAGTCCGCGAACCGGACGCTGCCCTCCACCCGGATGGCGACGTCGCCGCCGACCCAGATGTCATCGCCCAGCCGCTCCAGATACACCCTGCCCCGACGCTTGAGCACGGTGCCCTGCGAGACCGTGAATTTCGGCGGTGCCTGTCCGGTCTCGATCAGCCAGACGCCGATTCCGGCGTTCAGGCTGCCGGTGACGGGATCCTCGGCGACGCCGAGTCCCGGCACGAACGCGCGCACTTCGAAGGCGGCCGGCGAGCCCGCCGGGTAGGGACCGATCACGCCGAGCTTCAGCTCGCGCAGCATCACCATGTCCGGCTGCAGGTCGAGCACCTGTTCGGCCGATTTCAGCATTGCGGCGCACCAGCCCGGTCCGTTGTCGACCCACTGGCTCATGACGATGTCGGAGCGGGGAATGCGCAAGCCTGCGGCAATGGTCATGACCAGCTTGTCGTCGAGCAGTCCGCTGCGGCGCAGTGGTGGTGCGGCAAAGGCCAGCCGTTCACCGTCCTGCCGCACCCGCACGAGACCGATGCCGCATTCTTGAACCACCACGCCGGGCCGTCGTGGCCTGCCGCCGGCGGCCAACCAGGCGGCTGCGCTGCCCAAGGTCGGGTGACCGGCGAAGGGCAGTTCGCTGCCCGGCGTGAAGATGCGCACGCGATAGTCGGCGTCGGGGTGGGTGGGGCGCATCAGGAAGGTGGATTCCGACAGGTTGGTCCAGCGTGCGAACGAAGACATCTGCACCCATGACAATTCGTCGGCCTCGTGCACGACCGCCAGCGGATTGCCGAGGAACGCCTCCGACGAGAAGACATCGAGTTGATGGAAACGGTGGGTAGGGGGCATGGTGAAAACTTACCCCGAGTGCATTTCACGATCGTGGCCCTTCGCCGGTGGGCGACCACGGTGTGAAAACGGGGGAGGGTCGGGCGGGTTGCCCAGCAAACGACAAACTGATATAGTTAACTACAACACTAGATCATCTAGATCTTG
>JBIKVA010000203.1:0-5133 GCA_044357085.1 Steroidobacteraceae bacterium | reverse complement strand
GGCAGGTGGACCCGGCGGGTGTGGTCTCGCAACCGCAGCCGCCGCCGGCCGCCGACGCGAGCGCCGGTCTGATGCCGCCGGTGGCGCAGTTCGACCACGACGAAGGCACGGCAGTTTCCGGGGGCTTCGTGTACCGCGGCCGCGGGATTCCGCAACTGCAGGGCCAGTACGTCTTCGGTGACATCGGCGGCGGTCGGGTATTCGTGTTCGACACCCGCGAGGTTGCGCTCGGTCGCCAGGCGACGGTGCGCGAACTACGCCTGCTGCGCGACGGCAAGCCGACGACGCTGGCGCAGCTGACCGGCTCGGCCCGCGTCGACCTGCATTTTGGTGTCGACCAAGGCGGCGAGCTCTATCTGCTCACCAAGAGCGACGGCCGGATCCGCCGCCTCGCGGCACCGCGCTGACGCGCTCAGGGCTTTTGTGCGCGTTTCGCGCGGGTCTTGCCCTTGGCGCCGCGTGCGGTCACGGCCGACTGCCGGGCTTCGAGCACGTTGCGGAAATCGGGTGCGCCGACCGGCACGCTGAGATCGTCGCTGAGCGCCGCGACCGCCGCCTCGATGTCGTGAGCGCGCAGCGCGACGATGAGTCGCTGGTGATGCAGGTTGGCGTTGAACTGCGTGGCGGCGTTGCGTGACCGGTGCGCGTCGTGCGACGCGAACACGCCCACCGCATAGACCGAAGACGCCATGCGCAGCCACAGGTATTCGATCAGCTTGAGCAGCGGCTCGTTGCGCGACTCCACGTAGATGCCGAAGTGGAACTGCCGGTTGAGGCGGGCGAATTCGTTGACGTCGCGGGGGAAGACCAGTCGGCGCATCTGTTCGACGACCAGTTCGAGTTCGTCGAGGCGATGCTTCGAGAGGTGGTCGGCCGCCAGCCGCAGCGCCTGCGACTCGAGCACGAGGCGCAGTTCCATGATCTGCGTGATTTCCTCCGGCGAGACCAGCGGCACCCGCGCGGAGTGGTTGGGCATGGCTTCGAAGGCGCCTTCGGCGATCAGCCGTTTCAGGGCCTCGCGCACCGGCATCGCCCCGAGCTTGAGGCGCTCGGTCAGCACGCGCAGCGTCACCGGCTCGCCGGGCAGGAACAGCCCCGAGAGCACCGAGTCGCGCAACGCCAGGTAGGCCCGCTGCTGGACGGTGGTGGCGTCGTCGATGGCTGGAGAGGCCAGGGGCAGGGCACGCGCCGGAGCGGGTCGTCGGGTGGTCTTCATGGGGCGAATCATGCACCGGCGGAGCGCCACCAGAAAGCCTCCATCAAATTGTCTCAAGTTGATCGACATTGCAACTTATGATCTTATGTATACAAAGGGCAGGGTGGGCCATCCGCCCGCTCGTCGCACAATCGGAGGGGACAATGAAGAAGACATGCGCGATCTCGGTGCTGGTTGCGGCAACCCTGGCGTCCACCGGATGGGCCGCCGGCGAAGCGGTGCTCGAAGAGGTGGTCGTTACGGCGTCAAAGCGTGAACAGAAACTGATCGACGTCTCCGCCTCGGTCACCGCCGTCAGCGGCGAGGCCATCCGCGAGCTAGGCATCACCGACATCAGCGCGCTGGCCCGGCAGATCCCGGGTCTGCAGGTCCAGGAATACGACCTGTTCCCCGCCTTCTTCATCCGCGGCGTCGGTGTCGTCACCGAAACCAACGACCTCAACGACCAGCCGGTCGGCAATTACATCGACGAGGTCTATCTCGGCAGCCCGAGCCTCTCGCGCGGCCAGTTGTTCGACGTGGCACGCCTCGAAGTGCTGCGCGGACCGCAGGGGACATTGTTCGGCCGCAATACCAGCGCCGGCGTTGTCCATTACATCACCCGCGGGCCCAGCGAGGCGCAGGACGGCTATCTGCAGGCCGGCGCCGGATCGTTCGGCCTGAAGACGCTCGAGGCCGCTGTCGGCGGACCCATCAGCGACCGTATCCGCTACCGCGTCTCGGGCCGCTATGCAGGCGACGAGGGCTGGCAGAAGGACATCAATACGGGCCGGCGCTTCGCCCAGTCCGAGGTTACTTCGGTGCGTGCACAAATCGCCTTCGACGCCACCGAGCGACTCGAGCTGGCGCTCAAGCTCGAGTATGCCAACCAGAACTCCACGGGCTCCCGCTACGGTTTCTCCGGCTTGCAGGATCCTGCGAACCTGCGTCTCGGCTGTGACCCGGACCGCGTCAACGCGCAGCAATGCGTCGGCGCGAACGGCTTCCGCATGGACATGCTGACGCCGGAACGCGTCGCCACCGACGACCCGCCGCTGAACGATCTCGAGACGCAGGCCGCAACCGTCAAGGCAGTGTGGTCGGGCGATGCCGTCACCTTCACCTCGATCACCGCCTGGCGCGACCTGAAGCGCAACTGGATCGCCGACGGCGACGGTACGCCGCTGGCGTTCTTTGGTGGTGCGATCCGCTTCCGAACGGTGCGCAACACCGATGCCGAACAGTTCTCTCAGGAGTTCCGCTGGAGCGGAGCCTCGGAGGCCATGAACTGGGTGGTCGGCGCGTACTACTACGACGACACGCGCAAGTTCGACACGGCCTTTCCGCAGGTATTCGCCGGCAACCGTACCGACTCGGTACTCGACACGCAGTCCTCAGCGCTGTTCGGCCAGGTCGACTACCGCCTCGCCCCGCAATGGACGCTGGTCGGCGGCCTGCGCTGGACCGACGAAAAGCGCGGCATCAGCCAGGTGCTGACGCCGGCGCTGAACAACCCCGCGGTCACGGTGAAGGACATCGAATCCGGCACCGAGTCCAAGGTCACCGGCCGTGTCGCCCTCGAGTATCGCCCCGTCGAGGGCATGATGGCCTACGCCAGCTACGCGACGGGCTTCAAGAGCGGCGCCTTCGCGCAATCCCTGAATGCGACGCGCGGCGTCGATGCGGTCGCGCCCGAGCAGGCGCGCACCGCGGAGATCGGCTTCAAGAGCGAGTTCTGGAACAAGCGCGCGCGGTTCTCGGCAACGGTGTTCGACAATCGCTACGAGGATTTCCAGGCCACCGGTTCGGAAGTGAATCCGACCACCGGTGTGCAGTTCAACCGCCTGCGCAACGTCGGCAAGATGAACGCCCGCGGACTCGAGGCCGAAACCAGCGTGCTCGCCACCGCCGGCCTGCAGATTTCGCTCGCTGCAACGTTCATCGACACCGAGATCTCCTCGACCCAGAACAGCGGCGAGGCCGATCCGCAGACCGGCAAGATCCTGCTGTATGACGGCAACGAGGCGCCGAGCTCGCCGAAGCAGCGTTACACCGGCTCGATTCGCTACATGCTGCCGGCCTCCGCGACCGCTGGCACCTTCGGCGTCTCGACGGCGTTCAATTGGCAGAGCAAGGTCAACCTCAGCGCCAACAACAACCGCTACAACGTCCAGGACTCCTACGGCACGGTGGACGTGACCGGCTTGTGGGAGTCGCCGTCACGCAAGTACTACGGCCAGCTCTACGTGAACAACGCTACCGACGAGCAGGTTGCCGGCTGGCGCTTTCTGATCGGCTTCGTGGGCGTTCGTTCGACCGTGTGGGCCATGCAGCCGCGCAACTACGGCGTACGCTTCGGCGTCAACCTCGACTGATCATTGGCGGGACAAGAAATGGACGCAGATCGCGCGGCGTGGCGGGCGCCGGCACGGAACGTGCCTGCGGGGTCGCTCGTCGACCCCCGGACTTACCGTGATGCCGCCGCGAGGCTGATCGGCGAGGCCCTCGTCGATCGCACCGCCTGGGACAAGCTGGCGTACCTCGGCGATGCCTTCGGGCATCGCATGAACGGCACGCCGGGCCAGCAGCTGTCGATCGACTGGGCGGTCGAGGCCATGCGCCGCGAGGGCCTCGAGAATGTCCGCACCGAAAAGGTCGTCGTGCCGAACTGGATACGAGGCACGGAGAAGGTGACGCTGCTCGACCCTTATCCGCGTGATCTGGTCATGGTGGGCTACGGCAACAGCGTGGGCACCGGCCCCGAGGGCATCGTCGCCGACGCCATCGTGGTGCGCAGTTTCGAAGAACTGGAATCCCGCCGCGCCGAGGTTCCCGGCAAGATCGTGGTGTTCAGCCCGCTGTGGCAGCCGTTCGCGCACGACGAATCCTGGGAGAACTATCTCGCGCTGCGCCACTTCCGCATTTCCGGCCATGCGCGCGCCGCCGAATTCGGCGCGCTCGCCGTGCTGCTGCGCAGCATCTACAAGCCGCATGCGCGCCAGGCCCATACGGGCTCGCTGAAGTACATCGACGGCATCCGCCGCATTCCTTCGGCTGCGCTCGCGCCCGAGGATGCCCTGATGCTCGAGCGCATCCATGCGCGCGGCGGACGTACGCGCCTGCACCTGGTGATGAACGCTCAGGATGGCGGCTGGGTCGACTCGGGCAACGTGGTCGGCGAACTCGTCGGTCGCGAGCGGCCCGAAGAAATCATCGTGCTCGGCTGCCAATACGATTCCTGGGACAACGGCACCAGCTCCCTCGACGATGGTTGCGGCGCGATCGTGGTCTGGGAAGCACTGCGCCTGATCGCCGCGCTCGGCCTGCGGCCGCGGCGCACGATACGCACCGTGCTGTTCACCAACGAGGAGAACGGTTGCACGGGCGGAATGGGCTATCGCGACCTCCATGCCGCCGAACTGCACAACCACGTGGCGATGCTCGAGGCAGACAGCGGCGTGCTGCCGCCGCTGCAGTTTCGTGTCTCCGGCACGCCGACGACCATCGCCACCGTCACGGCGATCGCCGAGCTCGCCGAGATCGTCGGCTACGCGCCGGTCGGCTCGCCGGTGCGAATCGGTACCGCCGAAGACATCCATCCCACCGTCGAGGCGGGCGACATCGCCTCGCTGACGCTGCAAGGCAACAACGAACCGTACAGCGTCTATCACCATGCGGCCGGCGACATGGTGGAGGCCGTACCCCCCTGCGAGCTCGCGCGCGGCGTTGCCGGTGTGGCCGTCATGGCCTATGTGCTCGCCGAGATGCCGCAGCGCCTGCCGCGCGGCAAGGGCGAAGGGGCGCGCGGGACATCCGACGCTTGAGACGCCGATGACCTGCCCCCGCGCGACCTTGGCGAGCGGCACCCGGGAGCACTTCGAGATCGCCCGCCGCTGGGCTTTCCTCGACAACGCCTTCATCGGTCCGCTGCCCGCGGC
>JBIKVA010000204.1:0-5133 GCA_044357085.1 Steroidobacteraceae bacterium | reverse complement strand
TGCGCGTCGAGAAGATGGACAGGACTGCCGGCCACGTCATGATCGACGGCAACACCGCCGCGGCGCTCGGTTGCGTGTACGCCGGGGCGACGGTGGCGGCGTGGTACCCGATCACGCCATCCACCTCGCTGATGGACGCGTTCAAGACTTTTGCCGACAAGACCCGTATCGATCCCGAGACGGGGCGCGCGAATTTCGCCTTCATCCAGGCCGAAGACGAGCTCGCCGCGATCGGCATGGTGCTCGGTGCCAACTGGAATGGCGCACGATCCTTCACCGCCACCTCCGGGCCCGGCGTATCACTGATGAGCGAATTCCTCGGTCTTGCCTACTACGCCGAAGTGCCAGCGGTGCTGTTCGACGTGCAGCGGGTGGGGCCGTCCACGGGCATGCCGACGCGCACACAGCAGTGCGATCTGCTCTCCGCGGCCTACGCCTCGCACGGCGACACCAAGCACGTGTGCCTCTATCCGGCGAATCCCGAAGAGAGTTTCTACATGGCGGTGCAGGCCTTCGATCTGGCCGAGCGTCTGCAGACCCCGGTGATCGTGCTGCTCGACCTCGACATCGGCATGAACGACTGGATGTGCCGCGATCTGGTCTGGGACGACAACTATCGCCCCGACCGCGGCAAGGTGCTCGGCAAGGCCGAACTCGAGAAGATCGAGAAGTTCCATCGTTACCTCGACAAGGACGAGGACGGGATTCCCTACCGCACCTTCCCGGGCGTGCACCCGAAGGGCGCCTATTTCACCCGCGGCTCGGGTCACACCCAGTTCGGCACCTACACCGAAGATTCGGCCGAGTACCAGCTGGTGCTCGATCGTCTGCTGCGCAAGTTCGCCACCGCCAAGCGTTACATGCCCCGCCCGGTCATCGAAGGCGACGGCAAGGCGAAAGCGGCCATCGTCTCGCTCGGCAGCTGCGACGGCGCGGTGCGCGAGGCGCTCGACGTCATCGGGGCGCGCGGCGTGCATCTCGATTACATGCGGGTACGGGCCTTCCCGTTCAGCGAAGAGGTCGAAAAATTCCTCGCCGACCACGAGACCATCTACGTCGTCGAGCAGAACCGCGATGCCCAGCTGAAGTCGCTGCTCACGCTCGAAACCCGGGTCGAAAAGTCGAAGTTGCGCTCGCTGCTGCATTACAGCGGCTTGCCGGTGTCCTCCAAGTTCATCGTCGACGGTGTGCTCGGCGATCTGCTCGAGGGTCGTCGGGCCGTGGCTGGAGCCCTGTCATGACCTTCATCCCCAAGCCGAAGATCTCCCACCCCTCGCTGCCACGGAACGAACTCGGCCTGACCCGCCGCGACTACGAGGGTGCGCTTTCCACGCTCTGCGCGGGCTGCGGCCACGACTCCATCACCGCAGGCATCATCGAGGCCTGCTGGGGCATTTCGATGCGCCCCGAGAACCTGGTCAAGCTCTCGGGTATCGGCTGCTCGTCGAAGACGACCGCGTACTTCGTGAGCGGCGGGCACGGCTTCAACTCGGTGCATGGGCGCATGCCCTCGATCGCGATGGGCGCGAATGCCGCCAACCGCGATCTCTACTACATCGGCATCTCCGGCGACGGCGACTCGCTGTCGATCGGACTCGGGCAGTTCTGCCATGCGATCCGCCGCAACGTGAACATGCTGTACATCATCGAGAACAACGGTGTGTACGGCCTGACCAAGGGCCAGTTCTCGGCCTCGGCCGACATCGGCACCAAGGCCAAGAAAGGCGAGGTCAACCAGCAACCGCCCATCGATCCGGTCCTGCTCGCGCTGAATCTCGGTGCCGGCTTCGTCGCCCGCAGTTTCTCGGGCGACAAGGCGCAACTCGTCCCGCTCATCCAGGCGGGTCTCAAGTACCCGGGCTTTGCACTCATCGACGTGCTCTCGCCCTGCGTGACGTTCAACGACCATGAGGGTTCCACCAAGAGCTATGCCTACACCCGCGAACACTACGAGCCGGTGGTCGAGGCCGATTTCGTCCCCTTCCGCAAGGAGATCACGAGCGACTACGCCGAGGGTGATGCCGTGCCGGTGATGCTGCACGACGGCAGCCGTGTGGTACTGCGCAAACTCGCGGCCGACTACGACCCCACGGACAGCCTGCACGCACACGACTACGTGCAGCAGCACATCGCCAAGGGTGAGTACCTCACGGGCCTGCTGCACTGCCGGCCCACTCAGGACATCGAGTTCCACGCCCTAAACCGTACGCCCGAAACGCCGCTCAACCAGATGCCCTTCGAGCGCCTCAACCCCGGCTCGAAGCAACTGGCCAAGTTGTTGGCGAGGTACCGCTGAGTGGCCTACACTTGCGCCCCACGGCGAACGGATCGCCTACAACAGCGGAGTGGATGAGATGGGCAAGGGAGACAGCAGGAGCCGTCGCGGCAAGATCTACCAGGGTTCCTTCGGCAAGACCCGTCCAAAGGATCCGGCTCGCGCCAAGAAGCGCGCAGCCAAGAAGAGCGCCAAGAAGTAACGCCCGCCTTGCGATCCGGGACATTCCGGGTCGCGCGGGCTGACGATGCAACCCGCCGGGGTTTCCCCGGCGGGTTTTTTGTTACTGGCGCTTTTCGGCGAAGGACATCCGGTCGAGTACGCCGAGCAGCAGCGCCGAAACCACGAAGGTCAGGTGCAGCACGACGTACCAGAGGATCTTGTCGTTGGGGATGGTCTTCACGTCCATGAAGACCTTGAGCAGGTGGATGGAGGAGATCGCGACGATCGAGGCCGCAACCTTGAGCTTGAGCGTTCCGGCGTCGAGCTTGCCCAGCCAGCCGAGCTTTTCGGATTCGGCGGCGACGTCGATACGGGAGACGAAATTCTCGTAGCCCGAGAACATCACCATGACGATCAGGCTGCCGACGAGCACGATGTCGATCAGGGTCAGCACGATGAGCACCAGCTGGTCCTCGGCGAGGCTGCCGATCGACAACAGGACGTGGTAAGCCTCCTGGAAGAACTTTACGCCCAGCGCGATGAGGGCGAGCGCGAGCCCGAGGTAGAGCGGCGCCAGCAGCCAGCGACAGGCGAACAGCAGTCTTTCGATCGCTTTTTCGATCATGGCGGCGAGTTTACCGTGAGTCCGAATATCTTGAGTGGCTGCGGCTTGTCGCCGAGGGGTTTTTCCTCGATGAAGGGCAGGCCGAGCTTGCCGAGCACCGTGATCGAGCGAACGTTGTGCGGCGAGGTGATGCCGAGGATTGTTCGCAGCCCGAGCGACTGCTGTCCGTGTGTCATCGCGGCCCTGGCGGCTTCGGTGACGTAGCCCCGGTTCCAGTGCTCCGGCAGCAGTGCGAAGCCGATGTCCGGATCGGGCAGGGTGTCGCGCTTGACGAGACCGCACATGCCGATCGGCGTCCCGTCGAACTTGAGCTCGACGCGCAGCAGCCCGTGGCCATTGGCGCGGTAACTCGCCATCGGGCCCTCGCGCAGGTAACGCCGTGCGTCCTCCGCGGTGCGCACGCCGCGATCGCCGATGAACTCGATGAACGAGGGTTCATTGAGCAGCCGCAGGACGAAGGCGGCGTCGTCCTCGGTGAACTCCCGCAGCCACAGGCGCGGTGTCTCGAGCTGCAGCACGATCAGGCTCCCGGCGGCCGGTACTTGCCGACCCATTTCGTCCAATGGGCCTCGACACGATCGAAGGCTTGCGGCGCGAGACGGTCGAGCTCGGCGCGGTTCAATGCCTGATATGACCTCGGGCCGCCTTCCTCGGGCCACTGGCGCGTGGCGTCGATCACGACCTTCGAGGTCATCGGCCGTTTGGTGAGCGAGGGGTCGAGCGCCATGCCGCGCGACTCCGGGATGATCACCGTGGCCGGCTGCGGCTGCCAGCGCGAGCCGAGCGTGTGAATCATCTGCGTGCGATCGAGCACTTCGATGTCGTCATCGACCATCACGATCACCTTGGCGATGCCGACGATCTGCGCGATGCGCTTGCCGATCTCGAGCGCCTCGCCCGGCTTCTGCTTCTTGATGCTGACGAAGCAGAGCCCGGTGGCCTCGACGGGCGTGTGCAGCATCTTCACGTTGGGCATGAAGCGCTTGAGCGACTGCAGCGCGATCTGTTCGAGGGGTGCCGTCGTGAAGCCGCGGGTGACACCGGTGAACTGGTTGACGATCCACGGGTTCCTGCGGTGCGTGACCGTCGTGACGTTCATCCAGAAGTTTGCCGCCTTGCGCGCCCCCATGTATCCGTACATCTCGCCGAAGGGACCTTCCGGCAGCATCGGCTGATCGAGCGGCACCTCGCCCTCGATGACCATCTCGGCGCTCGCGGGGATCAGGTGGTCGTTGGTCTCCGAGCGCACGACCTTGAGCGGCTTGCCGCGGATCGCCGAGACCACTTCGAGTTCGTCCGCCTTGGCGCGATTGAGCTTTGAGCTCGATACCACCCAGGTGACCGGGTCCTGCCCGAGGGCGATCGACACCTTCACCGACTTCTCGCCGCGCTCCTTTGCCTTCATGAAGGCCTGCCACGCGCCCTGACCCTCTTCCGGATTCACGCCGAGCAGTCGAGGCCCCTTGATCTCGCAGCGGTAGGTGCCGAAATTCTTGCCGAGTTCCGCGTCGTTCGTGAACACGGAGCCGGTGTTCACGTAGCGGCCCGAGTCGGCCGGGTTCGACTGGATGAACGCGAACCGGCGCAGGTCTATGGCGTCGCCCACGAGCACCACCTGCTTGCAGGGCGCTTGATCTCGGGCAACTTCAACGAAAGGCGCCGTCGGGAACGCGCCGCTCTGGCCCAGCTTGAGGAATTCTTCGACGCGGGCCATTGCCCGGTAATAGGTGGCGACATGATCGCCGGGAACCGGCTCGATCCCGAAGGACAGGCATTCGGTGTCCCAGTGGCCGAAATGGTTGGCGATGATCGGCCCTTTGTGCCAGGTGCCGTCGATCTTCACGTTTTCCATGACGAGTGCCGGCGCGAAGTACATGCCGAAGCGATCGACCAGCCGGTACATCAGTGCGGTGGCTTCGTATGCGTCCTGGTCGAGATCCCGCACCCGCAGCACGAGATTGCGCCGCTCGAGCTCGGCCATCCATTGCCGCAGATCCTCGAAGGGACCGAACTGCCATGCGGTCGTCCCGACCGTGCCTGCCACGGCGGCGGGTGGTGCAGACGGCGCGGC
>JBIKVA010000202.1:0-5145 GCA_044357085.1 Steroidobacteraceae bacterium | reverse complement strand
TTCACCGAACCCTGGATGAAGTCGGCGATACCGTACGGCGGGATGGTCCCCGCCCCGGCGGCTCCCGTGCGCACGAGCAGCGAGCAGATCGGCGAATTGACCGCCGTCTGGCTGACGCAGAGGTTGGCCGCCAGCTGCGCGCTGACCGAACCGATGACGTCCTTGATGGTGATCTCGTAGTAGTCGAGCACCATCGTGGCCTTCGGCAGGAAGCGCGGCGAGACGATCATCGACACCGTCGAGGTGTACGAGGTCTCGGGCGTCAGGAACGGGTTGCCCGCGTTCTTGCCGGGCACGCCGCTCGTGTACGTGATCACCGTGCCGGCCGGGATGCCGATCGCGACGCAGTTGCGCAGACGGTTCTCGCGGACTGCGGTATCGGTCAATGCGTTGATCACCGTCGCGCTGCAGGGGTCGGTCAGACCGTTCGCAAACGTCTGGGTCGGCGGACCGAAGTTCTCGCCGAGGGTCGGCACGCGCACCGACTTGCCGCGGGTGGCGCGCAGCGTGATGTCCTCGATCGGCCGCCATACCACGTTGAAGTTGTAGGTTTCGGTGGTGCCGACGGTCGAGTAGTCCGACGAGCGGAATGCCGCGCCGAGCTCGAGGTTCTTGGCGAACATCACGTCCCGAAGCAGCGGCAAGCGCAGCTCACCAAAGTATTCGGTCGTGTCGTACTTGGCGGGCAGGAAGTCCGGTCCCGTGTTCAGGAAGAGCAGACGGCCGGCGGTGTCGCGGTCACGACCCACGCCTTCGGTCTTCTCTTCGCGGTACTCGGCGCCGAGCGCGAAGCCGATCGGGCCTGCGCCCCAGAGGTCCCAGGCGCTGCCGGCGATCGTCGCCAGCGCGTCCTGCTGCTCGTTCTTCTGGCGAACCGCGATGGTCGCACCGAAGAAGTTCAAGGCCTCCTGAGAGTAGCCGTTCTCGCCGAACACGCGCGACGGGACGCAGTTGGCGACGTCGCCGGCGGTCGGGCTGTAGGCGGCGCCGGTGAGCGGGTTGATCACCGGGATGCCGTTGGCCGCCAGCAGCCGCACGCGGCAGACGATCTCGCCCGGACGGTTGTTGACGCGACCGAGGGTGTCGACCACGGCGTCGACGGAGTGCTTGAAGCGCACGACGTCAACCGCCCTTTCGAAGTTGACGTTCTCGAGCTTGCCGTAGGTGTAGCTGAGCTCGTAGTTGATGTCGTTGATGAAGCCGAGCGACTCCGCCTCGCCACGCAGGCCGACCACGTAGCGCGACAGTTCCTTTTCGTTGAGCTGCGTGCGCGCCGGTCCGAAGATGCTGAGACGCGCGCGCGGGTCGGCAACGGTGCCGGTCTGCACGCCCGCGGTGCTGATCACCGGACGGACGTTGCCGAGAATGGCGGCTCGGACGGTAGGGTCGAGGTAGGCGTTGTCGATGCCGATGTTGAACGACGTGGTGCCGAAGATCGACGTGTTCGTGCCCACCGGCTGGTTGACTATGCCGATGTCGAAGAACGTCTGCTGCGCCTCGTCGAAGGTGCTTTCCTTGACGTATTTCACTTCGCCAAAGAGCTGCAGGTTCTCGGTGACGTCGAAGTTGAAACCGCCCTGATAGCGGTCCGCCTTGGCCTCGGGCAGGCGGCTGAACTGGCTGAACTCGGTGTTGACGTTGAGGCCGTCACCACCGACCGTGAGGTTGCGCGAGCGACCGACGCGGTTGCGCTGCGAGCCGAAGTTGGCGAGCCGGGCCGCGCCGTTGTCGGCGAACTGCCAGGTCTTGCCCGGCTCCGGGAAGATGCACTGCGCGCTGACCGAGCCGGTGGTGCCGAGCGCACACGGCTGGCCAGCGCCGGCCGGAATGTTCCGGTTCGGATCGGCCGGAATGTCATTGACCACTGTGAGCGTGCCGCCACGCGAACGCGAGATGTTGCGAAGGCCGCTGACCAGGATGTTGTCGACGATGCCGTCGTTCGGCGCACTCGCCGGATCGAAGTCCACGCCGAGGTAACCCCAGGCGTCCGCGCGCCAGTCGACGTTGGCGTCCAGAACCTCTTCGTTCTCTTCGTGCTCGAACGAAGCGTAGAGATTGAGGCGATCTTCGAGCAGGTTGGTGCCGCCGAGGATCGAGATGCGCTTGTTGGTCTCGCCATCCTTGTTGATCATGGCGTTCGAAACGTCGACTTCGAGACCCTCGAAGTCGCGTCGCAGCACGAAGTTGACCACGCCCGAGACGGCGTCGGCGCCGTACTGCGCCGAGTTCGCGCCGGTGACGAGTTCCACGCGCTCGATCAGCAGGCGCGGGATGGTGTCGATGTCCACCGACAGCGTGCCGGGGTTCGAGCCGACGTGCCGACGACCATCGATGAGGGTCAGCGTGCGGCCGGTGCCGAGGTCGCGCAGGTTGAGCAGCGAGAGACCGCCGTCGTTGAGACCGGAGCCGGTCGTGTCTTCGGGCACGGTGGAACCCGACAGCGCGGGCAGGTCGGCAAGCACGTCGATGACGCTCGCGACGCCGGAGTTCACGATGTCGTCGCGTGACACCTGGATGAGCGGCGTCGGTGCGGTGGTCGGGTCGCGCTTGATGCGCGAACCCGTGACCAGCACTTCCTGCAGCGCTTGATCGTTCGGTGAGGCAGGCTGCTGGGCAGAGGCTGCCGATGTGGCCTGGGGTGCAGCGAGCGCAGATCCCTGCGCTAGGACTGCGGCGACGAATGCCCCAATCAGGGCTCCGCGATTGGCGCGAGTCATTGGTTGGTCCTTCCCTCGGTTTTGTTTGCTGATGGAGCGCCTCGACGGGCGCTTGCCAGCGAAGAACATTAATGGGACGGACGGAAATTCTCAATCGAAACACGTTGTATTTTGGCAACGCCATTGCGTTGTTCCCAAACGAAAAAGGGCGGCCACGCGTCGCGTGACCGCCCTTGGCTTTCGGATTGCCTGTCTGTTACTTGGCGCCGAAGTTCTTGCGCACCGTGATGCCGTAGGTACGCGGCTCGTTCGGGTAGCCCGAGAAGCTGCCGGCCTGCGCCACCGACGGGAATGCCTGGATCAGGTAGTCGTCGTTGTTCAGGTTGCGGCCCCAGATCAGGAAGTCCCAGCCGTCACGCGAGAAGCCCACGCTCGCGTTGAGCGTGTTGACCTGACGCGAGGACAGCTGCGGGCAGACGTTCTCCACCGTCTGCACGTTGCTCTGGTACATGTAGTCGGCGCGAACGAAGCCTTCCGTATCGCCGATCGCGAAGCCCTGCGTGACGCCGGCCGAGAGGCTGTGCTTCGAGATGTTCGCGACCGTCTTGCCCGTGAGGTCCGTCGGACGCGATCCCGTCGTGGGCGCCGCCGCACACAAGCCGACGGGCACTGCCTCGGCACCCGGGAAGGAGTCGTACTTCGGGTCGAGGTAGGTGTACGAAAGCGCGAGCTGCAGCGAGTCGGTGACCTTGCTCTGCGTCTCGATCTCGACACCACGGGTGGTCTGCTTGCCGGCGTTGCCGAGCACGAAGCCCGTGCCGAGGAACAGGTTCGACTGGAAGTCCTTGATCGATTGGTCGAACACCGCCACGTTGGCCGCGAACCGGCTCCACCGGCCCTTGATGCCGAGTTCCGTCACCGTGGACTCTTCGGGACGCGCATAGCGCGTGCCGTAGCGCGGGTAGTACGGATTCAGCGCGCCGCCGAGCGGCGAGCGGGCCGGCGTGGCCGGAGCGAAAGGCTTGCTGTCGCGCGACAGGTTCCACGAGGTCGCCTTGTAGCCCGTCGACACACCGAGGTACGTGTTCAGGTTATCGTTGATGTCGTAGGCGAGACGCACCGTGTAGGTGGTCTTGCTGTCATCCGACTTGTCCGTGAACGGCACCGGCGCGTGCAGGAACTGCAGGGCGTAGAGGCCGAGCAGCGGGTTGCAGGCGGACCCGGTCGTCGGCGAGCAGGGCACCACGCTCAGGGCATCGGCGGTGCGGGCCGCCACGGCGAGCGCCGGGTTCGCGAGGTTCGCCGGGGTCGGCGGCAGGCGAGTGAGCGACGAGAAGATCTGCGCGAAGCCGATCTGCACGAAGTCGAGGTTGGAGAACGCCTCGGTCGAGCTCTGCTGAAAGACGACGTCCTTTTGCGTGTTGGTGTACGCGAGGCCGCCCGTCAGCGTCAGCCGATCGGTCAGTTCGAAGTCGAGCTGTCCGAAGAGCGTGTAGGCCTCGGTGTCCTGGGAAGTGTTGATCTTGTTGCCGGTATTGGCGGCGAACAGCGTGCCGATGGGCAGGCCGAGCGCCGTCTCGAGGCCCGGGAAGGTGCTGAGGCTGCCGGTGAGCAGACCGGCGTAGGTGCGGAAACCCGAGCCGATCTGGATGTCGTTGCTGTAGTTCACCCGCTCGTCGAAGTAGTAGCCGCCGATGAGGCCGCGGACCTTGCCGCCGGCATCGTAGGCGAGACGCAGCTCCTGGGTGACCGTGCCGATGTCGCCGACATTGCGGTTGACGGTGCCGAGGGCGGCGCTGGTGAAGTCGAAGTCGTAGTCGAAATCGAGGTCTTGCTGGCGCGACGCCGTGATGGAGGTCAGCGTGAAGTCGCCGAGGTCCCAGTCGAGGGACACCGACAGACCGCTGTTGCGCAGCGCGTTGACAGGCTTCCTGTTGACGTAGTTCGTGCGGTCGAAGGGCAGGCCGACCGAGTTGGCAACGCCCGGGTAGATGCGGCCGCCGGCGGCCGCCACGGCGCCACCCGTCGGGCCGTTGAAGAGGTTCGAGACACCGCAGCACACTTCGTCGATGTCGCTGATGTCGGCGATGATGCGCATCTCGAGGGCATCCGAGGCCTTCCAGAGCAGCTGGCCGCGCACGTCCCAGCGGTTGCGGTCGTTGAGCATGCTGCCGTCGGCCAGATTGCGGTAGTAGCCGTCGCGCTCGTTGAAGCTGCCGGCGAGGCTGAAGCCGACGTTCTCGCTGATCGGGCCGGTGACCTTGCCCTTGGCGATGCGGCCGTTGTAGTTGCCGAGAGTGAGCTCGACCATGCCGCTCGTCTCGTCGAGCGAGGGCTTCTGCGTGACGACGCTGATGACGCCGGCCGAGGCGTTCTGGCCGAACAGCGTGCTCTGCGGACCGCGCAGAACCTCGACGCGCTCGACATCGACGAAGTCGCCGATGGCGCCCGCGGAACGCGAGCGGTAGACGCCGTCGATGAACACGCC
>JBIKVA010000201.1:0-5160 GCA_044357085.1 Steroidobacteraceae bacterium | reverse complement strand
CGCCATCACCGGGTGCTCGGCATGACCGACAAGGCGCGCAAGGTGCTGCGCGAATTGTTCGAGGGCCTGATGCGCGACATCGACCTGTTGCCGCGCGAGCATCGCGATGCGGCCGCAGCGGCCGAGGCCGCGGCCGGCAGCGCCGGTCGCGCGCGGGTGGTGGCCGACTATGTCGCCGGCATGACGGACCGCTACGCCATCAACGAGCACCGGCGCCTTTTCGGTGCCGACGACCCGCTCTAGAGTTTCTGCGCTTCGTCGCGCAGTGCGCGACGCAGGATCTTGCCGACGTTGGTCTTGGGCAACTCGCTGCGGAAGTAGACGTAGTGCGGAACCTTGTAGCCCGTGAGCTCCGTGCGGCAGTGCTCGATCACGGCTTCCTCGGTGAGCTTCGGGTCCTTGCGGACCACGAACAGCGCCACCGCCTCGCCCGAGCGTTCGTCAGCCTTGGCGACGGCTGCGGCCTCGAGGATGCCCGGATGCTTGACCGCCACGCTCTCGACTTCGTTAGGGTAAACATTGAAGCCCGAGACGTTGATCATGTCCTTCTTGCGGTCCTCGATGTAGACGAAGCCGCGTTCGTCCATGCGGCCGATGTCGCCCGTGCGCAGCCAGCCGCCGGGCAACATGACCTTGGCCGTCTCGTCGGGACGGTTGTAGTAGCCCTGCATCACCTGCGGGCCGCGCACGCAGATTTCGCCGGATTCACCGATCGGCAGCATGTTGCCCGTGTCGTCGGCGATTCCGATCTCGGTGGAGGAGATCGGCAGGCCGATCGAGTCGTTGAAGTCGACGTCGATCGGATTGATGCACGCGGCCGGCGAGGTTTCGGTGAGCCCCCACGCCTGGGTGAGGATGCAGCCCGTGACTTCCTTCCAGCGCTCGGCCACCGCACGTTGCACGGCCATGCCGCCGCCGAGCGTGCAGCGCAGTTTGCTGAAGTCGACCTGGTCGAAACCCGGCGTGTGCAGCAGCGCGTTGAACAGCGTGTTGACGCCGGAGATGTAGGTGAAGCGGTATTTCTTGAGTTCGGCGACGAAGCCTGGGAAGTCGCGCGGGTTGGTGATGAGGATGTTGGTCCAGCCGAGCCGGAGGAACAGGATGCAGTTCGCCGTCAGCGCGAAGATGTGGTACAGCGGCAGCGCCGTGATCGAAATGCCGATTTCGTCGCGCGGCAGCACGGGCTCCGTCCAGGCCATCGATTGCAACACGTTCGACACCATGTTGCCGTGGCTCAGCATGGCGCCCTTGGACACGCCGGTGGTACCGCCCGTGTATTGCAGGAAGGCGAGATCGTCGTGGTTGAGGTCGGGCTTCGCCAGCGAGAGCCCCCGGCCTTCGTGCAGCACCGCCGCGAAGCGCCGGGTCTGCGGCAATTGCCAGGCAGGGACGGCCTTGCGCACGCGGCGCACCACGAAGTCGACGATGTTGCCCTTGGGGAAACCCAGCATTTCGCCAACGCTGGTGACGATGACCGTCCGCACGCGGGTGTGCGCGATCACCTCCTGCAGGACATGGGCGAAGTTCTCGAGAATGACGATGGTCTCGGCACCCGAGTCGTTGAGCTGGTGCTCGAGTTCACGCGCGGTGTAGAGCGGGTTGGTGTTGACCACGGTGCCGCCAGCACGCAGCACGCCGAAGAGCGCGATCGGGTACTGCAGCACGTTCGGCAGCATGATGGCGACGCGGTCGCCACGCTTGAGGCCCGCCCGCTCCTGCAGCCAGGCGCCGAAGGCGCGCGAGTCGCGGTCGAGATCGCCGTAGGTGATGCCGCGACCCATTTGCACATAGGCCGTGCGCGCGGCGAACTCGGCGAAACTGGCCTCCGCCATGTGCGCGATCGAGGCGTAGCGGTTGGGGTCGATTTCGGCAGGTACGCCGGGCGGGTAGGCAGCGAGCCAGATTTTTGAGGACATGTGCCGACTCTAGCGACTGGCCGGCGCCGGCTCAACGCTTGAGCAGCGGCGCGAGGACCGGCCAGACGGTATCGAGCATGACTGGCTGGGCCTTGGCTGTCGGATGGATGCCGTCGGCCTGCATCATGCCGGGCAGCAGCGCGATCTTCTCGAGGAAGAACGGCTCGAAGGGCAGCTTGTTCTGGCGGGCGAGGTCGCGGAAGACCTGCTCGAAACCCGCCGAGTAGCGCGGCCCGTAATTGGGCGGAATCTTCATGCCGAGCAACAGCACCCGGGCGCCGGAATCCTTCGCGGTCTTGATGATTTTTTCGAGGTTGCCGCGTGAGGTCTCGAGCGGCAGGGCGCGCAGCCCGTCGTTGCCGCCGAGTTCGACGATCACGATGGCCGGGCGGTGCAGGGCGAGGGCCCGCGGCAGCCGGGCCAGTCCGCCGGTCGTGGTCTCGCCGGTCACGCTGGCATTGACCACCCGGTACCCGTACCCTTGCGCCTTCAGGCGTGCTTGCAGCAGGGTCACCCAGCCCTCGCCGTTGGCAAGGCCGTAACCCGCGCTGACGCTGTCGCCCAGGACCAGGATGGTCGGGAACTTGTCGCGCGCCGTGCTGCCGAAAGACCACGCCGGCAGCCATGCCAGCAGCAGCGCCAAGACGAAGGAACGTTTCGTGACCAAAGATATCGTCCTCGAAGCCCGTGATCTCTGCAAACAGGTTAGCAGCCCTGAAGGCACGCTGGCCATCGTGCAGCAGGTGTCTTTCCAGGTGCGGGCCGGCGAGTCGGCGGCCATCGTCGGTGCCTCGGGCGCGGGCAAGTCGACGCTGCTTGCGCTGCTCGCGGGGCTCGATACCCCGAGCTCCGGCACCGTACTGCTCGATGGCGTCGATCTCACGGCGCTCGACGAGGACGGTCGCGCGCGGCTGCGCGCCGAGCGCGTCGGCTTCGTGTTCCAGTCCTTCCACCTGGTGCCGTCGCTCACGGCGCTCGAAAACGTCATGTTGCCGCTCGAACTCGCCGGCCGGCCCGACGCGCGTTCCGGAGCGCTCGAGGCGCTCGAGCGCGTCGGTCTGCGCGAGCGGGTGGGGCATTATCCGCGACAGCTCTCGGGCGGCGAGCAGCAGCGCGTGGCGATTGCGCGCGCTTTCGTGACGCGCCCGGCTGTGCTGTTCGCCGACGAGCCGACAGGGAACCTCGACACCACGACCGGCGCGAAGATCGCCGACCTGCTGTTCGACCTGAACGCCCATTCACACACCACGCTGGTGCTGGTCACGCACGATCGCGCGCTTGCCGCGCGTTGCGGCCGCGTCTGGATCATGGAGGCCGGGCGCCTGGGCCCGGGTTGAGCATGCTGCGCCGCGCCTCCGTCCTCGGCCTGCGTCTGCTCGCCCGCGAGTGGAAGTCGGGTGAACTCGGCATCCTGCTGGTGGCGCTCACCGTCGCGGTCGGGGCGCTCACGGGCGTCGGATTCCTGGTCAACCGCATCAGCCAGTCGGTGGCCTTGCAGGCGAACTCGGTGCTTGCCGCGGACCTGCGGCTCGAATCCGGTTCGGCGGCGCCCGCTGAAGCCTATGCCGTCGCAGCCCGCGAGCGCGGCTTGCGCACCGCGCGCACGACCTCGGTGCTGAGCGTGGTGTTCCGCGAAGATCGCAACCAGCTCGCCAACCTGCGCGCGGTGGGGGAGGGATATCCCTTGCGCGGTGCGGTGGGCGTTGCCGGCGAGGCGTTCGGGACGCCCGTGGAGGTGACGCGCGGACCCGGCCGCGGCGAAGTCTGGCCGGACTCCAAACTGCTTGCCGCACTCGACACCGGCGTCGGCGGCACCATGTCGGTGGGTGCCGCCACCTTCCGCATCACCCGCGTCCTGATCACGCGTCCGGATCAGGGCGGAGGCTTTGGCGAACTCGCCCCATCGATGCTGATGCACGCCGACGATCTGCCGTCGACGCGGTTGTTGCAGCCCGGCTCGCGCGCCACCTACGGCCTGCTGTTCGCGGGGGAAAGCAAGGAGATCGTCGGCTTCAAGTCCTGGCTCGAGCAGCGCAAGCAGCGCGGCGAACGCCTGCGGGATGTCAGCGAGGCGAGTCCGCAGATCCAGAATGCGATCGACCGCGCCGGTCGCTTCCTCAGCCTCGCCAGCCTCGTGGCCGTGCTGCTCTGCGCCATTGCCGTGGCCATGGCTGCCCGTCGCTACGTTCACCGGCATCTCGACTCGGTCGCGCTGCTGAAGACCCTCGGCGCGACGCGCGGCTTCACCCTCGTGGTGAGTCTGCTGCAGTTGTGCATCATCGCGATCGTTGCCGCCCTGCTCGGCGCCGCGCTCGGTTTTCTCGCCCAGGAATGGCTGCTGCGCGCACTGCAGGGCTTGTTGCGTGCCGAGTTGCCGCCGCCCGATCTGGTGCCGCTCGGCCTCGGGTTCCTGACCTCGGTGGCGTTGCTTGCGGGTTTTGCCCTGCCGCCGCTGCTGCAGTTGTCGCGCGTACCCGCGATCCGCGTGTTGCGCCGCGACGTCGGTCCGCCGTCGCCCGCAGTCTGGTTTGCATTCGGCCCGGCGGTGGGGGCGGTGGCGTTCCTCGTCTGGTGGGTGGTTCGCGATCCCCGGCTCTTCTTCGGCTTCATCGCCGGTCTCGCGCTCTTCACGGCGGTGCTGGCGCTCGCCGGCTGGCTGCTGGTGAGACTCGCGGGCGCGATGCGTGGCTCGGTCGGTGTCTCGTGGCGCTATGGCATCGCCAATCTCAGTCGGCGTCGCGCCGAGAGCGTGGTGCAGATCGTGGCCTTCGGGCTCGGCATCATGGTGCTGCTGCTGCTCGCCGTGGTTCGCAACGACCTGCTTGCCGACTGGCGCCGCAGCCTGCCCCCGGACCTGCCCAACTTCTTCTTCATCAACATTCCGCCCGACGAGCGAGAGGCGTTCTTCGCGTTCCTCCAGGAGCGCGGCGCCGCACGGGCTCGTGCGCTGCCGATGATCCGGGCCCGCCTGACGCAGCTCAACGGACAGCCGGTCGAGAATATCCGCTTCGTCGACCCGCGCGGCGAAGGGTATTCCCGTCGAGACCAGAACATCACCTGGCAGGCGGAGCTCGGCAACGACAACAACATCGTCGCCGGTCGCTGGTGGACTCAGGCGGAACACGGCCAGCCGCTGGTGTCGATCTCGGACGAGTACCAGCAGGGGCTCGGTCTCAAGATCGGTGACCGCATGACCTTCGACATCGCCGGCGAGGTCATCGAGGCGCGGGTGTCGAGTGTCCGC
>JBIKVA010000200.1:0-5161 GCA_044357085.1 Steroidobacteraceae bacterium | reverse complement strand
TCTCGGTCCCGCATCCAGGACGCCGACTACGCCGTGGAAACGGCGCGGCTCACCCGGGCGCAGATCCTGCAGTCGGCGGGCACGGCGATCCTGGCGCAGGCCAACGCCTCGCAGAGCGGTGTGCTGTCACTGCTGCGCTGAGTCGACAGTTTGCGACGCGGCCGGCGCGACGGCCGACCCCCCGGTGGGTCGGTTCGTCGAGCCGGCCGTTTTCGTTTGGGCCTTGATCTCGGAAATGGGTGTGGCCGGGCAGGGCGCCTGAGCGCCTAAAGTTTTCTGATGCTGGACCGTTAAGGGGTGCAAGCGGGAGCTGGTTGCAGCTGGTTCCCGACCTGACCCCGACACAGGAGTTTCCGGCATGACTACGGTGATCAACACCAACATCGCTTCGCTGACGGCGCAGCGAGCTCTTACGACCACTTCTGGCCAGTTGTCGACGGCGTTGCAACGCCTGACGTCTGGTCTTCGCATCAACAGCGCGAAGGACGATGCCGCGGGACTCGCGATCGTCGAGCGACTGAACTCCCAGGTACGGGGCCTGCAGCAGGCGATCCGCAACAGCGGCGACGGCATTTCGGTGGCGCAGACGGCCGAGGGTGGCCTCGACTCGATCAACTCGAGTCTGCAGCGCATGCGCGAGCTGGCGGTGCAGGCGGCGAACTTCACGAACACGGACGCGGATCGGACGGCGATCGACCAGGAAGTCGATCAGCTGAAGGAAGAGATCCAGCGCGTGGCGTCGCAGACCAAGTTCAACGGACTGAACCTGCTCGATGGCACCTTCAGCGGCGCGACCTTCCAGGTCGGCGCGAACGTGGGTGAGATCATCCAGGTGACGGGCGTGGACGACGCGCGCATCACGGCGGTGGGTGCCTACACGGGCATCGAGAGCACCTCGGCGGCGGTCGGCACGTTCGCCTCGAAGACGATCTCGGTCAACGGCGGCACGGCCCTCAGCGTCACGGGCACGACGGCGGCGGCGCTGGCGGCCTCGGTGAACGCGCTCGGCGTCAACAATCTCTTCGCCACGGCGGCCACGGCCTCGACGGTGACGATCAGCTTTGCCGGCACGGGCAACGTGGTGCTCACCGACTGGGGTGCGGCCGCTGGTGCGGCGACGCTGACCGGCGGCACGGTGACGAGCAACAAGCTCAGCAGCATCGACATGTCGACGGTGGTGGGCGCGAACAAGGCGCTGTTGTCGATCGATGCGGCGATAGCCACGATCAGCAACTCGCGCGCGAAGATCGGCGCGACGATCAACCGCTTCGAGCAGACGGTGTCGAACCTGCGCATCACGGTGGAGAACCAGCAGGCCTCGCGCTCGCGGATCCAGGACACCGACTTTGCGCAGGAGACCGCGGCGCTCACGCGTGCGCAGATCCTGCAGCAGTCGGGCATGTCGGTGCTCGCGCAGGCGAACTCGATCCCGCAGAACGTGTTGTCGCTGCTGCGCCAGTAAGGCGCGGCGGTGACCGACGACGAACCGAACGAGGAGGGCATAGTCACCCAGTAGTACCGCATTGCCGATCCGTTTATCCCGCTGCCAAGGACTCTGCGTGGTGCACCGCGCAGGGTCCTTGGCTTTTTTGCGTCTGGCGGATCGCGTGTCGCGGGGTGTCGGTGCGGGTCTTGTCGGGGTGTCGGGTATTTCTTTGGGAGTGGAACCGGACCTGCGTCACGCAATCGGTCCGTGTGTGCAGCGTCGTTCGATGAGGTGACGCGAAGCGTTCAGGGCGCGCCGCGCGAAGTGCGCGAAAAGCCTTTAAATACAGTGTTTTCCTGCGCTCTGCCGGGCTCGCCGGGGGCGCTTTGCGCCGTGTGCCGCGTGCCTTTGAGGCCGGAACTTCGTCACGGAACCGGGAAGGTGGCGTGGACGGAAGTTCGCGCAAGGTAATCATCGGCCTGTCGCAGCAAAACTTGAGTCCCGCACCAACAGGCCCTTCGCAGTACCGGGCCGGCGCAGGACGAGACACAAACTTAGGAGAGCATCAAAATGAGCAGCACGGTCATCAACACGAACATCGGCTCGCTGAACGCACAGCGGGTTCTCGCGCGTACCTCGGGCGATGTACAGACTGCGATGCAGCGTCTGTCCTCGGGCCTGCGCATCAACAGCGCGAAGGACGACGCGGCGGGTCTGGCGATCGCCGAGCGCTTCACGACACAGGTGCGCGGGCTCACGGTCGCCGTGCGCAACCTCTCCGACGGCCTGTCGCTGTCGCAGACGGCCGAGGGCGGGCTCGACTCGATCTCGAGCAACCTGCAGCGCATCCGCGAACTGGCGGTGCAGTCGGCGAACTTCACCAACTCGGACACCGACCGCGCCTCCTTGCAGGCCGAGGTCAGCCAGCTGCGCCAGGAGATCGACCGCGTCGCCAACCAGACGGCCTTCAACGGTCGCAAGCTGCTCGATGGCAGCATGACCACGGCAAGCTTCCAGGGCGGTGCCAACGTCGGCGAGACGATCACGGTCACCGGCGTCGGCTCCCAGGCCGGCGCGAGCATCGGTCGCTACACGGGGGTCGAGAGCACCTCGGCAGCGGTCGGCACGTTCGCCTCGAAGACGATCTCGATCAACGGTGGCACGGCGCTCAGCGTCACGGGCACCACGGCGGCGGATCTGGCCGCTTCGGTCAACTCGCTCGGCCTCACCAATGTCTACGCCTCGGCGGCCACGGCCTCGACGATCACGATCAGCTACTCCGGCGCCGGCAACGTGGTGCTGACCGACTGGGGTGCGGCGGCCGGTGCGGCGACCTTGACCAGCGGCACGGTCACGAGCAACACGGTCAGTACCGTCGATCTGTCGACGGTGCTGGGGGCCAACAAGGCGATCCTCTCGATCGATGCGGCACTCGCCACCGTCAACAGCAACCGGGCCCAGCTCGGAGCGATCTCCAACCGCTTCGAGCAGACCATCAACGCCCAGCGCATCGCCCTCGAGGGCCAGTCCGCCTCGCGCTCGCGCATCCAGGATGCCGACTTCGCCCAGGAAACCGCCGCCATGACCCGCGCGCAGATCCTGCAGCAGTCGGGCATGGCCATCCTCTCCCAGGCCAACTCCGCACCCCAGTCCGTGCTCTCGCTCCTGCGCTGAGCCCACACCCGGGGCAGCCGCCGCCGCCGCCGCGGCGGCCGCCCCACACCCCGAACTGCGAAAACGGCCGGCCCCTCCCCGATCTCATGCTCCGATCGGTCAGGGGGGCCGGTCCGTGATCTGCGTCACGTTTATCGACCCCAGAGCACCTGAACGGAACTGCGTCACGCTTTTCCGTTGCAGTGGAATAGACGTCGACCGTTACCCCGGCTGTAGAAACCGGGGAGCAAGAGGCCCGCCCGGGTAATCCACCACCCCCCGGCACGGAGACCTCGCCAATGAGCACAGTCATCAATACCAACATCGCCGCGCTCACCGCGCAGCGGACCCTGTTTCGCACGTCCAACGAACTCGGCACCGCGCTGCAGCGCTTGACCTCGGGCCTGCGCATCAACAGCGCGAAGGACGACGCGGCGGGTCTGGCGATCGCCGAGCGCTTCACGACGCAGGTGCGTGGCTACAACCAGGCGATCCGCAACAGCGGCGATGGCATCTCTGTGGCGCAGACGGCCGAAGGCGGCCTCGACTCGATCAGCTCGAGCCTGCAGCGCATGCGCGAGCTGGCGGTGCAGGCGGCGAACTTCACCAACACCGATGCAGATCGGGCGGCGATCAACCAGGAAGTCGGGCAGCTGAAGGACGAAGTGCAGCGCGTGGCCTCGCAGACCAAGTTCAACGGATTGAACCTGCTCGATGGCACCTTCGACGGCGCGGTCTTTCAGGTCGGCGCCAACGTCAGCGAGATCATCCAGGTGGCGGGCGTCGCCGACGCGCGCATCACCTCGGTGGGCACCTACGCCGGTGTCGAGAGCACCTCGGCGGCGGTCGGTACGTTCGCCTCGAAGACGATCTCGATCAACGGCGGTACGGCCCTCAGCGTCACGGGCACGACGGCGGCGGCGCTGGCGGCCTCGGTGAACGCGCTCGGCGTCAACAATCTCTTCGCCACGGCGGCCACGGCCTCGACGGTGACGATCAGTTTCTCCGGTGCCGGCAACGTCGTGCTGACCGACTGGGGTGCGGCGGCCGGTACGGCGACCCTGACCGGCGGCACGGTGACCAGCAACAAGGTGAGCACCATCGACATGTCGACGGTGGTGGGCGCCAACAAGGCAATCCTGTCGATCGACGCGGCACTCGCCTCGGTGGGCAACTCGCGCGCCAAGCTCGGCGCGACGATGAACCGCTTCGAGCAGACGATTTCGAACCTGCGCATCACGGTCGAGAACCAGCAGGCTTCGCGCTCGCGCATCCAGGATGCCGACTTCGCCATGGAGACCGCCGCGCTCACCCGCTCGCAGATCCTGCAGCAGTCGGGCATGTCGATCCTGGCGCAGGCCAACTCGGTGCCGCAGGGCGTGTTGTCCCTGCTGCGATAAGCGATAAGCGGCAGCCGGACGGGCAACGCGGAGGAAACAGACCAGACCAGAGAGTAATGCGCAGCAAACAGGGAGTGGGTCGGGGAGACGGTGTCGGGACCGTCTCCGCGACACCCACCCGGGGTCGCCGCCGGAAACGGGCCCCGCGAGGAACGCTCCCCGCGCAACGACACGCCCCGTGGGCCTGCAAGCCCACGGGGCGTTCTTTTTTTGTCCAGGCGATTTCTGATGGTGCATCGATGCCAGCTCATCGGGAGCGCCGCTGCGACCGTCGAGACCTGGCTGCAAGCGCCGAAACGTGATCGTCGTCACGCCCCGCGCGGATTTCGCGGAACAACGGGATTGCATCACGTTTTTCCGTTGCAGCGACGTCGTGATGTTCCGTTACAGCCAACGAGAGGTACGCGCTGCTCGCAGCGGCCGCGGAACCCCGAGAGAAGTTTCGCAGTGTCGTTTCAATTCGATCAGACGGAGCATTTCAAATGAGCACAGTCATCAATACCAACATCGCCGCGCTCACCGCGCAGCGGACCCTGTTTCGCACATCCAATGAACTGGCGACGGCGCTGCAGCGCCTGACCTCGGGCCTGCGCATCAACAGCGCGAAGGACGACGCCGCGGGTCTGGCGATCTCCGAGCGATTTTCGACGCAGGTGCGTGGCTACAACCAGGCGATCCGCAA
>JBIKVA010000199.1:0-5162 GCA_044357085.1 Steroidobacteraceae bacterium | reverse complement strand
AGCTGGTACCGGAGCTCGTTTGGAACGCCATGCCAGTTGATCGGAACCGCGTTGGCACCGGCTGCTGCTGCCCCCAGCGAGGCCTCGAAGAACGCGAAGTCGTTGCGCAGCATGATCGCGACGCAGTCGTCTTCGGCGATGCCGATATCGCGAAAGCCTGTCGCGGCGCGGTGCGCGGCGACCAGCAAGTCCTCGACGGAACAGGTACGCCCACCACTGATCAAGTGACCAGCTTCCATGGATACCCCCAACAAAGTCCTTGGCGATTTAATTCGACCGACCGGTCGGAATTACTTTAACTGCACAATCTTAGCCATCCCACCTGCTACGTGGCAAGTACGTGTCCTGGCGATCCGATGGCCGTGTCAACCGCCCTCGCCGTAGCGAGGCAAGCCGGTCGACTGATAGAAGGACAGGAAAGCCAGGTACTTCATCATGGTGACGGCGTCGGGGAACTCGGCCGCAATGGTGAAGGGGCCCGTACGCCTGAGCCAAGGCAGGTACTCCAGCATGTCGGGCTGGCTCCGCTCGTTGAATTCCGCCTCTACCAGGAAGGTCGGCGGGAGTGGCGCCGGCCTGGCGGTCGCGAGGCTTCCGAGGGCGCGCTGGACTCCGCTGCGGATAGCCGCGCAGGACGCGGTGGGGTGGAGGTGGTTGGCCGAGGAGTAGCCGACAACGCGCTTGGTTACCACGGTTTCCATCGGCGGCAGCACCGCCTGACAGTGCTCGATGTAGGCATCATCCCCGGACGAAAACACGAGGGGTACGCCGAAGTGAGCGGCGACGAGCGCATTCAGGGATGTTTCGGACTGGCTCACCCCATTGAGGCGCACGTCGCGGAAGGTTGTGGTGAAGGTGTGGGAGAGCAGTCCGCGGGCGGAGACCGCGGAGGCATGGTGTCCGACGAACACCGCCGCTGCGAAGGGACCGTCTTCAATGCCCTGCATCTGCAGCAGGGGGCGCGGCCAGGAGCGCACGATACGTGCGCTGGGCGGCAGACGGTCGACGAGCAGATTGTGGGCAGTGCCGTGGCCGTCGGCGACGACGAACTCCGTGGCGCCGGCGGCAACTGCGCCCTCCATGGCAGCCAGCACTTCTTCCGTCATCCACTTCCGGCCGAGATCCCACTCGAAGCGTCCTGGACCCGTGGTCGGCAGGTGGGTGACGCCGGCAACACCCTCGATATCGGCGGAAATGTAGACTCTCACGGCGATGGCCTCCTGACAGATGACTCGGATCGGAGCGCCGCCGGCGCCTTCGGCAGCGCGGCAAGCAGTGTGCGCGTGTACTCGTGGGATGGCGACTCGAGGATCATGGAGGTCGTGCCCGTCTCGACGATCCTGCCGCCGCTCATCACCGCCACCCGATCGGCGACATGCCCGATGACGCCCAGATCGTGACTCACGAATATGTAGGTCATGCCGCGCTCATGCTGCAGGTCGGCGAGCACATTGAGAATATGGGCCTGCACCGAAACGTCGAGCGCGGAGGTGGGCTCGTCCAGCAGCAGCACCTGCGGATCCAGCGCGAGCGCGCGCGCGATCGCGACGCGCTGGCGCTCGCCTCCCGACAATTCGTGCGGGCGTCGATGGATGAATGCACCGGGGAGCCCGACGCGATCGAGCATCGCTTGCGCGGTCTGCGTGCGCGACCGGCGGTCTCCGATACGGCGGATTTCGAGCCCCTCGGCGACGATTTCTCCGACCGGACGGCGCGGGTTGAGAGAAGAGTACGGGTCCTGAAAGACCATCTGCACCACGCGCCGCCAGCGTTCGTCGGCGACGCCCTTGGCGGGTGCACCCTCGAGCAGCAGTTCACCGCCGGCGACGGGGATCAGTCTTGCGAGCGCAAGCAGCAGCGTCGATTTGCCGCAGCCCGACTCACCGACGATACCCAGCGTCTCGCCCGGAGCCACGGCAAGGTCCACGGATTCGACGGCCACGAAAGGGCCGCGGCCGGCTCTCCCGCTCGGGAACTCCACCCGCAAGTTGCGCGCCTCGAGGCCGGCTGGCGTCATGTCGGCTGCTCCTGCCAGCAGGCGACCCGGTGAGTCGTTGCCGCTGACGCGACTTCGAGCCGGTTGCTGGTGATCCAGGGCGGACGATTGGCGCAGCGTGCATCAGCGACGGCGCAGCGTCCGACGAATGCACAAGCGCCGGCGGGCGCCGGCGGGCCTGCGCCGAGAACCGGCAGCAGACTGCCGCGGCGCGAGATCGTCGGGCGGCATTCGAGCAATGCCCGGGTGTATGGATGCCGGGGAGTGACGAGCACGTCGTTGGTCGGTCCTGACTCCATGACACAGCCGGCGTACATCACGTAGAGCCGCTGGCAGAGTTCCGCGAGAACAGCGAGATCATGGCTGACGAACAGCACCGAGGCCCCCGCATCCGTCGCTCGCTCGCGCAGCAGGTCGAGAATCTGCGCCTGCACGGTGACGTCGAGCGCAGTAGTTGGCTCGTCGGCGATCACCAGTCGCGGCTCGCAGGCGAACGCCATGGCAATCAGCACGCGCTGGCGCATGCCTCCCGACAGCTCGAATGGGTAGGCGTTCCAGACGCGGTCAGGCTCGCGGATCGACATCGATTCGAGCAGTGCGTGGCCGCGTTGCGCTGCGCCGGATTTGTCCAGCCCCTGACGACGGCGGAGTACGCCTGACAGCTGCGCTCCGACACGCATCGTCGGATTGAGGGCGTTCATGGGCTCCTGCGGGATGTACGCCACCTCGCGCCCGCGGACCTCACGCCATTCCGGTTCGGCCAGTCCGATCAGTTGGCGACCGTGGAGCCTGATGCTTCCCGACAGCGCGACGTTGCGCAGTGGCGGCAGCAGACCGAGGATCGCAAGAGCGGTCAGTGACTTCCCCGAGCCCGATTCCCCGGCGACGCCGACGAGCTCGCCTGCCTTGATCTCCATGTCGATCCCCGCCAAGGGGCGGCGGCGATTGCCGTCCCGGTCGGTGAACTCGAGGCTGAGACCCTCGATGACAAGCAGCTCCGATGTCATGGATCGCTCAAAGTTATCCGCGCGCGTCGATAGCGTCGCGGGCGACGTCGCCGAGGAGGTTGATGGCGGCCGTGGTGACAACAATCACGATCCCGGGGATCACGGCGTACCACCAGTGCTGCAGCACGAATCCACGTCCGGTACTGACCAGAGCCCCCCATTCGGCGAGTGGCGGCTGCGCGCCGAGACCAATGAATGACAGCGCCGAGGCCGCGAGTATCGCGTTACCCAGATGGAAGGTCATGAAGACGATCGCTGCCGGCAGCAGGTTGGGCACGATGTTGTGTCTCAGCTGATGAAACGTGCCGGCGCCGAGGGCCCGGCTCGCGCGGACGAAGTCGCGCTCGCGGAGCGACAGCGCCTGACCGCGGGCGAGCCGCGCATACATTGGCACCGACACGCCGCCCAGGGCGATCATGGCGTTGCCGAGCCCTGGGCCCATCGCCGCCGACAGAGCGAGGGCGATCACCATCGCCGGCATCGCCAGAAGCGTGTCCACTATGCGTCCGATCACCGCATCGGTCGTTCCGCCGAGGTAGCCGGCGACGCTGCCGATCACGATGCCGAGCGAGGATCCGATCAGCACGATCCCGAGTCCGACCCCGAGCGATGCGCGCGCGCCGTGGATCAATCGCGAGAGGATGTCACGGCCGACTTCGTCCGTGCCGGCCCAGTGGCTTGCGCTCGGCGGCTGCAACCGGGAGGCGAGGTCGATGGCGTCGGGCGGGTAAGGAGCGATCCACGGCGCGAACAGGGCACAGATCACCACCAGCAAGAGGAACAGCGCCGCGGCCATCCCGAGAGGTTGTCGACGCAACGTCGTCCAGATTCGCCGGCCGGACGCTGCCAGGTCTGCGCGCATCAGGAGATCCCCCGGATGCGCGGGTCGACCGTGACGTACAGCATATCGGCGAGCAGATTCGCCAACAGGTATGCCACCGCCGCAAGCACGGTGAAACACATGATCACCGGGAAGTCGAGCCGCAGGATCGATTCGAGCACGAAGCGGCCGACACCGGGCCAGCTGAACACACTCTCGACGATGACCGACCCGAACATCAGCCCAGCTAGTTCGAGTGCGAGCACCGTGATCAGCGGGATCAGGGCATTCGGCAGCGCGTGCCGCAGCAGCACCGTATGGCCAGGGAGTCCCGCTGCCCTTGCCGTGCGGATGTAGTCCTCGGAGAGCACCTCGAGCATGGAGGCGCGTACGACCCGCAGCAGCGCGCCGATCGAACCGAGGGCGAGCGTGGCAGCCGGCAGCAGCAGGTGGTTCAGGGCGCTGCGGAAGGCGAGACTGTCGCCTGCGAGCAAGGCATCAACGAGGTACAGGCCCGTGACATCCGGTGGCGGTTCGAGCGCGGCATGGAGCCGCCCGGAGCCGGGCAGCAGCCCCGCCCAGTCGTAGAACACGAGCAGCAGCAGCAGGCCCAGCCAGAAGGTCGGCGTGGAGATCGCGAGGATCGAGGTGCCGCGCGCCAGCGTGTCGACCCAGGTTCCGCGATAGGCTGCGGTGAGCACTCCGAGTGCGATACCGAGAGCCGTTGCGATGAAGAAGGCAACGAGCATCAGTTCGAGCGTCGCCGGGATTCGCCCTGAAATCTCGGCAAGCGCCGGCCGCCCGGTTGCGATGGACTGTCCGAAGTCGCCTGCGGCGAGACGCTGCATGTAGCGGCCGTACTGCACCCAGACCGGCTGGTCGAGACCGAACCGCGTGCGCAGCTCGGCGACCAGTTCGGGCGAGGCGCGCGGTCCCGCCATCATTTCTGCAGGATCGCCCGGGGCGACGTGCGCGATGAAGAATGTGACCAGCGTCACGCCAAGCAGCACGACGAAACCCGCTGCGAGTCTTCGTCCTGCCATGCGCGCGAGCTGACGTAACTGCATGGGAGCGGCCCGCGGCTACCTGTCTTGCTCGATCATGCGCCAGGTAGTCCGAGGATCGACACCGCACAGACGTTCTGGTGCGGGAAACCGCCGAGGTTGTGCGTCAGACCGAGCGACGGGGAGGTCAGTTGACGCTGCCCGGCGCGTCCGAGCAGCTGGTTGTAGATCTCGTACGCCATGCGCAAGCCCGAAGCGCCGATCGGATGCCCGAAGCATTTCAGGCCGCCGTCGGGCTGGCAGGGCAGGGTGCCGTCCCGGTCGAAGACACCGTC
>JBIKVA010000033.1:0-18358 GCA_044357085.1 Steroidobacteraceae bacterium | reverse complement strand
GTTGGTGTTGATCACCGTAGTCATGCCGGAAACTCCTGTGTCGGGGTCAGGTCGGGAACCAGCTGCAACCAGCTCCCGCTTGCACCCCTTAACGGTCCAGCATCAGAAAACTTTAGAGGTAATCGAACAGGGAACGGCTGGCGATGCGCGCGTAGGCCTGCTGCGCGACCTGAAGCGCGGTCATCTGGGCGTTGAGTCGACCGAGCGCCTCGGCCATGTCGATGTCGCGCAGGTCGGAGAGCGACTGCTGGATGTCCAGTTTGTCGTCGTCGCGGAACTGGCTGCTCTGCTCGACCACGCGCAGGCGTGCACCGGACTCCGAACGCAGGGTACCGAGATTGCTGAGCGCCTGATCGAGCTGCTGGATGATGTTGCCGAGATCGGTCGACTGCTGCGCGCCCTTGGCAGAGTTCGCAACCGGCGTCTCCAGGATCGTCAATTGGCGGTCGAGAGTGGCGAAGATGCTCTGGTACTGATCCGTTCCGGTCGAAGGACTGATCGTGAACTCGTCGCCGTTCGCCGGCGTGCCCTGAATGGTCATCTGAGCGCCCAGGAAAGAGATGACCTGACCGGTCTGGTATGTACCCGTGACTGCCGGTACCAGCGCGGCGCCCGCGCCGGTCCTGACCTCGTAGTTCGTCGAACCACCCGAGACCGTGAAGACGATCTTGTAGTTTCCGGAGTTGGTGTTCCAGGTGCTGACGTCGGTCACGATGCCGGCGTCCGCCACTGCAGTGCCGGTATTCGCCGTGGCTGCAGCCGTCGAGAAATAGCCGTTCCCCTTTGGAACCTGCATGAAAGTCCGCTGGCCCGTGAAACCGTCCTTCACCGTTGTATTGCCATCGACCCGGATCGTGCGCTCGACGCTGTCGCCATGATATTCCACCGCTCCGCCCGTGCCGGTGCGGCGCAACGGTGCGGCATTGGTGACCGACCCGGCGAAGATGTACTCGCCCGATGCATCGCGACGATTGGCGAGCGCGAGCAGCTGGTCGTTCAGGGCGCGCACTTCGGTCGCGACAGCGCCGCGCTGGTTCGCGGCGAAACTGCCGTTGAGACTCATCACGGCGAGCTCGCGTACCCGCTGCATCAGGTCGACCGCCGAATCCAGCGTGCTCTCGACGGTGCCGAGACGGCTGGTCACGGTATCCGTGTTCGAGGCGAACTGCTCGCCGTCGGCCAGCTGTCGCTCGAGGTCGGCGACCTGACGGGCAGCCGACGGGTCCCTGGAGAGTTCCGACTGCTTGATGCCGGACGAAATCTCGAGCTGCGTGCGCTCGATTTCCGTCTGCTGCCGGGTGATCGACTCGATCGGCACCCGATACATCGAACTGCTGGAAATACGCATCGTAAAGCCTCTAGCCCGTTGCGCCGAGCAACGTATCGAACAATTCCTTGGCGGTGCGGATCACCGATGCGACGGCCTGGTAGCCCTGCTGGTAGCGCAAAAGGTCCGCAGCCTCTTCATCGAGACTGACACCGTAAAGATCGGAACGCTGCTTGAGCGCCTCGTCTGCGGCGGTCTTCTGCACCTCGAGGGACAATTCGGCTGAACGGGCTTGTGTCGCGAGTTTGGTCGCGAGCCGCGAAGCCCCGCCGAGCACCGAAACCGTGGCGCTGTCGAGCACCAGCTTCTCGAACGACTTGACGAGTTCGATGGCATTGGCGTTGTTGCCAACCCCGAAGGTCCCGCTGCTCGAGGCCGCGGCCAGATCCCGCGAATTTGTGGTCGCGCGAGCAAAGCCGGAAACGGCGGCGATGGCCGGCCGCACCAGGAACGAATCGCCGGTGGCCTGGCCGGTGCCGGTGATGGTGACCGTCAGATTCTCGAAACTGAGATCGGATCCCGTGAGCGTGGACGTCACCGAGGCTCCGGTCGCCGATTTCGTCACCTGCCACGCCGAACCGCTCCACGTGACGATGAACTCGTCGGCTGGTGGCGAGGTTGCAGCGGAATCGAGGACTGCGCTCAAGGTCACGCCGGAGAATCCGGCGGAGTTGTTGTTGGCGTTCAGGGTGGTGACCCCGCCCGCGGTCAGCAGATTGCCGCCGGTAGTGCCGTCGAGGGTGCGGCCTGCCGCATTCTGGGTGTTAAGTGCCCGGGTCAATGCGACGACGACCCGTCCTATATCTATACGAGTCGCTTCGACCGTCGAGTTCCGCGATTCGATCAGGCCCCCGAGATTTCCACCGCCGAGCGCCGACGTCAGATCTGCAGACGCGCCGCCGCCGGCCGGCACCAAGGCAACACCCTTCAGGTTGGAGTCGTAACGGCCGTCGGTGACGGAAAGCGTGGCGTAGTCGCTGCTCTGCACGAGCACGCGCCCGTCGGTGGTCTTGACCGTCACCATGCCGAGCGTCGCGGACTCGACCTTGATACCCATGCGCTTGGAGAGTCCATCGAGCAGGCGATCACGCTGGTCGAGCATGCCGGGTGGCGGCGAGCCGTCGGTTCCCGTGGGGCTGCGAGCGATCTCCTTGTTGAGGTTGGCAATCTCGCGCAGTGTGTCGTTGACGGCCGTGACCTCCTCGCTGACGCGAGTATTGATGCCGGTGGTCATCGACTTGAGACGATCCTCGAAGATCTTGACGCGATCGATCGAGTCCTGGAGCGAGGTCATCAGGGTGTCGCGCGCAAGCAGCGACGCTGGCGCAGCAGACAAGGCCTCGAAAGCGTTTTTCAAAGTTTGCAGGGAATCGTCGAGTCCCTGCGCGCCACTGCCCAGCATATTGCCGAGCGAGTTCGCATAGGTGGACATGATCTCCGCACGACTCGCAGCCGAGGTGGCGGTCCGGCTCTGGGCGATCAGGAACTCGCTGACATCGCGACGAATGCCGTCGATGCGCACTCCCGAAGCCACACCCGCAGAGCCGGGCACGTAAACCTGCGGCGAGAACGCAACGCGAAGCCTGACGTGACCCTCGGTGTTGGCATTCGCGATGTTCTGCGAGGCAACGTCGATGGCCCGTTGGTAGGCCATCAGGCCAGACATCGCCGAATTGACCATGCTGGACATGTTTCAATCAACTCCCTTGTCGATCGGGCAGACGACCCGCGAGCAACTGATCGACCGACTCGGCGACGGCCACCAGCTTGCGGGCGTAGTGCGGGTCGGTCGCATAGCCACCGGTCTGCAGCGCCTTCGCGTAGGTGTGGGTGTCGTCGCCCGAGTTCAATGCACCCGCGTACCGGGAGCTGCTGGAGAGCAGGCGAGCATGATCGGCGAAGCTTGCCTCGAAACTGTCATAGGCCCGGAACCGCTCGACCTGCCGAGTCGCCTGGCCGCCGAAGAATTCGGTGGTCTCGCTCGCCGCCGTAGCGCCCCGCCATGAAGGCGTCGCCTTGATGCCGAACAGGTTGAGGCTCGGTCGACCCTGGGCGTCGAGCGGCATCGATCGACCCCAACCGGTCTCGAGCGCAGCCTGGGCGAGGATCGAGCGCGGCGACACACCGAGCGCCTGTGCCGCCTTGGTCGCCGCCGGCAGGATCGATTCGAGGAACGCCACCCGCGACCCGGGAGCCGACGGACGGGGCACTGCCGCCGTCGGTGCCTCGGCGGGCACCGTGGACGCGGCCGGCTGTGCCGCGGGCGCGGCCGGCCGCACCGGCAGCGTTGCCGGTGCGGCGGCCGCCTGGGAGCGCAGGGGCACAAACACGGCAGTCGGGTCAGCGAGGGGGATGCCCTCCGCTTCCCGTTTCAATTCCTGGGTCAAAGAAGTGCGACCCGCCTCGCCCGCAGCCTCTGCCTGCTGGGCGACCTGAGTCCGCATCAACTGCTGCACCATCAGATCTGCGACGCCGAGGCCGCGACCCTTGGTCACTTCGAACGCCATCTGGTCGTCGAACATGCCGCGGTACATCTGGCTTTCCTGCGAGTCGAACAGCTCGTCGCCCGCACTCGCCTCGCGCATGCTCTTCAACATCATCTTCGCGAACAGCGTCTCGAACTGACGCGCCGTCTCGCGCATCGCGGCCGGATCGTTGGCGCGCGCCTGCCGCTTCAGGTCACCCAGTGCCTGGATATCGGTATATGCCTGGCTGCGGATAGCGTCGACGGACACGGGACATGCGCTCCTTAGATGACCACGAGTTCGGCGCGCAAGGCACCGACCTGCTTGAGCGCTTCGAGGATGGCCACGAGGTCACCCGGGGCGGCACCCACCTTGTTGATGGCTTCGACCAGAGAATCGAGGCTCACACCGGAGTCGAACTTGAAGACACGAGCGGTCTGCTGCTTGACCTCGATCTCGGACCTCGGCACCTGCGCCGTGGTACCGCCCTGCGACAGGGCATTCGGCTGACTGACGTCCGTGCGCTCGGTGATCATCACCGACAGCGAGCCGTGCGCCACGGCAGCCGGCATGACCCGGACACCGGAGCCGATAACGATGGTTCCGGTACGCGAATTGACGATCACGCGGGCCGGGGGCTCGCCGGGGCGAACATCGAGCTGCTCGAGAGTGGAGACGAAAGCGATGCGCTGCGTCGTGTCGGCTGGTGCGACGACGCGTACCGAAACGGCATCGACGGCTTCCGCCGATCCGGCTCCGAGTACTTCGTTGATGCTGGTCGCGAGCCGGGTCGCGGTGGTGAAGTCGGGACTGTTCAGATTGAGCGTCACGGTCGGATCCGCACCGAAGCTCGTTGGCACGACACGCTCGACGGAGGCTCCCCTCGGGATACGGCCCGTGCTCGGCACGTTGACGGAAATCTTCGAGCCGTCGCTGCCCTCGATACCGAAGCCGCTGACGACGAGATTGCCTTGGGCAACGGCGTAGACCTCGCCGTCGGCACCACGCAGGGGCGCGAGCAGCAGCGAACCGCCGCGCAGGCTGCCCGCGTTGGCGATGGACGACACGGTCACGTCGATCAATTGGCCGGGCTTGGCGAATGGCGGCAGGTCAGCCGTGACGGTCACGGCGGCGACGTTCTTCAGCTGCGGATTGACGTTGGCCGGAACGACCACGCCGAACTGCGCCAGCATGTTCTTGATGCTCTGAACCGTGAACGGCGCCTGGCTCGTCTGGTCACCGGTACCGTCGAGGCCGACCACGAGCCCGTATCCCACCAACTGGTTGCTGCGCACGCCGCCGATGCTGGCAATATCCTTGACGCGCTCGGCCTGGACCTGGGTGGACACGCCCGCGAGCACCGCAAGCAGCAAGGTCCGCATCGCCGCCCGCATGACAGAAGACGAGTGCCTGATGGCCTCGCGCTGCATCGAGCGGGGATCTTTGGTGCGGGACCGCGTTGTTCGGGAAGTCATGCTGGGGTCCTCAGAGCGGCAGCCAGGGCAGGTTGAAGAACCGGCTCAGCAGGCCCGGCGCGTTCGCCTCCGCCAGCGCACCGCGGCTCGCATAGGTGATGCGCGCATCGGCAACGCGCGTCGAAAGAACCGTGTTGTCCGGGTTGATGTCGGCGGCCCGGACGATGCCGCTCAGACGCACGAATTCGCGCCCCTGGTTGATGGTGATCCACTTTTCGCCGCGAACCAGCAGATTGCCGTTCGGCCAGCGCTTGGCGACCGTGACCGTGATCTCGCCGGAAATGCTGTTGCTCTGCGCGCTCGAGCCCTCACCCGCGAAATTGTTGTCGGTGGTGACGGAGGTATCGCCCCAGGTGGAGGCGCGGAACGGAATGTTGCGCCCCGCGATCGTCGGCGCCGGCACGCTGACGGTAGAGCCCTTCTTGGTTGCGGTGCTCGAGCTCTTCTGGGCGTTGGTGGTTTCCGCCAGCTGGATCGTGAGGGTATCGCCCACACGACGCGCGACGGAGTTCTCGAACAGGCGGATGTCCTGCCCGGCCTGATAGATCGAGCCGTTGGCGGGTGCAATCTGCGTCTCGCTGACCGGCAGGCTCGCCTGCCAGTTCTTGTCCTGGGCGAGCAGCTCGAGCTCGGTGGCGCAGCCGCCGAGCAGCGAGCCACAGAGCGAGAGGCCAACGAGCAGAGAGATCTTCTTGCGGACGTCCATCTGTCAGCTCCGTCAGCCGATACGCTGCGTGAGGTATTCGAGCATCTTGTCGGTGGTGCCGATCGCCTTGGAGTTCATTTCATAGGCGCGCTGGGTCTCGATCATGTTGACGAGCTCTTCCACCACGTTGACGTTGGAAGCTTCGAGGGCGCCCTGCTGGAGCGTGCCGAGACCGTTGACACCGGCGGTACCGGTCTGCGGAGCGCCGCTCGACTGGGACTCGAGGAACAGGTTCTCGCCGCGCGGCTGCAAGCCGGCGGGATTGACAAAGTCGGCGAGCTGGATAGTGCCGACCTGGTTCGGCGCCGCCTGCCCCTGCAACTGCACGCTGACCGCACCGTCGTTGCCGATCGCGACCGATACGGCACCTTCGGGGATCGTCACGGCGGGCAGCAACCGGTAGCCGCCCGAAGTGACGAGCTGGCCTTCGGCGTTGACCTTGAAACTGCCGTCGCGGGAATAGGCTGTCGTTCCGTCCGGAAGACTGACCTGGAAGAAGCCGCGGCCGTTGATGGCGGCGTCGAGCGGGTTGCTCGTGACCTGGATGTTGCCCTGCGAATTCACCTTCTCGGTGGCGACCACGCGCACACCGGTACCCACCATGAGGCCCGAGGGCAGCAGCGTGTCGGAGGCGCCGAGCGCGCCGACCTGCCGCACGTTCTGGTACATGAGGTCTTCGAACGCGACCCGGCCCTTCTTGAAGCCGGTGGTATTGACGTTGGCGAGGTTGTTCGACACCACCGTCATGCGGGTCTGCTGCGCTTCCAGTCCGGTCTTCGCAGCCCAAAGTGATGAATCCATGCTCGCTCTCCGGTCAAAAAGTTGACTAGCCGATACTCAGCAAGTTCTGTGCCGACCTGCTGTTCTCATCGACGGATTTGATGGTTCGCATCTGCATGTCGAAGGTCCGCGACAGCTCTATCATCTTCACCAGCACCTCGGCGGCGTTGACGTTGCTGCCCTCCAGCGCTCCGGACTGCAGACGTACGGTAGCGTCCGCCGGCGCAACCGCGCCGCCCTGCAACCTGAACAGACCATCCACGCCGCGCTGCATCGTGAGCGGGTCGGGATTCGCCCGCTTGATGGTGGCGATGCGGGCGGTGGCCTCGACACCCTGCCCGGCCGGCACGATGGATATGTCGCCGTTTGCGGAAATCGTGAGTGAAGAAGTCGGCGGAACGATGATCCGCGCGCCGCCTTCGTCGAGTACGTAGTCTCCGGAACCGGTGCGCATCGTGCCATCCGGATCGAGACGGAAGTTGCCGGCACGCGTGTAGGCTTCATTGCCGCGGGCGTCCTCGACCGCGAGCCAACCCTGACCGAGCACGGCGACGTCGAGCTCGCGGCCGGTGGTCTCGATCGGTCCGGTACGCGTATCGAAGCTGTCGGCGGTACGGCGCACATCGACGCGCGCGGCACTCGGCTCATGCTCGGCCGGTTGCGCCGCCGTCAGGGTCGCACGGAACCCCGGCGTGTTGATGTTGGCAAGGTTGTGGCTGTTGATGCCCTGGGCCCGCAGCGCGATCCGCGCGCCACCCATCGATGTGTAGACAACCTTGTCCATCTGCTGCCTCGCCGCGTGTTGTCGTCAGTGAATCACGTTGACATCAACGATCGGGGTGCGAATCAACGCAGGTTGATGATGGTCTGGGTCAGCGCGTCGGAGGCGGAAACGCCTTTGGCGTTGGCCTGGTAGTTGCGCTGCGCGGTGATCATGTCGACGAGCTGGTTTGTAAGGTCCACGTTCGAGCCTTCCAGCATGCCGGAGATCACCGAACCGCGGCCCTCCAGACTGCTCGTCTTCACCACCGGCACTTCGGCCTGCGTGATGTAGGAATAGTTGTTGTTGTTGTCGGCCACCAGGTTGGACGGGTCCTGCAGGTTCGCAACCGCCACCTTGCCGATGGTCGCCGACGAATTGTTGCCGTAGATCGCGAAGATCTCGCCGTCCTGGCGCACTTCGATGCGCGAGAAGCCGCTGGATGCGCCGCCAGTGAGGTCGACCCGCGCGGCAGCCACCTGCCCGCCCGTCGTACCCTCGACCGCGAGCTTGCGCCCCTGCAGATCGACGATGTAGCCGTCCTTGTCCATCTTGAATGCGCCGTTGCGCGTCATCCGCGATGTGGTGTCGAGTGCCGCGCCCGCGGCCGATCCGGATGAACCGGTGGTCGTCGCGCCCGAGGTCAGGGTCACGAAGAACCCGCGGCCCGAAATCGCCAGATCGAGCGCCTGACCGGTGGAGCGCAGACTGCCCTGTCCGAAGTCCGTGACGCTGTCGGCCACGCGTACTCCGAGTCCTGGACCGCCCTCGACGCCGACGAGACTGGCGAACTTCGACGTTTGGCCCTTGAAACCATCCGTGTTCGCGTTCGCGACGTTCGCCGAGATGGTCTGCAGTTGCTGCTGCGCAGCGACGAGACCGGTGATTGAAATATTCGACATCTGCGTATCTCCCGTGAAACTTCAGCTGTGCTGTGTTTGTGTCTGCGTGTCGTCTTGATGACTTGCTGCGCAGCTGCTCATCAGCGCAGGTTGATGATGGTCTGTGCGAGCGCGTCGGCTGCCGACACGCCCTTGGCATTCGCCTGGTAGTTGCGCTGCGCCGTGATCATCTCGACCAGCTGCTCGGTGAGGTTGACGTTCGAGCCCTCGAGTGCGCCGGCGAGCACGGTGCCGCGACCCTTGTCGCCACTCGTCGAGATCACCGGTGTTTCCTCGCTGCCGCTGTAGGAAAACTGCGCGCCGTTCTCGGGCTTGAGCTTGGAGGTGTCCTGCATGTTTGCCACGGCCACCTTGCCGATGGCCGTCGAGGAGTTGTTGTCGTAGATCGCGAAGATCTCGCCGTTGTCACGTACCTCGATCCGCGAGTAGCTCAGCGTCGAGGTTGCGGGCGAGCCGACGGGCTTTGACAGCTCCACCCTCGCCGGCTCGACGTTGCCAGCAGTCGTGCCCTGTACGGCAAGCTTGCGACCGGCGAGATCGACGATGTACCCGTCCTTGTCCAGCTTGAAGCTGCCGTTTCGGGTCAGACGAACGTTGGTGTCGATCGCGCTGCCGGCCACGGTGCCCGACTGGGAACCGGTAGTGCTGGTCGGCGCGAGCGTGACGAAGAATCCGCGACCCGACATCGCGAGGTCCAGGTCCTTGCCGGTGCTGCGCAGACTGCCCTGCGAAAAATCCGTGACGTCGTTGAGATTGCGAACGCCCAGGCCCGTGGCTACGCCGCCCTCGGCGGCGAACATGCTCGCGAACTTGGCGGTCTGCAGCTTGAAGCCGTCCGTGTTGGCGTTGGCCACATTGGACGAGATGGTCTGCAGGTGATTCTGCGACGCAACGAGACCGGTAATGGAGATTGTTGACATACCTGTTACCTCAGCAAATTGTGTGCCATCACGCCCAGATGGGCCGTTTCATCAGAGCACGCGTCGGACGGACGTCATCGGCAGCGTCCCCTGCAGGGTATTGAGCGTGATTCCGCCCTGCTTCGGATCCAGCGTGATGCTGGTGACGGTGTTGCGCCTCATGGGCGCCAAAGTTTCGACACCCAGCGAGGACTTGCCCTGCACGTCCCAGGAGTACCGACCCGCCGCGAGCGCAAGACCGCCATCGTTCTTGCCATCCCACTCGAAGGCGACGAGCCCGGCCGTGGTGGCGAGCGGCATGCGGCGCACGACCGTGCCACTGGAGTCCTTGATATTCAGAGTGGCCGACTCGAGTCCGGCGGGAACTTCCACCGCGCCGCGCGTGACCGCCTGCCCGTCGTGGTCGAAGGTACTGCTGAGCGCGAGCACGTCGCGCCCCACCATCTGGGTCCCGGCCAGCATCTGCGAGGAACGCATGGTCGCGACCATATCGGTCATCGAATCCTGCATCGCGCGCACGCCCGTGACCGTACTGAACTGCGCAAGCTGCGCGAGGAAGGCCGACGGGTCAGAAGGCTGCAGCGGGTCCTGGTTGCGCATCTGCGCGACCATCAACTTCAGGAACTGGTCCGAGTTGATGTCCTGCAGCTGCCCGGCTTTCGCGCTGCTGGTGGCCGCTGTCGTGGTCGAGCCGATGGAAGCAATGCTGGAAGTCATGTTTCAGTCACTCACTGCTGGCCAAGACGCAGGGTGGCGAGCATCAGCTCGCGTGCCGTGCGCATGACTTCGATGTTGTTCTGGTACGAGCGAGAGGCCGAGACCATGTCGGTGATCTGCTCTACCGCGCTGATGTCGGGCGAGTAGACGAAGCCGTTGGCATCGGCGAGCGGATTCGAGGGTTCGTAGCGCGCGTTCGGCGGCGTATTCGACTCGACGACCCGCGCCACCCGGACGGCGGCGCCGCTTTCGTCACCGCGCAGGCCCTTGCGCACGGTCTCGAACACCGGCATGCGGGCCTTGTACACACCCTCGCGGGTATTGGAGACCGTGTCGGCGTTCGCGATATTGCTCGCCACGGTGTTGATGCGCACCGTCTGGGCGGAGACCGCCGAGCCGGCGATATCGAAGATATTGAAACTGGACATGCTGGGTTACTCCCGGATGGCCTGGCTTATTGGCCAGTGATCGCGGTCATGAGGCCGCGCAGTTGCGAGTTGATGAAGTTGAGCGAGGCCTGGTAGCGGATCGCGTTCTTCGCGAACTCGGCCTGCTCCGTCGACATGTCGACCGTATTGCCGTCGAGCGAGGGCGAAAGCGGCTGGCGGTTCACGTAATCGATGCGAATGCCGTCCACCGCGTCACCGACCGAACCAGGCGCACCGCCCGGCAGGTGGGGAAGCTGCGTACGGCGCATGGACGCCGGCCCAGGGCCGTCGAGCGCGTCGGACAGGGCCTTGCGGAAGTCGATATCCCTGCCCTTGTAGTTCGGGGTATCCGCATTGGCGATGTTTCGCGACAGCACTTCCGAACGCTTCGCCGACAGCTTCAGGGCGGTCGCGTGCAGTGCAAGATGTTTGTCGAGATCGAACATGTCGTCCTCCGCCAAAAATTTGGCTCATGGAGTTCACAGCAATCCCCGTGCCAACCAACGGCTGCGGGAAGGAACGGCGTCAACTTCCCGCCCACCTATAAGGAGGGAAGCACGTGGCATGCCAGTTGCTAGAAACAAGGCACCATGAATACGTCCAAGAACCTGACGCGGGTCATCGCGTCTCTGGCCCTCCCCGCCCTCACATTGCTGGCGCAGGATGTTTCCGCCCAGGCGCAGGGGGCCGCGGTCGCCCCGGCTCAGGATCTGCGCCTCATAGAAGAAGCAGCCCGGGCCGAGGTCCGTCGCCAGGCCCCCGAAGCGGCGGTGGAAATCGCCCCTCTCGACCCACGGTTGCGACTACCGGTTTGCGACCGCCCCCTGCAGGCCGCCCTGCCCGCCAACATCAATCTGGGTGCCCGAGCCACGGTTCGGGTGACCTGCGGCGGTGGCGCGGTGAGCTGGTCGGCGACGGTTCCGGTCTCGCTGTTTACCGAGGTCCCCGTGGTCGTGGCGCAGCGGGCGCTCCCCATGGGCAGCATCGTCGGGGCCAATGACGTCGCCGTGGCGGTCCGCCGCTTCCCGGGCACCGTGAAATGCTGTGCCACGTCCACCGAGCAGGTCGTCGGCCGCCTGGTGCGCCGGAGCCTGTCGGCGGATCAGGTTTTACCGCTGGATGCCGTTGAAGAGGCCCCGGCCATTCGCCGTGGCGAGACGGTCACCGTGCTCGCCTCCCTGCCAGGGCTGGAGATCCGGGCGAGCGGCGTGGCGCTGGCCGATGCCCGCGCCGGCGAGACCGTCCGGGTCCGCCATGCAACGACCCTTAAAGTTTTCCAGGCCCGCGCCGATACGCCGGGTGTGGTTAGAGTAGATTGGTAGTGGTTCTCGTCGTGTCGAAAAAAGTTGGTCCTTTGGGCTAAAGGTTTTCGGCTACCCGCCGTTACAGTAATTGGGAAACGCGGGAGTGCAGTGCTATGACCATCTCGATAAACAACGTGGAGTTGCGAACGACCACTGGTTCAACGCCAGTGGGCAACGCCCGTGGCAAGGGTGTCGAGAGCGATGTCCGGGACTCGCCTTCGGGGTCTAAGGATGTCCAGGTGTCGGACTCGGCTCGACGGATGGCAGAACTCGAGGCCAAGGTGGCGAAATCCACCGGCTTCGACCAGGCCAAGGTCGAGGCGATCCGGCTCGCGATCGAGCGGGGCGACTACAAGGTCGACTCGAAGCAGATCGCGGACCAGTTGATGAAAATGGACTGGGAAATCGCCAAAGTGTCGGGTCGTCTTCGCTAACGGATAGAACTGGTTAAACAGATGAAAACCGTGGCCGAGATCCGGCAAGCCCTTACCCGGCTCCTCCAGGAGGAACGGCGTCTCCTGCAACAGCTGGAAACCTTGCTCGTCAACGAGAAGGCCCTGCTGTTGCAGGACGATGCCCCGGAAATCCTCGAGGACGCCGCGCACAAACGTCAGGAGTGCATGGTCGCCCTACTGAATCTTCAGGACGAGCGGCATGGCGTGCTGCGGATCACCGGCTTTTCCACGGATAACGCCGGTCTGGCAGCCCTGATCAAGGCCTGCGACCCGGAGCGGACCTTGCCGCCGCAGTGGGCCGAGTGCGCGGAGATCGCCAAGCGGTGCCGCGTTCTCAACGACCACAACGGCGCTCTGGTGACGACCCGGATGCGCCGCATCCAGGGTGTGCTGGAAATGCTGACTGGCGCCCGGGCGCAACAGATCGTTTATGGGCGGCAAGCCGAGCAGGGCTTCCGCAGCCGTGGAGCAGTCGTAGCCGCCGAGGCCTGAGGGCTACCCGCGCTCAGGACCCCGGCCGACGCAGACGCCGCGTCTCAGCGACGACGGCGCTTTTTCTTGTGCTTGTGCTCGACGGCACCGTCGCCGTGATGGTGCGGCATGTCGCCGTGCGCATGTCCGTGGTCGTACTCGAAATCGACCGGGTGATTGTGCCCGTGGGTGTTGATCCAGCGGTAGAGATCGGGCTTCCACTGCAGCATCCGGTTGGCCGCGCGGTCGCGGTTTTCCTCGATGTTGGTCCACGGATTGAAGTGGAAGTGGTTGTAGAGCTGGGTATCGGTGCGCCCGATGGCCAGGATGCCGAGCTTGGAGGCGAAGGCGCCGTGGTTGATGTACGGCGGCCGCCAGAAGTAGCCGCCGGTGGGCAGGTCGCCGAACTGCATCATCCAGGACGTTCCCCAGATGTGATAGGCCTCTTCGCAGCAGTCGTGGTAGGAGATGTTGTCCTGCCAGAAATTCGGCGTCATGCAATACAGGAAGGTGAAGCCCTGCGTCCGCGGATCGAAGCGCAGGATTTTCACCATGCACCCCGGGGCGGTCGCCGGGAAGAAGTTGGTGGACGTCCACTGCATGTCGTCGTAGGAGTTCACCGCCGCGAACCGGTCGCGCTCGGCGTTCTTGTGGTCGCTGGTGGACTCGACGAACGACGGCTCGCCGTGGTTGTAAAAGATGAGTCCCGTGGCGCCGCGGGGCGAGGTCAATTCCTCGATGGCGACGCCGGCGGGGACGAAGAAGTAACTGCCGGGTCCCCAGACTTTTTCACCGACCTTGATGGAGCCCGACATGACAAAGAGCTCGTACTCGGTGTAACTCATGCCCGGCGGCTGCCGGTACCCCGGCTCGAACAGGCAGGTCATCGTGCAGGCGCCGTCGTCGGTATCCAGCGACAGCATCTTGTAGTGCATGCCCTTCGGGAAGCCCGGCAGGGTCATTTTCTTGAAGGGGACGTCGCGGTCGACGAAGGGTTCGATATGTGGTCTGGCCATGGTGCTTGACTCCCTGGGCGCCGATCAGAAAACGACCTTGAACTTGCGCTTCGGCTTGGTCGGAATCTCTTCCGGCGCCACCTTGCGCATCTGGTTGTAGTGCACGTGCACGCCACGGGTCTGGATGCGGTGCAGGAACTCCGCGATCCACCTGTCACGCTTGGGCGTCAGGGCATCTTGCTCGGCCACGATCTTGCGATAGCGACGGTTTTGCTCCGTCTCTTCCTGGCGCAGCCACTTTTCGACTTCCTTGCTGCGCTTGTGTTCGATGAATTTCATCCCTTGACCTCCGGGAAACCCAGCGGAACCGACCCTTGCGGGACTATACGCCGGGCAACCGGCACCCGTGCACCCCTGCCCGCCCCCTCAACGGGCCTTGTCCACTCTGCGACCTCGCGGGGCCGCCGAGCGCCGCAGCGCCGACTTCGCGGCGGATGGCCGCCGCTTCGCGGGCGCACCCTGGGACAACTGGCTGCGACCAAACAACGCCTCGCGTGCCTTGGCGTCGGGATTGCCGATCTTCTCGCTCCCCGCAAGCACGGCCAGCCCGCGTTGCACCGCGGGCCTGGATTCGATCTGGCGATACCAGCGATCGACGTTGGGAAAGTCACCGAGGTCGATCCGGTGCAACCATCGCACCCGGAGCCATGGCCAGGTCGCGATGTCGGCGATGGAGTACTTGTCGGCCAGGAACTCGTGGTTGGCGAGCCGGCGGTCCATCACGCCGTAGAGACGCAAGGTCTCGTTGCGGTAACGGTCGATCGCATAGCGGATCTTCCGCGGGGCATAGCCGAGGAAATGTCCGCACTGGCCGAACATCGGCCCGACATTGGCAACCTGGAAAGTGAGCCACTGGATGACCGTGTATCGGGCGCGTCGCTCGCGCGGCATGAAGCGCCCGGTCTTCTCGGCGAGGTACTGCAGGATCGCACCCGACTCGAACAGCGCGAACGGCGTACCGCCGGGCCCGTCGCGGTCGACGATCGCGGGAATCTTGTTGTTCGGATTGATCCGCAGGAACGCCGGCCGGAACTGCTCGCCGCGCAGCATGTTCACCGGCTTGACCCGGTACTCGAGCCCGCACTCCTCGAGCATGATGGGAATCTTGTGGCCGTTGGGTGTCGGCCAGTAGTAAAGATCGATCACCGCATCCTCCCGTCGAAACCAGTGGCTGCGTACACTGCCCGCTTCACGGCTGAAAAGGAATCTCGCAATGCTCACGGCGATCCTGATGGTGACCCTCGTCGTTCCCGACCTCGCCGCCGCGGAACGGGCGTATGCGCAATGGCTGGGTTTCCAGGTCACCGAACGTGGCGAGATTTCCGCCTCACTGGCGGCGAGCTGGGATGCCCCCGCCGTGGCGGGAAGCCGTTATCTGCTGCTGCAGAGCGCGAGCGGTGCCGATGTACATCTGCGCCTGATCGAGCGTCCGCCCACCGCCGGCTACTCCGCCATGCGCACCCACGGCTGGAACTCCAACGAGATCCTCGTCGAGGACCCGGCGGCGCTGGAGCGCAAGTTCGGCGCAGAGGACTCGCCCTTCCGCGTGATCGGGCCTACGGCACCCCTCGGGTCGAGCCCCAAGGTGCTGGCGATGCAGGCCCTCGGCCCGGCCGACGAACTCAACTATTTCACGCGCATTCCGCCCGAGGGCGGAACGTTCATCAAGACTCCGGCGCGCGCGTTCGTGGACCGGACGTTCATCGTGGTGCTGGGCGGACCATCGATGACGGACATGCGGGCGTTTTATCGGGATCGGCTCGGGCAGACCGTCACCGAACCCTACCTCTCCACCGTCAAAGTATTGCAGCAGAGCCTCGGGCTGCCGGCCGGGACCCTGACACCGATTGCGCTGGTGCCGATCTCGCCCGGCTTCCTGATCGAACTCGACGAGTATCCGTCGCTCACGCTGCCGCGACCGCGCCGGGACGGCGATCTGCCTCCGGGGATGGCCATGGTGAGCTTCGTGGTCGCCGACCTCGATGCGCGCCAGCTGCCCTGGCGCGTGTCTCCCGCTGCCCGGGCCGAAGCGCCCTATGGGGGCCGTCGCGCGGGTGTGCTCGCAGGCGCCGCCGGAGAGTGGATAGAACTGATCGAGAGATAGCGGTTGAGGTGCAGCCCGCGCGGATTGTCCACCCAACCTTGTACCCGGGGTGACACCAGGCGCCGACTCACGTACACGTGCACCGGCGCCACGGGCTGCTCGCGCATCGCCAGCGCCTCGGCCCGCTGCAGGAAGCTTGCACGGGCGACGAGATCAGCCGTGGCGTCCGCAGCATCGAGCAGTCGCTGGTACTCGACGTTCGAATATCCGGAGATGTTCAGGGCCGGTGCCCGCGCATCGAGCAGGCGCAGGAAAGACAGCGCATCCCGATCCTCGCCGTACCAGGCGCCGCGAGCGACATCGAAGTCGCCCTGCGCCACGGCCTGCTGATGCGCCTTCATCTCGGTGCCGATCAGTTCGACGCGTACTCCGAGGGGCTGCCACATCGAGATGATGGCGAGGGCAATCTTTCGCTGCGTGTCGGAGTTGTTGACGCGAAACCGCAGCACGAGCGGCTTAGAGGGACCATAGCCTGCCGCGCCGAGCAATCGCCGCGCCTCAGCCACCCGCTGCGCCTGAGGCTGCCCGGCGAAATCCGCGCAGCCGCGCTGCGGGTAGTTCACCACCCCTAGCGGCACCATGCACCAGGCCGGCGGTTCGCCGGCACGGGTGATCCGCGCGACGATCAGATCACGGTCGATCGCCATGGACAGCGCGCGGCGCACACGCACGTCGGCGGTCGCACCGCGGCGGGTGTTGAAGGCCAGGTACTCGAGGCCGATCTGCGTGACGAGGCGCAACTGGTCGCGGAAATTGCGGCGCAGATCGTCGATCTGGTCGGATGGCAGCGTCACCGCGACATCGAGCTCGCCGGCGCGGTAGCGCACCACGGCGCTCTTCGGGTCCTCGATCGGGACGTGGTGTATGGCGTCGAGGCGCACGCTCGCCGCGGCATGGAAACGCGGATTGCGGACCAGACGCACGTGGCTGCCCGGTCGCCACTCGCCGAACCTGAACGCTCCGTTGGAGACGATGTTCTGCGGCCGGGTCCACTCGCGGCCGTGTTTCTCGATGACGTGGCGCGGCACGGGGAAGGCGCGATGAACCAGCAGGTCGAGCAGGTAAGGCGCGGGATGTTCGAGTTCGAGGACCAGCGTGTACGGATCCGGTGCCGTGACACCGAGCGTGCTCACGGGCTTGGCGCCGCGGTTGACGTCCTTGCCGTTGCGGATGACATAGAGCAGCGCCACCGCCGGCGAGGCCGTCGACGGATCGAACAGGCGGCGAAATGACCAAAGAAAATCGGCGCTGCTGATCGCCCGGCCGTCAGACCACTGCAGGTTGCGCCGCAGCTTGAAGGTATAGGTGCGCCCGTCAGGGGAAATGGCCCAGGACTCGGCCTGCCCGGGGACCACGTCGGCGCGCGGATCGAGGGTGGTCAGCCCCTGGAAAAGATCCTGTGCGATGTTACCGTCCTGGCCGTAGGTCCAAAGCTGCGGATCCAGGGTCTGCGGCTCACCGGTCGCGGAGCGGCGTGCCAGACTCTCGGCGCTCGCGCCCAGCCCTGCGAACGCCAGCGCCAGCGCGATGACCGCGGCGGTTGCAGGCGCAGGCAGTCCCCGCGCCGGTCTCAATCGCGCGCCTCGACGCACTCGTACTCGACGAGTTCGTAGCGGGTCATCATGTAGCCGCCGACGTGCGCCAGCAGGCAAACGCGGTCGCCGTCGGCAGTGCACCAGAGATCGTAGGGCGGGTGCTTGCCGGGCTCGTTGCGGGTCTCGCCGCTGCCGTCGTCGGTGGTCTCGGCAAAGCGGTAGTGCAGCGCTTCGAAACTCCCCGCCTTGACGGTGATGCGCTCGCGACCGATGAAGGCGAGTTTCACGGGTCGCTGGAACTGCATGAGCATCGGCCCCGTCGCACCTCGATGATCCAGCGAACACATCAGCAGGTTGTCGTACTCGCCGCGGTGAGGCAGCGGCCCGGCCTCGGCGCTCGCGAGATCCACCATGCTGGTGATCCACGCGTCCGCCTGGATCGGATGGGTGCCGAACCCGTCGAGACGTCGGCCGAGTGGCCAGCGCTGCGAGATGCGTCCCTCGGCTGTCGTCCAGCCCTCGCACTCCGCAAACGTGTCGGTAAAGCGGAACCAACTCGAACCCGTGAAGCGGTCGCCGACCGACAAGCGCACGAACGCGTCCTCAGGTGTCCAGTCGGCTCTGAGGCTGAGGGTGACGTCGCGCAGGACGTTCGGTGCGTCGTCGATTTCGGTGCAGGCGCGCAGTGTACGGCGACCGTCGGCCGCAACGGTGATGGTGAAGTGCTCGCGCCCGCGCTCGGCGCCGGGGCGCTGCGGCTGGTCGCTGCTGTAGTGCAATTTGCCGCGAATGCGTCGGTGGGGAATGGGCATGGGGTCCTCGGTCGGTAAACCGGTGTCCTGGCGTGGCGTCAGTCGAGACGGACGAGCGGTTCGCGGAAGATCTTCTTGCGGGCCATCGGCCGATACCACGCTGCAAGCGCCGGCCGTCCGGCGAACGGGTCGAACGCAGGATCGAGCACGTCGGTCGCCGCGGCCACCTGCGCCATCTTCA
>JBIKVA010000032.1:0-18372 GCA_044357085.1 Steroidobacteraceae bacterium | reverse complement strand
CCCTTGAAGAACGGCGTGTGACGGCCACCCTCCTCCTTCGTCAGCACGTACACCTCACACTCGAACTTCGTGTGCGGCATGATGCTGCCGGGCTTCGCCAAAACCTGACCGCGCTCAACGTCCTCGCGCTTCGTGCCACGCAGCAAAACGCCCACGTTGTCCCCAGCCTGCCCCTCATCGAGCAACTTGCGGAACATCTCAACGCCCGTGCACGTCGTCTTCTGCGTGTCCTTCAGCCCAATGATCTCGACTTCTTCGTTCACACGCACAATGCCGCGCTCGATACGACCCGTCACCACCGTGCCACGGCCGGAAATCGAGAACACGTCTTCCACAGGCATCAGGAACGGCTTGTCAACGTCGCGCTTCGGCACAGGAATGTACTTGTCCATCTCCTCCACCAGCTTGATCACCGCAGGCACCCCGATCGGACTCGTGTCACCCTCAAGCGCCTTCAGCGCAGAACCCACCACGATCGGCGTCGTGTCGCCAGGAAACTTGTACGTGCTCAGCAACTCGCGAACTTCCATCTCCACGAGCTCCAAAAGCTCCTTGTCGTCCACCATGTCCGCCTTGTTCATGAACACCACGATGTACGGCACACCCACCTGACGCGCGAGCAAAATGTGCTCCCGCGTCTGCGGCATCGGACCGTCCGCCGCAGACACCACCAAAATCGCCCCGTCCATCTGCGCCGCACCCGTGATCATGTTCTTCACGTAGTCCGCGTGCCCAGGGCAATCCACGTGCGCGTAGTGACGCTCCTTCGACTGGTACTCCACGTGCGCCGTCGAAATCGTGATGCCGCGCGCCTTCTCTTCAGGCGCCTTGTCAATCTGGTCGTACGCCATGAACTGACCGCCATGCGTCTCGGCCATCACCTTCGTCAACGCCGCCGTCAACGTCGTCTTCCCATGGTCAACGTGACCAATCGTCCCAACGTTCACGTGCGGCTTGTTGCGTTCGAATTTTTCCTTGGACACGTCTCTATCTCCTGAAACCTTCGATCAATGGCGCCTGTACATCTCTAAACTGGAGCTCACGACCGGGATTGAACCGGTGACCTCGTCCTTACCAAGGACGTGCTCTACCAACTGAGCTACGTGAGCCTAAACCTGGAGCGGGTAGTGGGAATCGAACCCACGTCATCAGCTTGGAAGGCTGAGGTTCTACCATTGAACTACACCCGCTTCGTTCAAACTGTGGGTGAGCCCGCAGGATCCGCTACAACCGCCTGCCACGCGCTGCTGTTCCCGCTCGACTGGTGGAGGGGGTAGGATTCGAACCTACGAAGGCGTGAGCCGGCAGATTTACAGTCTGCTCCCGTTGGCCGCTTGGGTACCCCTCCGCGTGAAACGAGCCGCCTATTCTGATTTCTGCGGGCGAAGGTGTCAACGGCCAACATGCGGGCCCGTTTACGGGGGATCATTCCCCGGGCATATCCACCGCAGGGAGGCGGGGCCAACGTGGGTCTAGATCCGATCGTTCTCTTCTTCGCACTCGGGCTTGCGGCCGGAGTCATGAAAGCCGACCTGAGGCTGCCGCCGGCGATCTACGAATTCGTCAGTACGGTACTGCTGCTGTCCATCGGCATGAAGGGCGGGATCGAGCTCGCGCGGCAGCCTGCCGACGGCCTTGCGATCGATCTGATGCTGACCCTGGTGCTCGGTATCTTGCTGACTTTTCTGGCTTTTTTCGTGCTTCGACAGATTGGGCGCCTGGACCGGAGCAACGCCGCTGCGGTCGCCGCCCACTATGGTTCGGTGAGCATCGGCACGTTCGCGGTCGCGGTCGCCTTCCTTGCCAGCGCCGGCATTGCCTACGAGCCGACCCTGCCGTTGCTGCTGGTGCTGCTCGAGATTCCGGCGATCGTGCTCGGCATCCTGCTCGCGCGCGGCCTGCAGGCCGGCGCGCCCTGGGGCGAAATTGCCCACGAGGTGCTCCTTGGGCGCAGCGTGCTGCTGCTGATCGGCGGTCTGATCATCGGCTGGGCAGCGGAGGCCGAGGGACTGGCTCCGGTCGCGCCGCTGTTTTTCGACCTTTTCAAGGGGATTCTCGCCATTTTCCTGCTTGAAATGGGCCTGATCGCCGCCGATCACCTCGGTGGGTTCCGTCGTTACGGCTTTTTCATGGGCGCTTTTGCGCTGCTGATCCCGCCGCTGTTCGCCATGATCGGCCTCGGTTTCGCCCATCTCATGGGCCTCTCGCTGGGCGGATCCATCCTGCTCGCGACGCTCGCGGCAAGCGCCTCCTACATCGCCGCGCCGGCGGCGATGCGTTCGGCGGTTCCGGAAGCGAACCCCGCCTTGTCGCTGACCGCGGCCCTGGCCATCACCTTTCCCTTCAACATCCTGGTGGGCATCCCGCTCTACCGCAAGATCGCAGAATGGCTGCTCGGAGTTTCCCCATGACCGGCGTTGCCCAAAGCCATCGCAAGTTGCTCACCGTGATCACCGAGTCGAATCTCGAGCGCGATCTCGTGCGCGAGCTCGAATCCCTGGGAGTGGGCGGATACACCATCAGCGACGCGCGCGGACGCGGTGACCAGGGCGTGCGCGCCTCGCACTGGGGACACAGCAGCAACATCCGCGTCGAAATCGTCTGCGACACGCCGCTCGCCGAGCGGGTGCTCACGCGGCTGCGGGAAAAATACTACGAGCACTACGCCATCGTGATGTGGGTGGTCGACGTCGAAGTGCTGCGCCCAGACAAGTTCCGCTGACCGGGGCCGCGCACGAAGCGTCCAGGGCGCGCGCCGGTGGGTACGCCGTCGCGCAGCGCCCACTGGCCGTTGACGAACACATGGCGCACGCCGGCCGCGAACTGGTGCGGCTGCACGTAGGTTGCGAGGTCACGGACGCGCACCGGATCGAACACCACCACGTCGGCGTATGCGCCGGCATGCAGCAGGCCCCGATCGACGAGCCGCAGGTTTCCCGCCGGCAGACTGGTGAGCCGGCGTATCGCCTCGGCCAGATCGATCAATCCCGCATCGCGCGCGTAGTGGCCGAGAAAGCGTGCGAACGCGCCGTAGGCGCGCGGATGCGGCGCGTGCTGCAGGAAGGCCCCGCGCGGCGCCAGTGCTTCCTCGTCGGAACACACCGCGACCCAGGGCAGCGCGATGAGCCGGCGCAGGTTTTCTTCGGACATCATGAAGTACGCGGCATGCACGCGGCTGTCGTCCTCGAGCACCAGATCGACGATGGTCTCCGCCGGGCTGCGGCCGCGCGCCTGCGCCACCTCCGCGAGGGTGCGGCCGCAGTACTGCTGCAATGCGGCGTGGCGGAAACCGAGCAGGCGCACGTTGGCGGCGGAGCCGGCGGCCGCGTACAGGCTTTCCCAGTCCGGATGGCTGGCTTCTATTTCTTTGACAACCCGCGCGCGCAGCTGCGGATCGCGCAGGCGCTGCAGCCACTCTGCATGGCCACCTTCCTGCACCCAGGGCGGCATCGCCGCGTCGAAGCCCGAAGCACCCGCAAGGTAGGGGTAGACGTTGGCGGCGACGTCCAGTCCTTCGGCGCGCGCCGCCTCGATTCGCTGGATGGCCAGCTCGAGCAACGGCCAGTTGTCGCGGCCGGCGGCCTTGAAGTGCCAGATTTCGGCGTGCGCCCGCGTCGCCCGCGCGATGTCGATGAGCTCGTCGACCGCCGCCGGGAGTTGCCGGGACTCGCTGCGCAGGTGCGAGTAGTAACCGCCACCCGACTCGGCCGCGGCCAGTGCGAGCGCGCGCAACTCGTCGTGGCCGGCGAAGACCGCCGGCGCATAGATGAGCGAGGAACCGACACCCAGCGCGCCTTCGGCCATGGCACTGCGGACGAGATCCTGCATGCGTACGAGTTCGCGGGCCGTCGGCGTGCGGTTGGCGTGCCCGAGCTCGTGGATGCGCACCGTCGTCGCGCCGACGAGCGAGGCCACGTTCGGCACTACGCCGCGCTTCTCGAGGAACTCGAGATACTCGCCGAGCGAATGCCAGTCGGCCGGGTAGCGGCTGGCGCCGCGCCGCAGCCGCAGTTCGCGCCGCATCTGCGCATTCAGGGGACCCATCGACAGCCCCTCGCCGAACACCTCGACGGTGACACCCTGACGCAGGTCGCTTTCGGCCGCCGGGTCCTCGATGATCGACTCGGTCGCCCACGACAGACTGTTGATGAACCCCGGCGCGATGGCGAGACCGCGCGCATCGATCTCGGTGCGACCGCCCATCCAGCCGAGATCGCCCACGGCGGCGATACGGTCGCCGACCAGGCCGACATCGGCGACGACCGGCGCGGCGCCGCTGCCGTCGTACACGGTGCCGCCGCGGATGAGGACACTGAATGCCGCCGGCGGGGTATCGCCTGCGTCACGGACCCGTCGCCACAGCGCCGCGAACACGAGGCCCCAGAATGCTTGGCGCACCCGACGCAGCGGATTCATGGCACGATCATGCCATATGACTGGTTCACTCCTCGCGCTGCTCGACGACATCGCAACGGTGCTCGACGACGTCGCCGTGCTCAGCAAGGTCGCAGCAAAGAAAAGCGCCGGTGTGCTCGGCGACGATCTGGCGGTCAATGCCGAACAGGTCACGGGCGTACGCGCAGCACGCGAACTGCCCGTGGTCTGGGCGGTGGCGAAGGGCTCGGCGTTCAACAAGGCGATCCTCGTCCCGGCCGCGCTGCTGATCAGCTATTTCGCGCCGTGGCTGGTGACGCCGCTCATGGTGTTGGGCGGGCTGTTCCTGTGCTTCGAGGGCGCCGAGAAACTTGCCCACCGTCTGCTGCACGACCGCGCCGAGGACGCGACCGCCCATGCGGCACTGACGGCAGCCGTCGCCGATCCCGCAGTCGATCTCGTCGCCTTCGAGCGCGACAAGATCCGCGGCGCGATCCGCACCGACTTCATCCTCTCCGCCGAGATCATCGTGATCACCCTCGGTACCGTCGCCGATGCGCCGCTCGGCACCCGTATCGGCGTGCTCGTCACCATCGCAGTCCTGATGACGATCGGCGTCTATGGACTGGTCGCGGGGATCGTGAAGATGGACGATGCGGGCGCGCACCTCGCTGCACGCACCGACCAGGGCCCCGCCGGTCGCGCGCTGCGCGGACTCGGCCGGGGTCTGCTGCTCGCGGCGCCGCGGCTGATGAGCGCGCTCGGCATCGCGGGCACCGTGGCGATGTTCCTCGTCGGTGGCGGCATCCTGACTCATTCCTTGCCGTTCATGCCTCACGCCACCGGACCGCTGGCGCTGCTGCTCGATGCGGGGGTTGGCGTCGCCGCCGGCGCGCTCGTTCTCGGCGCCGTGCTGCTATATCGCCGGGTGCTGCCCGCCGCCCGCAGCGGAACCTGAGACCCGCCGCAACGCCTGTACGAGTTCCGGTGGCAGCAGCCGCGACTCGCCGGGCCGCAGATCGCGGGGCAGGCTGACCGGCCCGTAACGCAGTCGCATCAGGCGGCTGACTTCGTGGCCGACCGCGCGCCACAGGCGTCGCACCTCGCGGTTTCGGCCCTCGTGCAGCACGACGCGAAACCACGCGTGCCCATCGGTGGCGTTCTCGGCCTCGATACGATCGAACCGCGCCCAGCCGTCCTCGAGTTCCACGCCGCGGCGCAGGCTCTCGAGTGTTGCGGGAGTCGGCTGCGAGCGAACGCGGACGAGATACTCGCGCTCCACCTCCGAGGACGGGTGCATCAGCCGATGCGCGAGTTCACCGTCGGTGGTGAACAGCAGCAGTCCCGAAGTGTTGACGTCGAGACGGCCGACGACGATCCAGCGCCCTGCAGGCGGCGGCGGCAGACGCTCGAAGACCGTGGGCCTGCCCTGCGGATCGTGCCGTGTCGTCACCTCGCCGACCGGCTTGTGGTAGCCGAGCACCACGGTCGCCGCCGGCTCGTCGGCAGGTCCGGACAGCAACGCCACGGGAGTGCCATCGACGGTTACCCGATCCGCAGGTACCACCCGGGTGCCGAGTTGCGCGACCACATCGTTGACGCGGATGCGGCCGTCGCGGATCCATTCCTCGATGCTGCGTCGCGAGCCGAGACCCAGCGTCGCCAGCACCTTCTGCAGCCGCTCGCCCTGCTGCCGGTGCGCATCTTCGTGCTGACCCGCACCATCCTGCCGGGAGTGCTCGGGGTCTTGCGGGCGATCGCCGCGGGTCGGGGGGCTCATGACGGGCAGCATCATAACGGGTCGTTATCGCGGCATGCCCGTTGCGACGCCTGCATCGGCGCCGGCGCACCTATCCTGCCGTGCATGATCCACGACAGCATCCTCGGCACCATCGGCAACACACCGGTCGTGCGCATCAACCATCTCGCCCCGGCCCACGTCACGATGTACGTGAAGTGCGAGGCCTTCAACCCGCTGCACTCGGTCAAGGACCGGCTTGCGATCGCGATCATCGAGGACGCGGAGCGCCGCGGCACGCTGCAACCGGGACAGACCGTGGTCGAGGCGACCTCGGGGAACACCGGCATCGCACTCGCCATGGTGTGCGCCGCAAAGGGCTATCCCTTCGTTGCCGTGATGGTGGAAACTTTCTCGATCGAGCGTCGCAAGATCATGCGCGCCCTCGGTGCGAAGGTCATCCTCACGCCCGCTGCTGAACGCGGCTCCGGCATGGTACGCAAGGCCGAGGAACTGGCCGTGAGACATGGCTGGTTCCTCGCCCGCCAGTTCGAGAACGAGGCGAATCCCGCCTACCACCGCAGCACCACGGGCCCCGAAATCCTGCGCGACTTCGCCGGCCGGCGTCTCGATTTCTTTGTCTCCGGGTGGGGTACGGGCGGCACGCTGACCGGCGCAGGACAGGTCATCAAGCTGGCCCGTCCCGAGGTGCAGATCGTCGCGACCGAACCCGAGGCAGCCGCGTTGCTGTCCGGAAAGCCGTTCTCGCCCCACAAGATCCAGGGCTGGACGCCGGACTTCATCCCCAAGGTGCTCGACCGCAGCATCGCCGATCGCATCGTGCCGGTGAGTGACAACGCGGCGCTCGAGACGGCGCGCGAGCTCGCGCGGCGCGAGGGTATCTTCTGCGGCATCTCCTGCGGTGGCACGTTCGCCGCTGCGCTCGAGGTGGCGCGCACCGCTGCGGCCGGCTCGGTGATCCTCGCCATGCTGCCCGACACCGGCGAACGCTACCTGTCGACGGCGCTGTTCGCGGACATTCCCGAAGGCAGCGACCCCGAGCCATGAACGCCGCGCCCGAGTTCTTCATCCCGTCGGCCAGCGGGCTTGCACCGCTGCCCGAGCCGTTTCGCCTGCATGGCGGCGGCGAACTGCGCGGCGCCGTGGTGGCCTATGAAAGCTGGGGCCAGCTCGACGCCGCGCGCAGCAACGCGATCCTGCTCTTCACCGGGCTCTCGCCCTCGGCCCACGCCGCCTCGAGCAGACAGAATCTGCGGCCGGGCTGGTGGGAACTGATGATCGGCCCGGGATGCGCGCTCGACACCTCGAAGTTCTTCGTCGTCTGCGTGAACTCGCTCGGCAGCTGCTTCGGCTCGACGGGACCCACGTCCCTCGACCCGGCGACCGGCAAACCTTACGGTGTGCGCTTTCCGGCGATTGCCATCGAGGACATCGCCCGCGGGGGACACGCGGTGCTGGAGCACCTCGGGATCGAGCGTGCGCACGCCGTGGGCGGACCGTCGCTCGGCGGCTCCACCGTGCTCGCGTACGTGGCGCTGTTCCCGAAGGCCGCGCGTCACCTGTTGTCGATTTCCGGAACCGATGCGGCCTCGGCCCACGCGATCGCGCTGCGCAGCATCCAGCGCGATGCGGTGCGCAGCGATCCGGCGTGGCGCGGCGGCGATTACCCGCCCGCGGCGCCGCCGCGGTCGGGACTCGCCCTCGCCCGCAAGATCGGCACCGTCACCTATCGCTCGGCGGATGAACTGCAGCGACGCTTCGGCCGCCAGCCGTCGACGACGGGACGCGAATTCGCTGTCCAGGATTATCTCGAACAGCAGGCCGAGAAGTTCGTCGACGCCTTCGATGCCAACAGTTACCTGCGGCTGTCCGAAGCGCTGGACCGATTCGATCTCGCCGCACACGGCGAACCGGTGGCGATCTTCAGACGCTCCGGACTCGAATCGGCTCTCGTGATCGGCGTCGAGCGCGACCAGTTGTTCAGCATCGAAGAACAGTCGCGGGTGGCAGCGGCGCTGCGCGCCGCCGGCGTGCCCACCACGTTCGCGCGGCTCGATAGTCTCGCCGGACACGACGCCTTCCTCGTAGACTTCTCCACGTTCGACAACCTGATCCGCCCCTGGCTCGCCGGAGACAAGCACCATGCGTCCTGAAACCATCGCCGTCCACGGCGGCTACTCGCCCGACCCCACCACCAAGTCGGTGGCGGTGCCGATCTACCAGACGACGTCGTATGCGTTCGACAGCGCGCAGCACGGCGCCGACCTGTTCGATCTAAAGGTCCAGGGCAACATCTATACGCGCATCATGAATCCGACCAGCGATGTGCTCGAGAAGCGCATCGCCGAACTCGAGGGGGGCATCGGCGCGCTGGCGCTCGCCTCGGGCAGCGCCGCGGTGACGTACTCGATCATGACCATCGCCGGACAGGGCGACAACATCGTCAGTTCCAGCGCACTTTACGGCGGCACCTACAACCTGTTCGCGCACACGCTGCCGCAGTTCGGCATCGAAGTGCGGTTCGCCGATTACCGCCAGCCCGGCGACTTCGAGAAGCTCATCGATGACCGCACCAAGGCCGTGTTCTGCGAGTCGATCGGCAATCCGCTCGGCAACGTCACCGATTTCGGCGCCATCGCCGCCATCGCGCACCGGCACGGCGTGCCGCTGATCGTCGACAACACGGTGCCCTCGCCCTATCTCTGCCGCCCCTTCGAGCACGGTGCCGACATCGTCGTGCATTCGCTGACCAAGTATCTCGGCGGCCATGGCAACAGCATCGGCGGGGTGCTGGTCGACTCCGGCAAGTTCCCCTGGGCCGAACACAAGGCCAGGTTCCCGCGCCTCAACGAGCCGGATGTGTCCTATCACGGCGTGGTCTACACCGAGGCCCTCGGGCCGGCGGCCTACATCGGCCGCGCCAGGGTCGTCCCGCTGCGCAACATGGGCGCGGCGATCTCGCCGTTCAATTCCTTCCTGATCCTGCAGGGCGTCGAGACTCTCGCCGTCCGCATGGACCGCATCTGCGACAACACGCTCGCGGTAGCACGGTTTCTGCAGTCGCACCCCGCGGTGAGCTGGGTCAACTACGCGGGCCTCGAGGACCACCCGAGCCATGGGCTCGTGAGGAAATACATGGGTGGACGGGCTTCCGGCATCCTCACTTTCGGCGTCAAGGGCGGACGCGCGGCGGGCGAGAAGTTCCTCGATGCACTGCAGCTCGTCATCCGCCTGGTCAACATCGGCGACGCGCGCTCGCTGGCAACCCATCCGGCATCAACGACCCATCGGCAGCTATCGCCGGAGGAGCTCGCCAAGGCCGGCGTGTCGGAGGACATGGTCAGGCTGTCGATCGGCATCGAGCATATCGAGGACCTGAAGGCCGATCTCGATCAGGCGCTGCGGTCCGCCTGAGCGGCACGGCCGCGGGCCTGCTCGACCTGTTCCTGGAGGATCCGGAACAGGCTGTCGATGAATTCCTTGCGCTCGGCGGCAAGACGCGACTCGTCTTCGGCCGAGAACTCGTGGGCATCGACCTCGCCGGCGACGAGGCCGCCGCGGCGGACCTGGACGGCCTCCATGGCAGCGACCCGTTCGCGCAGCGTCCACACCTCGCTGCCGAGCACGACGACCATGTTCAGCACCTTGTCGATGGCCGGATCGTCGAAGAAATAGGGTCGGCCGCCGCGGATCGTGCGTCGCATGGGCCGCCGCTCGGCGGCGGTCGGCGACTGTGCGGCGCGCTGTGCCTGCGCGGCGGGCTCGGGTGCCACAGTGCGCCGGCGGCGAACGGGCGCCTTGGCCTTGCGCGGGCCGCTCACTTCCAGGCTCCGAAGCAATACCAAAGAATTCCGTCGGTCAGGCGTCCGGTCTTGTCGTTGTCGACGTCGCGTGGCCGCATGGCCGCCTCGCTCCAGACCTTTTCGCCGTACCAGCCGACCGAGGGAATGACGAACTGCACGTACTTGCGCGGATCGAAGCCGGCCTGCCGACACAGCTGCTCGGGCTGCAGGTCGCGGAACGGCTTGTAGAACGGCTCGTTGTTGTAGGCGCTGTCCCAGTCGAGATAGAAGGCATCGTAGGGTGAGAGTTGCGAATTCGGCGGCAGCTCCATGTGCAGCATCAGCCCGCCCGGCCGCAACACGCGGTAGGCCTCGCGCATGATGTTGGCGATGCCCTTCTTCGGCACCTCGTGCAGGAACATCGAGGAGAACACCACGTCGAAACTCGCGTCCGGGAAGTCGAGCGCCTCGGCATTCATCTGATGGAAGTGGACCGCGCGGCCCTGGGCCTCGGCCCGCGCATGCGCATAGCGCAGGCAGGGCGCGGCGACGTCGATGCCATGCACTTCGGCTTCGGGAAAGCAGTCTTTCCAGGAGCCCGTGTTGTGGCCGATGGTGCAGCCCAGGTCGAGGATCTTGCGCGGCTTCATGTCCGGGTGCTTGAGACGGATGAACCCCGCGATCGACTGGCCGATGTCGTCGAGGTTCTGTCCCATCAGGCCGAACGAGAACACCGCGAGCCCGTTGTCGTAGAGCGCCCCGGCGGCGAGATCGTCGCTCTCGTACTCGCCGTCGTAGTTGCCGGCCATGAGGTGCACGTCGAGTGCCGACACGTAGCGCGGCACCTCCAAACCGGGATTCAGGGTGAGCGACCCCTTGCGGCCGGAGAGCCGCGAGGCCTTGGCCTTGAGCGCATCGCGGTTGCGCTCCAGCGGTCCGAACACCGACTGCCAGACCATGTCCTGGGCGGTCACGCGCAGACTGGAATAGAACCGGAAGTACTCGTTCGGCTTGATCGCCTTGTGAACTTCGGGTCCGTCCTTGGGTACGCGCTTGCGGGCGTGACGGAAGGCGGGTTCCACCTCGCCCTCGTACACCGCGCGCATGCCGTTCGCCATGTCGTTGAGCACATGGGCACGCAGGCCGGAGACGAAGTTCATGCGCGCCTTTTCATCGCGCGTCTTGGCGAGTTTCAGTTCGTGCTTGAGTTCGAGCATGGTGGTCTCTCAGTGGTCGGACAGCAGCCGCCCGAAACCCTGGATGCGGTCGTTGATGCCGTTGGCGCGCAACGCATGCCAGTAGGTCGCGGTGTTGATGGCGATGACGGGCTTGCCCAGCCAGTCCTCCGCCTCGGCGGCGAGACGGACCATGGACAGGTTGGTGCCCACCTGGATGATGGCGTCGACATCGGGACCGTCGAGTTCGCGCAGCACCTGTCGGCAACGGTCTTCGGGGATCTGCGCAATGCCCGTCCAGGAGGGCGCGCGCATCGGTACGTCGCGCACCGTCTCGTAGCCCACGTCGGCGAAATACCGCCGAACCTCGGCGTTGGCGACCGGGTAGTACGGCGAGAGGAAAGCGATGCGGCGAACGCCGCCATAGGCCTTGAGCGCCGCGGTGCACGAGTGCGAACCGACCGAGATGGACAGGCCGGACTCGCGCTCGACCATGCGCTGGAACTCGTCCGCGCCCGCGGCGCCACCGTAGAACGTGATGGCCGACATGCCCATGACCAGGTAGTCCGGTTCGCAGGTCATGACGCTGCGTACCGCGTCGATCACGCCCTGCGAGATCTTCTGCGTGGCCGCCATGAAGGTCTCGTCGCTGATCGCCCGCGAATTGGGGGTGAAGATGCGGCTGTAGTGGTTGGTGACACCGTGCGGCCGCATGTCGTCGAAATCCGGCTGCACGATGGTGTTGGTCGAGGGACCGATTACGCCGAAGAGGCGGCGATAGCCTTGAACGTCGTTACCCATGTGCCGAGGCTAGCACGGGCCGCGTTTTCCACGAATTCCCGACCCTGAGCGATTTGCACGCTGCGGTCAGGCACAGCGACAATGGGTCATGAATCTTCCGCTGCGCACCCTCCTCGCCATCGCCCTGCTCGCCCTCGGCGTTTCGGGCGTGGACGCCGAGGCGGCACGGCCCGGCACCCTGCGCATCGCCACCTGGAACATGGAGTGGCTGATCGCCCCCGAGGACTTTCCCGGTCTGGCACGGACCTGCGTGCCACGCGACGTCGCGCTCGGACCCCGCAAGCGCTCGATCCCCTGCAACACCGCTCAGGAACTGGAACGCTCCACCCTCGATTTCACGGTGATCGAACGCTACGTGCGGCAACTCGATGCCGATGTCATCGCCCTGCAGGAGGTCGATGGCGTCGCTGCAGCGCGCAAGGTCTTCCGCAACCACGACTTCTGCTTCACGCGTCGCGTGCACGTCCAGAACAACGGCTTCGCGATCCGCAAGGGCATTCCGCACCGCTGCGGTCCGGATCTGGTGTCGCTGTCTCCCGACGGGCGCCTGCGGCATGGCGCCGAACTCGTCCTCTATCCGGGCGAGCGGCGCGAAATCAGGTTGCTGTCGGTGCACCTCAAGTCGGGCTGCGGCCGCCGCCCCCTCGATGACCCCAAGCGCGAGTGCGCGGACCTCGCGCGGCAGCTCCCGGCCCTCGAAGACTGGATCGACCGACAGGCCGCGGCCGGGCGGCGCTTCGGCGTGCTCGGCGACTTCAACCGCGACCTGCTCGCCGACCTGGGGCCTGCCCGCAACGAAATCGGACAGATCCGTAGCCTGTGGACGGAAATCGACGACGGCGATCCGGCGGGCCTCGATCTCGTCAACGTCGCCGAAGGTCAGCGCTTCTCGAACTGCTCCCCTGACCAGAACTACCGGAACTTCATCGACCATGTGGTGCTGGACGGCAAGCTGGCGGCCTGGCGGACACCGGATTCCTTCGTCCGCCTGACCTTCGAGCCGGACGATGCGCTGCAACGGAAACTCCCGGACCATTGTCCGGTGGGTGTGGACTTGCGCATTCCGCCCTGAACGGCGGCCGGAGGATGGCCATGCTCGATCTCGTCATCGAAGGCGCCACCGTCATCGACGGTACCGGCGCAGCACCGCGCACTGCCGATGTCGGCATCGTCGACGGCCTGATCAGCGAAGTCGGGCGCATCGACTCGCGCAGCCGCGAGCGCATCGCGGCTCCTGGCGCCTGGCTGACGCCCGGGTTCATCGACCTGCACACCCACTACGACGGCCAGGCGAGTTGGGACGAGACCTTCAGCCCCAGCATCCACCACGGCGTGACCACCGTCATGTTCGGCAACTGCGGCGTCGGCTTCGCCCCGCTCGCCCCGGGCAACCGACGGCAAGCGGTGGAGGGGCTGATTTCATTGATGGAGGGTGTCGAGGACATCCCGGGCGCCGCACTCGCCGAAGGGGTGCGCTTCGACTGGCAGACTTTTCCCGAATACATGGAAGCGCTCGAGCGTCTGCCGCACAGCCTCGACTTCCTCGTGCAGGTGCCGCACGACCCCTTGCGCATGGCGGTGATGGGCGAGCGGGCGCTCGCGCAGGAGCCCGCGACGGCAGCGGACATCGAAGCGATGCGCCGTCTGCTGCGCGAAGCGCTCGAAGCCGGCGCCGCAGGGTTCTCCACGGGACGCACCGACAACCACCGCACCACCGCCGGCCGGGCCACGCCCGCCTCGGAGGCGGCGGCCGCGGAACTCGCGGGTCTTGCCGGTGCTTTTCACGGCCTCGACCATGGCGTCGTGCAGGTCGTCAGCGACTTCAACCTGCTGCAGGGACCGACCGGCTTCGACACCGAATTCGACCTCGTCGAGCTGCTGGCGAGCGCGAGCGGCCGCCCGCTGTCGATGACCTGGCTGCAACGCGATCCGGGCGGCGAACAGTGGCGCGCGATCCGCGACCGCACCGAGAGCGCGGTCGCCCGCGGTCTGCCGATCTCGTTGCAGGCGAGTCCGCGCGGCATCGGTGTCATCCTCGGCCTCGACACGTCGTTCCATCCGCTGATGGGTTTTCCCGGCTACGTGGAAGTCGCCGCGCTGCCGCTGGCGGAACGTGCCGCGGCGCTGCGCGATCCTGCCCGCAAGGCACGCATCCTCGGCGAAACCTCGGGGCGGCTCGCCGGCGACGGCAGTTCCATCCCGCCCATCGTCGACCTGATGCTCGCGCGCATCGAACTCGTCTGCGCGCGGATGTTTCCGCTGCTCGACGAATCGGCCGTTGCGGGTCGGGCCGTGACGGTCGATTACGAACCGCCCCTCTCGCGCAGCCTCTACGTGCAAGCGCGACAGCGCGGTTGCACTGCCCTCGAGGCCATCTACGATTTTCTCGCCGCCGGCGACGGCAGCAACCTCATCCACTTTCCGATCTTCAACTACAACGACGGCTCGCTCGAGGTGGCACGAGAGATGCTCACCCACCCGCGCGCGCTCTTCGGTCTGTCGGACGCCGGCGCCCACGTGGGCACCATCTGCGACGCGGGCGCGACGACCTTCATGCTGAGCCACTGGGTGCGCGACCGAGCTTCGGGACGCCTGCCGGTCGAGCAGGTCGTCGAGATGCTGACGCGCCGCAACGCGAGGCATGTCGGCCTGCAGGATCGCGGCGTCATCACCCCCGGAATGCGCGCCGACTTCAACCTCATCGACCCGACCTGCGTCGCACCGGAGCGGCCGCAGATCGTCCGCGACCTGCCGGCGGGCGGCCGCCGTTTGCTGCAGACCTCGCGGGGTTATCTCGGCAGCTGGGTTGCAGGCAAAGCGGTGATCCGCAACGGGGACATCACCCCCGCCAGGCCCGGCAGGCTGGTGCGTTCCGGCAACTAGGCGCCGCCGTTGCGACGCCACTCGGCGAGTCGCGACGTCGCGTGCTCGTAACCCGCCCGGATCGCCTGATCGAAGGCCTTCCAGTCGAGCAAGCCAACCCCCGGCAGCGGCGGCGTCAACAGCAGATCGGCGGCGAGGCGACTCGCCGAAGCCGCTGCCGAACTCTGCATCAGCGCGGAGCGCGTCAGGATCTGCAAGATCGACGGCGAGGCGCGCCAGCGGCTCCGCCACCCCGGCAGGTCCCACATGGCCGGCATGTCGGTCGCTTCCACGCCGCTTGCGATGGGTGCGTTGGAACCGATATCCACGCCGAGCACCCAGCTCGCGCCGAGACCGCGCACGACCCCGACCGGGAAGTTGTCGAGCGTCCCGCCGTCCACCAGCACGGAGCCCTCCTGCATCACGGGCGGCAGCACTCCCGGAATGGAGACCGAGGCACGCAACGCAAGCCAAAGCTTGCCGCGCCGGTGTACTCGGGGCGTGCCGGAGTTGAGATCGGCCGAGATGCAGACGAACGGCAGCGGCAGGTCTTCGATCTCGCGATCACCGAACACCTGCTGCAGCCGTTCACTGACCCGTCGGCCGCGCACCATCGAAGCGAACGGCAGCGTGAAGTCCCCTAGCGGATTGCTGTCGACGAAGGTTCGCCGGACGAGGTCGACGCGTGCCGTGTCATCCAGCTCCGCCGCGAAGGATGCGCCCATGATCGCGCCGATGCTGGTGCCGCCCACGACATCGATACCGATCCCGGACTCGACCATCGCCCGCATCACGCCAAGATGGGCGAAGCCGCGCGCACCACCGCCGGAGAGCACGAGCCCGCTGGCGTCGCCAAAGATGAGTCGCGACAGTCGCCGCAGGTCGGCGTCGCCGCACCCGTCGCCACGCAAGTGGTGATGCATCGCGACCAGCGATCCGGCAGCCTCGATCGCCGCGGTCCAGCGACCCGCAGCACCCTCCACGATCCCACCGGCGTGGACCATCAGCAGTTCGCTGCGTTGCAGGTGGCGACTGTGCACGGGCCCGGTCAGCGTATCGCCGTCCAGGGCTTGCGCGGCCGGCAGCGGCCGTTGCGAATCGACGACGAGCAGGCGCAGGTCCGCCTGTCGCGAGCACAACCGGCTCCACGGGTCGTCCGGTTCGGTCGCGTGGTAGATCACGAGATCGTGGCTGGCCTCGAGCGCGCTCAAACGCGCCACCGACGCCGAACCCGCCGACTGCGGCCCGAGCAGCGTGACGCGCAGACGCTGCGAGAGCTCGGCCACGAGGCGGTCGGCGACCCTGGCGACGTCGACCCCGGTCACCAATGGCAACAGCGAGATCGTCCGTGGCCGTACCGGACCGGGTCGCGCCCGGTTGCGTTCCTCGAGTCGCTCGATGATGACGCGCGATACCGCGAGCACCGACTGCGGATAAGCCGAGACGATCCGCTCGAAATCGTCGCGACTGAGCCGCAACAGTTCCGAGTCGCGCAATCCGACGATGTCCGTCGAGCGCGGCTTCCCCGTCAGCACGCCCATCTCGCCGACAGGCTCGCCAGGCTTGACGCGACCGAGCAGTCGGGGCACTCCGCGCTCGTCGTCTAGGCAACTGCCCAAGGCGCCCGAGACCAGAAAATAGATGGCATCCGACGGATCGCCGGCCGCGAACAGTGTTTCGCCCGCACGCAGCTCCACGGGCGAGCAACACCCGGCGAGTTCGGCCCTCGCCACCGGCGGCAGAGCGGCCAGCAGCGGCAATGTTTCTATGGGATCGGGATGGGACATGGGCACTTGGTCGGTGTCATCGAGCGTTTTGACGGGACAACATCGAGATGACCGTCGTGCACGCGGGATTCTATCATCGGCCCCATGACCATCAGCCACGTGACGAATCTCGACTCGCACCGCCTGCGATCTGTCTTCGCTGATGGCGATCTCGCGCCGCAGGACCCGACCCGTGCACGCAGTCTGCCAGCCGCGCTCTATCGCGGCGACACCCTCGCGGAACTCGAGCGCACGTCAATCTTTGCCCGTCACTGGCAGTACCTGGGTCATACCAGCCAGATGCCGGGCGAGGACGACGTCCTGACGAGTTCGGCGGGTGGCATCGATATCGTGCTCACCCGCAGCGCGTCAGGACTGCGTGGCTATCATGCGATCTGTCGCCATCGCGCGGGACCGGTCGAACGTTGCAGCGGCGGCGGCAGGACCTTCCTGCGCTGTCGCTACCACGGCTGGGCCTATGGACTCGACGGTCGACTGCTCAGCGCCCCCGAGATGCGCGGTGCCGCCGGTTTCGATGCATCGCAGATCATGCTGCCGGAGATCGAAGTCGCCGAGTTCGAAGGACTGCTCTTCGGTCGCCTGCAACAGGGCCCGGCACCACTCGCGGACCACCTCGAAGGCATCGGCGCGCGACTCGCGCAGGCCGGACACCGGCTGTCGCAGATGCGCTTCCACGAGCGGGTCGAGTACGTCGTCGACTGCAACTGGAAGGTGTACGTCGACAACTTCCTCGAGGGCTATCACGTCCCGCAGGTGCACCCCACGCTCAACGCCATCCTCGACTATCGCAGTTACGCGACCACGCTCGGCCGCTGGCACTCGCTGCAGTCCAGTCCCCTCGAGAGCGCCCCGGACCAGTACGGCTCGGGCGAGGCGCTGTACTACTTCATCCATCCGAACACCATGCTCAACATCCTGCCCGGGCGCCTGCAGACCAACCGGATCCTGCCGTTGCCCGGCAACCGCTGCCGCGTGCAGTTCGATTTCCTGTACGCGGGGGCGCCGCTGGTCAACGACCGGGCGTTCTCCGACGTGGTGCAGCAGGAAGACATCCGCATCTGCAACGAGGTGCAACGCAACCTGGACAGCGGCTCATACGTCGCCGGGCCGCTCAACCCGCTCCGCGAGACGGGCGTACACCACTTCCAGGAACTGTTGCGGGCGGACTACCGGGAGGCGATCCGCGGTCTCGAGGCACCCGCCCCCGGGGTCCCCCACCAACCCGGCTATCGATAGGCACCGGCCTTTCGGACTATAATGCGTGGTTTACCCGTGCCCCCGCGTGCCCAGAACCGGATCCGGCAGGGGTTTCTTTGCCCGAAAACCTTACTGACAGACGGAACCTGCCATGCCCCGTACCACTCCCCTTGCCGACATCCGCAACATCGGCATCATCGCCCACGTCGATGCGGGCAAGACCACGACCACCGAGCGCATCCTCTACTACACCGGGCGCAAGCACACGATCGTCGACGTGCACGACACCAAGGACCTCAAGTCCTCGACGACCACCGACTACCTGGAACAGGAACAGAAGCGCGGCATCACCATCCAGAGCGCCGCGGTTTCGACCTTCTGGCGCAAGAAAAAGATCAACGTCATCGACACCCCGGGGCACGTCGACTTCACCATCGAGGTGAACCGTTCGCTGCGCGTGCTCGACGGCGCAGTCGTCGTGTTCGACGGCGTAGCGGGTGTCGAGCCGCAGTCCGAGACCAACTGGCGCCTCGCCGACAACTACGGCGTGCCGCGCATCTGCTACGTCAACAAGATGGACCGCAGCGGCGCCTCCTTCACGCGCTGCGTGGACATGATCAAGAAGCGCCTCGGTG
>JBIKVA010000031.1:0-18400 GCA_044357085.1 Steroidobacteraceae bacterium | reverse complement strand
CGGTGCGGCAGCGAGGCCGGCCAGCAGCAGCGTGATTGCGACCAGACATGGCCCCAACACGCGTGTCGTCATCGTTTTCATCCGTGGCTACTCCCAAAGGGTCACGGCATTCCGCGACCTTCGTCGGGATGGACAATATCACCGCTTCTGGCGGATATTTGCCGACCACGCTCGGGAAGGAACTCTCACGGTCATGCAACAAGGTCGCACTTCAGACAGGTTTGTCATTCCAATCGCCACGGTCCGGCAGAGCATCGCGATGCTGCTCGGCTCGCTCGCTTTTGCCGCTGGTGCGGCCGCGCAACAACCGGCGCCGCAGACGCCTGCTGCCGAGGAAGAACTCGCCGAGGTGGTGATCGTCGGTTCGCAGATCCGAGGAGCCAAGATCACCGAGGTACTGCCGGTTACGGTGGTCGAAAAGGAGGACATCATCGCCACGGCCGCGGTGTCCGGCGACGACCTCTTCCGGTCGATTCCGCAAGCCGGCGACGTGCAGTTCCAGGAGGCACGCACCACCGGCAACCTCAACGATGCGCGTGGCGACACGTCGTCCGTCAACCTGCGCAGCCTCGGCACCGGAAACACGCTGATGCTGCTCAACGGGCGGCGCGTGGTGCCGGCGCCCGGCACCCAGACCGAGAACTTCGTCCCGGTGCAGACCGCGAACACCAATGCGTTTCCGGTTGCGGGCGTCAAGCGCGTCGAGGTGCTGCGCGACGGCGCCGCGGCCATCTATGGCACCGACGCGGTGGCGGGTGTGGTGAACACCGTCCTCGAGAACGACTACGAGGGCCTGCGCATGGAGGCGCAGTACGGCGGTTCCGAGGGCACTGCGCACCGCGAGACGACCATCAATCTCAAGGCCGGCACGCGTTTCGACAACGGCACGCGGGTCGCGCTCTATGCGGGCTTCTACACCCGCAACCGCCTGCTCGCCACCGACCGCGAATACTCGGCGAGCGAGGACCATCGCTGGCGCGTGGCGGACACGCCGTGGGCCGGCGACACGGCGTTCGACAACCGCACCACCTCCTCGCCCTGGGGGTCCTTCACGGTGATCCCGACGACGGTCGCTGTGCGCCAGGGCACCACGGCGCTGACCACGTCCGGCGTGTTCCGCGTCGAACCGATCTCCAACACGGCCGCCGGCTGCAGCAGCACCACCTACAGCGGCAATCTCTGTCTGCGGGCCGGCACGATCACCGGCGCGGTGGATCGCGAGCTGCGCTACAACGAGAACGTCGACCGCACGCTCAGGGGCGGCGTCGACCGCTACAACGCCTTCGCCACCGTCAGCCGCAATTTCGGCGAACTCGAATTCTTCGGCGAAGCGGGTTTCTACCACGCCATGTTCTCGGGCTTGCGCGAGCAATCGGCGCCTCTGGCGAGCGCAGTGATCACCGTCCCTGCTTCCAACTACTACAACCCGCTCGGCCCCACGACTTTCGGCAGCGTCGCCAACCCGAACCGCCTGCCCAATCTCGTCAATGTGCCGGTCACGGGCCTGCCACTGCGTTTGACGACCTATCGGCCGGTCGACACCGGGCCGCGCGTCTATGAAGTCTCGGACGACAGCTACCGGCTGCTTGCCGGGCTGCGCGGCCAGAAGTTCGGTTTCGACTGGGAGTCCGCTCTGGTCTACTCCTGGGCCAAGACCGACGACCACACCACCAATGCGGTCAGCAACACGCTGTTCCAGCAGGCGCTGGCCAAGTCGACGCCCGACGCCTACAACCCCTTCAACGGCGGCAACCAGCTGGTCTACTCCGGCCCCGACACGACGCCGAGCGACCCGGCGACGATCAGGAGTTTCCTGGTCGGTGTGCACCGGGTCAGCGAGACCTCGCTCTCGATGTGGGACCTGAAGGCTTCGCGTCCCGACATCGGCAAGCTGCCGGCGGGTGACGTCGGTGCGGCGGTTGGCGTCGAGGTCAGGCGCGAGAGTTACGTGGACGATCGTGACGCCCGTCTGGATGGGACCATCAAGTACACCGATTCGGTCACCGGTATCACCTACGGCACCGACGTCATGGGCGCGAGCCCGGCGCCGGACACCCGCGCGCATCGGTCGATCATCTCGGCCTACCTCGAGTTGGCCGTGCCGCTGGTGGCGCCCGAGATGGACATTCCGCTCGTCCGGTCTGTCGACATGCAGTTGGCCGCCCGTACGGAGCGTTACTCCGACTTCGGCAACGTCACCAAGCCCAAGATCGCGCTCAACTGGACCGTCGCCGACTGGATCGCCCTGCGCGGCTCCGCTTCGCAGGCTTTCCGCGCGCCCAACCTGGCGCAGTTCTACAGCGCGGGCACGCAGGTGACCAACACCCGTACCGACTTCGCGTTCTGCCGGCTCAACAACGTCACCTGCGCCGGCGCGAGCACCATCGAGGTCCGATCGGGCAACCGCGGCCTCGGCCCCGAAGAGGCGGACAACCTGTCCGCCGGCCTCGTCCTGCAGTCGACGTTCCTGCCCGAATCGGCAGGCAAGGTGACGCTGTCGCTCGACTACTGGTCGATCAAGCAGACCGAGGTCATCGGCATCGAAGGCGGACAGGTCCAGTTGCTCTACGACTACCTGCTGCGTCTCGATGGCCAGAGCAACCCGAATCTCGTGCGCGACGCACCGGTCGGCGCCAACAAGGTCGGCCAGCTGCTGCAGGTCAACGACAACTACTTCAACATCACGCCGCGCGAACTGACGGGCTTCGATGCCAGCCTGCGTTATGACCTGCGCCGCACGAAGTTCGGCACCTTCACGTTCTCGGTCAATGCCGCCAAGCTGACCAAGTTCGAGCAGCAGGCGACGGAAACGGCCCGCAAGGTCATCGAGGCCAACAACGCCGGACGCCTCGGACCGGGCATCGTCGTGACCGCGGCCGGCAACCAGATCGGCATCAACGGCAACCCCGAGTGGCGTGGCTCCGCGTCGCTGACCTGGCGGCAGCAGCAGTGGCGCGCCGGGATGTTCGTGAACTACGTCGGTTCGGTGTTCGACACCGGTCCGGCGCCCGTCAACGGCCAGTTGTTCGAGGTCGACAGCTGGACCACGGTCAGCCTTTACGGACAGTACGATTTCCGCCGCCGGGATGACATTCTCGGCGGTACTTCGCTGCGCCTCGGGGTGCGCAACATCGAGGACAAGATCCCGCCGCTCACCTCCAGCAACTTCGGCTACTTCGGCAGCCTTGCCAACGCCACGGGTCGCTACGTGTATGCAACGCTCTCGAAGACGTTCTGACGTCATGATGTCTCTGCGATGAAATGGTCCGCCCAAGGGCTTGCCGTCGTTCAGGCGGCAGCCCTCTGGGCCTTGCATCAGGCGCTCGCCGCCGAGTCGTGGCCGGCGACCAGTCCGGGCGCGCTGGCCGCCTGCTACCTGGTTGCGGTGTGCGTGCCGCCCATGCTGCTGGTCCTCTGGACGCACCGCACGCAGAAGACGCTGTGGATCGCGGCTGCGGGGATGGCGGCGTTCCTCGTTGCGACCGGCTACCAGGCCTATGCCGAGTTGCCGGGGCCGTTCAACACCGCAAATCTCGACGACGGTGCGGTGCTTCGCTACGCCTTGCCCTTGATCGTCGGTTGGCTGCTGTTCCTGCCGTTGCTGCGGGGTCGCCTCGAGAGCGGCAGTTGGCGCGCCCCCTATGGGGTGCTGTTCCGCGGCAGCTGGCGCAGCTACCTCGCGCTCGCCGAAGCGGTGTTGTTCGTCGGCGTCTTCTGGCTGCTGCTGTTTCTTTGGGCGATGCTGTTCCAGACCCTGGACAACCGTTTCTTCCTCGAGCTGTTCACAGACCCGCGGTTTGTCTATCCGGCGACGACGCTGGCATTCGCGAGCGCCACGCAGATCATCGGCACCAGCGACCGGCTGGTCGACGGTGTGCTGAACCAGTTACTCGATCTGCTCAAGTGGCTGCTGCCGCTTGCGGGCGTGATCGTGTTGGCGTTTACCGTGGCGCTGTTGCCGCGACTGCCCGCGCTCCTCGGCAGTGGCGAGAAGGTGATCAACAGTGCCGTGATGCTCGCCCTCGTCGCGCTCACCATCCTGCTGGTCAACGCAGCCTATCGGGATGGTGAGTCGCCGCCCGGCTATGGCGCGATCCTGCAACAGGTACTGCGCATCGTGCCCGTGGTCCTGACGCTGGTCGCGGCCACGGCGCTCTATTCCATGGTCGTCCGCACCAACGCCCTGGGCCTGACGCCGGCGCGCTACTGGGGCGTCGTGACCGCGGTGTTCGCATTCCTGTACACGGCGGGCTATGCCTTTGCCGCGGTGCGCAGCGGGCCTTGGCTCGGGGCGATTCGCGACGTCAACTTCGGGCTCGCCGCGCTGCTGCTCGCGACCCTCGCCGCGAGTCTCACGCCACCGGGCGACCCGCTGCGCTGGAGCGTCCGCAGCCAGACGCAGCGTGCCGTCGCGGCCGACACGGTCGAGGTCCGTGACAGCGCGCTCAAGTTCCTGCGGTTCGATTCCGGTGCAGCGGGGCGGAGCGCGCTGCAGGCGCTGGCTGCCGGTCGTTTGCCGGACCGATCAACCGCTGCCGACACCACGCTCGCGGTGCCACCGGCGCTGCGTGTCGCTGCGGCGCGCATGCTCGAGCGGGAGTCGGCCGAGCCCCCGCCGCAGCCGGATCCCGCGGCCACCCCCGCGCGCTATGCGGAGTGGCGAAAATCCCTGCGGACCCAGCCGCTAGGTCGGCCGATTCCGCCGGACCTCGAGTCCGCGCTGCGCAGCGAGTTCGCGGCGTCCGTTTCGACACTCGATCCGGGTGGCGATGCACCGGCGCCGTTCCTTGTCTTTGCCGACGTCAACGCGGATGGAGTCGAGGATGCGCTGCTCTTCGGCGGAACACTGCGCGGTACACCGTCGATCGTCCGCGACTATCGGTTGTTCCTCGCCGAGGGCGGGAGCTGGCGGCTCGTCTCCGAGGGGTCACTCGCGCGCTGAGCGCCGATCCTGCGCCGATCATGCGCCCGCAGCGATCGACGATAGACGTCTTCGATCGGTCGTATCGAGAAAATCGATTTAACAGCGGGCGTCCAGCCCCTCATCCTGTCATTTCCAAAAACCCGAGGAGGGTTTCGTATGCGTCATTCACTCATTCCCGCCGTCGTCGCGGCAGCTCTTGCCGTCACTGCGGCCGTGCAGGTCACGCCAGCTGTTGCCGCTGGCAACGCTTCCATGTCCAACCAGTTCTGGTGGCCCGAGAAACTCGATCTGCGGCCGTTGCGGCAGCACGGCGCGGAGTCGAACCCCATGGGCGAGACCTTCAACTACGCCGAGGAGTTCAAGAAGCTCGATCTCGTTGCGGTAAAGAAGGACATCGAGGCGCTGATGACCAAGTCGCAGCCTTGGTGGCCGGCCGACTACGGTCACTACGGCCCGTTCTTCATCCGCATGGCCTGGCACAGTGCCGGCACCTATCGCCTGGGCGATGGTCGCGGCGGCGCCGACGGCGGCCAGATCCGTTTCGAGCCGCTCAACAGCTGGCCCGACAACGTCAACCTCGACAAGGCCCGTCGCCTGCTATGGCCGGTCAAGCAGAAGTACGGCCGTAGCCTGTCGTGGGCGGACCTGATGGTGCTCACCGGCAACGTCGCGCTCGAGTCCATGGGTTTCAAGACCTTCGGTTTCGCTGGCGGCCGTGAGGACGACTGGGAAGCCGATCTCGTTTATTGGGGTCCCGAGGGCAAGTTCCTCGCTGACTCGCGTCACAGCGGCGACCGCAAGTTGCAGAACCCGCTCGCGGCGGTGCAGATGGGCCTGATCTACGTCAACCCGCAAGGCCCCAACGGCAAGCCGGATCCGCTCGCGGCAGCGCGCGACATCCGCGAGACCTTCGGCCGCATGGCGATGAACGACGAGGAAACCGTCGCACTCATCGCCGGTGGTCACACCTTCGGCAAGGCGCATGGCGCTTTCGATCCGTCGAAGTGCGTGGGCGCCGAGCCCGCCGCAGCGGCGGTCGAGGAGCAGGGCTTCGGCTGGAAGAACAAGTGCGGTACCGGCAAGGGTGCCGATACGGTCACCAGCGGTCTCGAGGGCGCCTGGTCGGCAAATCCGATCGCCTGGACGACGCAGTACCTCGACAATCTGTTCACGTTCGAGTGGGAGCAGACGAAGAGCCCGGCGGGCGCCATCCAGTGGGTCCCGACCGACAAGGGAGCATGGAACCTGGTGCCGGACGCACACGATCCCACCAAGCGTCATCCGCCGATCATGTTCACCACTGACCTGTCGATGAAGTTCGACCCGGAGTACCGCAAGATCTCCGAGCGCTTCCGCAAGAATCCGGACCAGTACGCCGACGCGTTCGCGCGGGCCTGGTTCAAGCTGACGCATCGTGACCTCGGACCGCGCACCCGTTACCTCGGGTCGCAAGTCCCGGCCGAAGTGCTGGCGTGGCAGGACCCGATCCCGGCCGTCGACCATCCGCTCGTGGACGGCAACGACGTCGCGCAGCTGAAGGCGAAGATCCTCGCCTCCGGTCTCGGTACGGCCGAGCTCGTGCGCAGCGCCTGGGCTTCGGCGTCGACGTATCGCGGTACGGACATGCGTGGTGGCGCGAACGGTTCGCGAGTCCGTCTCGATCCCCAGAACACCTGGACGGTCAACGACCCGGCCGAACTCGGCAAGGTTCTCAAGCAGCTCGAGGGCATCCAGCAGGAATTCAACCGCTCGCAGCAGGGCGGCAAGAAGGTCTCGCTGGCGGACCTGATCGTCCTCGGTGGCGCCGCTGCGGTTGAACAGGCCGCCAGGCGTGCCGGCGTGGAAGTGCAAGTGCCTTTCACCCCGGGTCGCATGGACGCATCGCAGGCGCAGACCGATGTGCCGTCGTTCCGTCCGCTCGAGCCCACCGCCGATGGCTTCCGCAACTATTACGCGAAAGACAACTACCTCTCGCCGGCGGAGGCGCTGGTCGATCGTGCCAACCTGCTCACGCTTACGGTGCCCGAAATGACCGTCCTCGTCGGAGGAATGCGTGCGCTGGGCGCCAATCAGGGCCAGTCGACTCACGGCGTGCTCACGACCCGCGCCGGCACCCTCTCCACGGACTTCTTCGTGAACCTGCTCGACATGCAGACAGAGTGGAAGAAGTCCGCCGCGGCCGAGGGGGTCTATCAGGGTCTCGACCGCAGCACCGGCAAGGCGAAGTGGACGGCCACTCCGGTGGATCTCGTGTTCGGTTCGAACTCCGAACTGCGCGCGGTTTCCGAGGTGTATGCGGCAAACGACGGTCAGGCGAAGTTCGTGAAGGACTTCGTCGCGGCCTGGAACAAGGTGATGAACCTCGACCGGCTCTGATCGGCGGCCAGTCTCCCGGGTAAAGCCAGACGGCGGCGTGCACAACGCCGCCGTTTTTTTTCCGGGCGTTTTTTTCGGGCGTTATCATCGCTGCATGGGCGAGTCCGGATTTCTCATCGGCGTCGATTTCGGCGGCACCAAGATCGAAGCGGCAGCGCTCGATGCGACCGGCGTGCCGCGGGTGCGGCGGCGCATCGCCACCCCCGACCGATACGATGCGGCGCTCGACGCGGTGCGCGAACTCGTCGCTGCCGTCGAGGCGCAGACCGCCCCGGTGTCGCGCATCGGGCTGGGCGGGCCAGGGTCTTTCTCGCGGCGAACCGGCGTGCTGCGCAACTCCAACACGCAGTATCTCAACGGCCGGCCTTTCGTCGCCGATCTCGAGCGGGCGCTGGGCAAGGCCGTGCGCTTCAGCAACGACGCCAACTGCCTTGCGCTTTCCGAGGCCGTCGACGGCGCGGCCGCCGGCGCCGCGGTCGTGTTCGCGGTGATCATCGGCACGGGCTGCGGTGGCGGCGTCGTCGTCGACGGTCGGCTGCTGGAAGGCGCGAACGGCATCGGTGGCGAGTGGGGCCACAACCCCCTGCCGTGGCCGACGGAAGCGGAGGTCCGCGAATCGGTACGGTGCTGGTGCGGTCAGCGCAGTTGTCAGGAAACGTGGATCTCCGGTACCGGCCTGCAGCGCGACTTCGAGGCGACCACCGGAGTCCGGGCAACCGGCGAGGCCATCATCGCCGCGGCCCGCGCCGGCGAGGGAAGCGCAATCGCGGCGTTCGAACGCTACACGGACCGCCTTGCCCGGGCGCTCGCCTGCGTGGTCAACCTGATAGACCCCGACGTCATCGTGCTCGGCGGCGGCATGTCGAACATCGACGAACTTTACGAACGGCTGCCGCCGCTGATCCGCCGCCACGTGTTCTCCGATACTTGGGAAACGCCGGTCGTGCGTGCAAAGTGGGGAGACTCGTCCGGCGTGCGCGGTGCCGCCCGCCTCTGGGCGTCGGTGACCGGCACTCCCTGAAAGGCCGTCGCTGAATGGCAACTCGACGCTAGCGCAGCCGTTCGGCGAGCCCGGAGGTTCGCTGCACCTGCCGCGAGCACGCGGCCCGCAACGCCTCGGCGTCACCCCAGATTTCGACGTCGAGCCGCGCCCGACTGACGGCGGTGTACAGCAGTTCGCGGCTCAGCACGGGGCTCGAGCCCGGTGGCAGGATGAGCAGCACCCGATCGAACTCCGAGCCCTGGCTGCGATGCACGGTCATGGCGAAAGCCGTCTCGCGCGGCGGCAGGCGCACGGCTGGTACGCGGCGCAGTTCGCCTGCCGGGCCCTGGAAGAACGCCTGCATCGCGCCGTCTGCGGCCTCTGCGCCCTGCATGTCGATGACGATGCCGGTGTCGCCGTTGAAAAGTTGCAGGCCGTAATCGTTGCGTGTCAGCACGACGGGCTTGCGGTCATAAAGCGCTCCCTCGGCGCGGATGATCCCGTTGGCGTCGAAGAGACGCTCCATGATCCCGTTGATCGACTCCACTCCGGCCAGTCCGCGACGGGTTGGACAAAGTATTCGACTGCGACCGAGCTCGCGCAGGATGGCCTGTGGATCCTGCTGCTCCAGCGCGGTGCGCAGTTGGGCGACGGCCGGGGCTTCCTGCAGCCGCGCGGCGAGCGCGTCGCGATCCGGCACCGGCAGCAGCCGCACGTCCCGATGGGTGCCTCCGCGCAGGATTGCGAGTGCCGCATCGCCGTCGCCGGCGCGGATTGCGGCGCACAGCTTGCCGATTCCGCTCTCGGGGCCGTACCGGTGTTGCACCTGCAACGTGGTGAGGGCGCCGGCGAGGCCATAGCCGGCGTCCGGTCCCTCGAGTGCCGCCGCGGCGATGTCCGCGAGCACCGACCCGGCCTCGACGGACGCGAGTTGGTCCGGGTCGCCCACGAGGACGACTTCTGCCGCAGGCTTCAGCGCCGTCAGCAGTTTCGACATCAGCGGCAGGTCGACCATCGAGGCTTCGTCAACGATGATCACGTCGGCCGTCAGTGGATTTGTCGCATCGTGCCGGAAGAACGCCGAATCACCGCGCGAACCCAGCAGTCGATGCAGCGTCGACGCCGTGCACGGGATTCGTTCGCGCAGCGCGGCGTCGAGGACAAGCCTGTCGAGTCCGCTGCGGATGCTTTCTTCCATGCGGTGCGCCGCCTTGCCGGTCGGTGCGGCGAGCGCCACCACGAGCGGCGGCTCGCGACGGGCGAAATCGACGAGATCCTGCAGGATCCGCGTCGTCTTGCCGGTGCCGGGACCGCCGACGATGACGCGGAAGCGGCCTGCCTCGACCCGCATGCGGATCGCCTCGGCGAGCCGTCGTTCGTACTCGCAGTAGCGATGCAGGTACAGGTGTCCCGACGCATCGAGCACGAGCGGCCGGAACATCTTGTCGTCGTCCGCGACCACGCCGCTCGTGCCGAGGTCCTGGCGCCACGTTGCGAGATCGGGCCATGGATCGAGTCGCAGACTGCCGTTTTCATCGGCCGGAGGCGGACGCGACAGATCGAGACAGGTGTGGCCGCGTCGCAGCATGGCGCTTGCCAGGGCGGCAGCATGTCCCGCGAGCCGCGAACCTGCTGCAGCTGCGCCTGCGACCTGCCTTGCGAGATGCCGATCGAGTGTCGAGAAGCCCTGCTGGTCGAGGAATTCTTCGAGCGGCGGCATCATGCGGGTTCTCCGGCATCCTGCAGGATGGCTGTACCGAGACGGCGCAGGAACGCGGCCGAGGGTCGTGCGTAGTGGACGCCGCGCTGCGGCGCCGCCGGATCGAGACCGCGTACGAAGACGTAGAAGATGCCGCCGAAGTGCTGCTCGTACGAGTAACCGTGCAGCCGTGACGCCAGGAAACGATCGAGTGCCAGCGCGTAGAGCCAGGACTGCAGGTGGTAGAAGTTCTCGGCCATCGCGCGCTCGAGGCGCTCGGGCGTGTAGTCGACGCTGCGGTTGCCGAGCCAGTTGGACTTCCAGTCTGCGAGGTAGTAGCGACCCTCGTGGCGAAAGACGACATCCATGAACCCGCGCAGGTAGCCGTCGATCGGGCTGAACTGCAGCCGACCGATGCGTTGATGCACTCCCGAACGGTGCCGGGGCATCGCGCAGGCTTCTGCCAGCGCCGCGACCGAAAACGCCTTGACGGGGTAATAGAACTCCACTTCGTTGAGTCGATCGACGACGCCCACTTCGGCGAGGCGCACGATGCGCTCACCGGCCTGCAGCGGGTGGGCGAGCAGCATGGAGAGTTGCTGCTGCAGCGCTGACATGTATTCGTCGTCGAGCCGCAAGGGCGCGAAATGGGTCGCGATCAACGGGCCGAGAGTGTCGGGGCGGCGGAAGTCGGCGTGCTCGAGCACGGCGTGCAGCGCGACGCCGGTGGCGGCGCCTCGCGGCAGACGGAAGATCGCCGGAACCCGCGCCGCCGCGGTGCCCTCCGCAGGCGCCAGAGTGTCGGCGTCGTCCCCGGTCCCGACCGACCTCGTACCAAGCTCTCCCGGACCGAGTTCGTCGTGATCCTGTGCGTTTTCTTCGGCTGCGCCGGCGATCAAGCGGCTGAAGCTGCCGACGAGAGCTGTCGCCTCCGGCGAGCGGAAGATTTCCCGGGGCTGCAACCCTGACGGGACAGGACCGGGTGCGCAGGAAGCCGGTTGTCTTGCCGCGTCGGCGGCATGCAGCGTACGCCAGCGGATGATCTGCGGATGCGCGTCGGCGAGGCGCTTGCCGGTGGCTGCCGGATCGGCGCCGAGAACCGCGCCGATGGCCGATCGCGCCGAGTCGCCGTGGGTGTGGACGTAGAGATAGCAGCGCTGCACGGCTCGAGTCAGGGAGACGTACAGCAGCCGTACTTCCTCGGCGAGCAGCTCCTGCGCCGCGCGTTGCACATGATCGGGATTGCGCTTCTCCGCCAGGTCGAGGGTCAGGCGGTTCGAGTCCGGCTGGTGGAAGAGGATGTCGCGAGGCTTCTTGTCTGCCCAGTGCGAAAGGCAGAAAACCACCGGGTACTCGAGCCCCTTGGCGTTATGGACGGTGACGACCTTGACGGCTTCGTCGTCTTTTTCGAGGCGTTGCACGTGTTCGTCGACGGCCTCACGCGGGTCGCGACGCCGCTCGCGCAACCACTCGATCACGCCCTCGGGAGACAGCCGCAGCTCGTGCTCCGCCTGTTGCGCGAGTTCCGCCAGATGCAGCAGGTTGGTGAGCTTGCGCTCGCCATCCCGCTGCGCGACGAGCTTGCGGCGCAACTGTCGGCGCACGAGGAGTTCGCGGAACATCGTGGCGAAACCGCGCTTCATCCAGCGCTCGCGAAGACTCGAGAAGCCGTTCACCCAGTCGGCCCATGACGATTCGCCGTTCTCGAGCTGCAGCAGGTCGACTGCCGTCAGCCCGAAGCATGTCGCCGTGAGTGCGGTACGCACCGCCGCCTCGCGCGACGGCTCGAGCACCGCGGCGACGATCCGCAGCAATTCTTCCGCTTCGAGAGAATGGAAGACGCTTTCGTTGGTGCGGCGTATGGCCGGGATGCCGGCGGCACGCAGGGCATCTTCGACTGCCGAGGCCTCGCGGTGCGTTCGCACCAGGACGGCGATGTCGGCTGCGGACAGGGGTCCGGTGCCGAGTTGCCAGCCATCGAGCAGGTACGAGATCTCTGTGACGAGATCGCCAATGATCGCCGTGCGCGGGTCCGTTCCGGATTGCGCGGAGTCTTCTGCGTCGGCATCGGTGAGCACCAGCACCATGGGGGTGGCTGCTTCGTCCTGCGGCGCGTGCAACGGGCGTTCGGCAGCCCGCTTGCCATCCGGCAGTGCTCGCACGAAGTCGATGCCGGGCTGCATGAAACAACCGGGTGACTCGCCGAAGATTTCGTTCACGGCCTCGACGAGGCCCGTGCTCGAGCGGTAGTTGGTGCGCAGCGTGTGGATCCGCGGCGGGCTCGTGTCGAGGACCTCCCGTCGAGCACCGAGATAGGTGAAGAGATCGGCACCGCGAAAGGCGTAGATCGCCTGCTTCGGATCGCCGATGAGCATCAGTCGCTGCGGCGGGTCGGCGAAGAATCTTCGAAAGATGTCGTACTGGATCGGATCGGTGTCCTGGAACTCGTCGATCAGCGCCGCGCGGAACTGCCGACGGACGGCCGCGACCAGCGCCGGTCCCTGCGCGCCTGCAAGCGCGGCTTGGGTTCTGGCCAGCATGTCGTCGAAGGTCAGCAGCTTGCGTTCCGCTTTCAGCCTGGGCAGACCCTTGGCCGCGAAATCCAGCCAATCGGCGCGCAGGGCCGCGATCCACGCCACTCTGGCCTCATCGAAGGCGCTGCAGCGATCGAAGAAATCGTCGTGTGGATAGGGATCGCGCTTTGCCGCTGCGGTCTGCTTGCGTGCGCCCTCCACGGCGTCGGCGGTTAGCGACAGCAGCGCCTCGATGGCGTCGACGGTGGCGATGCCGCCTGATGCGACGTCATCGAGGGACGAGCGGATATCGCGCAGACGATCCGGCGGAAATCCTGAATCCTTGGCGCGCTTGAGCGAGGGGTGGTTCGCCATCGATTCGGACAACGCCGTTCCGCGCAAGCGCCAGACTTTCATGGTGTCGTTCCAGGCGTCCAGCAACCGGCTCATGGCGGCATCCAGCGCTTCGGTGGCGGTCGGCAGCACGCACAGTCCCGGCTGGCGGGATACCTTCACGAGCAGCGAAGCGAGTTCCGTCGGCGCGAGATCCGAGCGATCGGCCAGCGCAGCGGCAAGCGGTGGCGCCTCGCGTAACCGCTGATGCCAGAAGTCATGGGCGAGGTCGAGCAGCATCGCCTTCGAGTCGGCGATCACTTCGGACTCGAAAGGTGCATCGCCCTCGAATGCGTTGTCGCGCAGCAGGCGCTGACAGAAACCGTGGATGGTCGAGATGGTGGCCTCGTCGAACGAAGCCAGCGCCAGCGCGAGCCGGCGCCGCGCGAGGTCCGTCGGTACCCCGTGGTCCAGGATCGCCCGAGCCACCGGATCGATGAAATCTTTGCGCGCCGAGACCTGATCGGGCGATGCGTGCCGTTCGAGGTCCTGCGCCACCTGCAGCAGGCGCTGCCGGATCCGACCGCGCAATTCGGTCGTGGCTGCTTCGGTGAAAGTCACCACCAGGATCTCGCGCAATTGCAGGTCGTCGATGGCGACGAGTCGCGCGACGATGCCGGAGATGGTGTATGTCTTGCCCGTTCCCGCGCTCGCTTCCAGCAGCGTGATGCCGGGCTGCAGCGGTGTCGAATGCAGGTGGAAATCCGGCGCGGGCTTCACGAGGCCTGCTCCGTCAGGCTGTTGCGCAGCGGCACGAGGATCGCCAGCGCCAGACGTTCGAATTCGTCACCGAGGGGCGGACGATCACCGTAGACCAGAACGTTCCAGGGATCGGCGCCTTCGGGTGTCTGCTTCTGGAACTCGCTGCCCTCCCACGTTCGCCGCGCGGCGCGCCGCCCCGTCGTGGGCGAACCGCCACCCTTCTTCGCGCGCACCGACTGCACATAGGCCGAAGACGTTTCGGGAAAGAAGGGCAGCGGCCGGGTCAGGCCCTGCCAGAAATATTCGAGCAGCTCGGCGATCAGCGTCTCGGCCTCGGCGCGCGAGGCGGGCGGCGCGATCGAGTGGGTGGTGCCATCGCGTTCGATCAGACGAGTAGAGATGCCGGGACTCGCGAGATTCACCAACAGGTGCTCTATCCAGGCGGATACCAGATCCTTTTTCTTGAGGCTGGCAACCCGGTACCGGCACAGCCGACCACCGTGGACTCCTGCAATGCCGCCGTCGATCACCCATGGCCCGTGTTGCCACCGGACATGGATCGCGTCTGCCGTGCCGTCGCCGATCTGCCGTCGTACGACATCGACGAAGTGCGTCACCGTGCGCTCGATGTCGTGCGCGGCGATCAGGCCGAAAGGCCCTGCGGGAAGCTGGCCGCGCGCATGCGCAGCCTCGAGCCGCGATCGGTCGATGCCGGGGATCGATTCGGAAGGCCCGGCCCCGGACAGGGCAGTTCCGTCGAGCAGGCCGGTGGCCAGGGCTTGCTGCAGCTGGTACTTCGCCAGCGGATCGGGCTGCAACGGCTCGTGGGCACGCAAGCCTTCCTGTTCGCGTCCGATCCGGATACCGAGTCGCCACTCGCAGAGGCGTCGGGCCGGATGGGTGAAGAAGGCGATGAGTTGCGACGGCGTCAACCGGCGCCACTCGGGCGCCGGCTCCGGCAGGGGCTGTGCGAACAACTCGCGGCGCATGGCCTGTCCGCTGGTCAATTGCCGCGCCGCCGCGGCGTTGTCGTACGAAAAACTCCGCTGCGGACCCGGCACGAAATAGTGGCGACTGAAGGCCTGCAGGCGCTGCGCCACGTTGAGGCGAGCCGTCGTGGCGGCGGCGAGCTCGTAGCCTCGTGCGAGGTAGTCTGTGAGTTCGCCGACCACACTCGACGGCGGCGACCTGGTCGGGCCATGCTGCGACTGGCCGACATGGCTGATGTAGAGGTGCTGGCGCGCACCCAGAACGGCTTCCAGGAAAAGGCAGCGGTCGTCGTCGCGGGCAGAGCGATCGCCACGCTGCGGATCGGTTGCCATGAGGTCGAAGGCGAGCCGCGCACCCTGGCGCGGGAAACCGTCCTCGTTCATGCCGAGCATGCAGATGACCTTCGCAGGGATCGCCCGCATGGGCTTGAGCGAGCAGAACGTCACGCGTCCGTCGAGGAAGCCGCCGCTCACCGGTGTCTCGCGCAGACGGTGGTCGAGGCTGTCGAGGACGATTGCGGCAGGCACTGCTTCGCCGTGCTGCAGCGGATCGGTTGCCGCGAGATCGACGAGCGCATGCTGCAGCACGCGCAGTTCGGTGGCGAGTCGCGGATCGTCCGCGAAAAGACGCTGCGCCAGATGCAGCAGCGTGGTACTCCACTCGGGACGCGATCGTGACGACTGCAATTCGGCGGCGACGCCGCCGAAGAATTCCATCGCGGCCAGAAATCGGTCCAGTGTCTCGAGGTGATCGCCTTCGAGATCGGCGTACGGCAACACGCTGCCATCGAGCCGGGAGTCGCCGCCGTTCATGGCGTGGCCCAGCACCAGCGTTGCGAGGCCACGTGCCCAGGAAAAGTCGTCGCTGGCCGGCAAACCGAACCGCGCGCGGTGCGCGGCATCGAGTCCACGGACGACTCCGCAGTCCGCGATCCAGCGACGGATCCGCGTGAGATCGAGGTCCTCGATGCCGAAGCGGGTACGGATCCGCTCGTTCTCCAGCATGCCGACGACCAGCCCGGCTTCGAACCCGGACAGCCCCAGTTCGAGCACGCGCAGGAATGCATCGACGACGCCGTGCCGGGTGCGCGCGGACTGGTCTGCAAGCGAGTAGGGAATGCGCGAGGAATCGTTCTCGGGGGTGCCGAACACGGCGCGCACGTAGGGCGCATAGGCTTCGATGTCGGGCGCCATGACGAGTACGTCGCGGGTGCGCAGGGACGGATCGTCCTGGAAGAGTCCGAGCAGGTGATCGTGCAGGGTTTCGACCTCGCGCATCGGTCCATGGCAGGAGTGCACCTGCACCGACGCGTCATCGGCGTCGATGTGTTCGCGCGGGGTCTGCCGCGTCCGGTCGCGCAGTTCGCAGAAGTCATCCTGCAGGCGTTCGAGCAGCGAGTTTCCCGGACCCGTGGCGAAGTGCTCGCTCGCCTGCTGGGCGTCGCGTGCCAGCAACTGGTCGAGTAGGTCGCGGTTCAGTTTGCCGAGCGAATTGGCGAGCGGGTTGCCTTCGGTCTCATCTGCGGTCTTGCCGGCACGCAGTTGCTGTTTGCCGGTGCGCAGGTCGCTCCAGTAGTGCGCGGTCGGCGACAGCAGGTAGAAATCGATGCGGGTACGGCAGGCCGCCTTGTAGAGGATGTCGAGAAAAGCCGGCGGAAGGGTGTTCACGCCGAACACGCCGAGTCGTTCGGGAAGCGTGGCTGACAGCACCTGCGAATCGTCGAGCTCGAGGACGGCGGCATGCAGGTCGATGAAGGAATTTTCGCCGGGCAGATCGCTGCGCAGCGCACGCCACAGCTCACCCTGCCAGTCGCCGTCCGCAGGGTGTTCGTCCCAGCCACGCAGCAATTGCGGACGGTAGATCTGGTACTGGTCGAACAGGCTGGCGACGCGACGGGCGAGTTCGAAGCGCCGCGAAGCCGTGCCCTCGCGCAGGTAGTGCCGGACGGGTGCGAACGGCTGCCGCGGCAGCAAATCAGGCAGCCGGTCGTACAGCCACCAGGTGATGGCGTCGCGACCGTAGCGCGTCGAGCAGCTGCGCGAGCCGCCGAGCAGCGCGGCGGCGAGCTCGTCCACCACGCCGCGGAGAAACGGATGACGCAAACCCATGGCGAGGCCGGTACGTCCCGCGAGTTGCATCGACAGCCAGCGCGCGGTTTCGGCGCTGGGCACCACCACGGTTTGCAGCGCCATCGGATCGCCGCGATCGGTAGCCAGATCCGCGGCGAGTTGACCGGCGAGGTTCTCCAGGCGGTTGGAGAGATGCAGGAAAAGCCGCGTGTCGCGAGTGGTAGTCATGCGCTGCGGCATAATATCGTGCGTTGCCGGCTCAGAGTTTGAGCCTGAGCCCCGCGGTTGCCCGGGAGCTGCATCAGGCGGCGGGTGTCATTCGTTTCAGATCAGTGGACATGCCCATGAAGCCATCGACCCTGTCGTTCCGAAACCGCCTCATGCTGTGCGTGTTGGCCGTCACGCTGCTGGTCTCGCTCGCCCCCGGCGCAGCCGCGGCCGCCGCGTCGCCGGCCGCACAACCGGTGTCGGCCGCGCAGTTCCGTACTGCCTTGCAGCAACAGAAAGGCAAGGTACTGGTGCTGAACTTCTGGGCCACCTGGTGCGTTCCTTGCCTGCGCGAGGTACCCGACCTGCTGAAGCTCGAGGCCGAATATGCCGCCCGCGGTGTCCGACTGATCGGTGTGGCGGTGGACGATCCGAGTCCCGGCGCCGCGCAGGTCGAGCAGTTTCGCAGCAAGTACTTTCCCGCGTTCATGACCTATGCGCGGACCGGGCCCGAGATGGACGAACTGGCGAGCGTGATCGACCCGGCATGGAACGAGGTGGTGCCGACGACCTACATCCTCGATCGCCAGGGCAAGCCGGTCGCGCGCCTGCAGGGCAAGAAGAGCCTCGACGAATTCCGCGCCGCCCTCGACAAGGCGCTCTGAATCGGTCTCCGGAGAGCACGACATGAAACTCGGCAAGATCGCGGCCTGGGTCGGTGGTGTGGTGGTGGCGCTGCTCGGCGGCGCTTCGATGTGGTTCTGGTTCACGCCCGTCGGCCTGAACAACTACGTCAACAAGATCACGGTCGAGCTCGCGCTCGCGTCGCCGCAGGCGCTGACCCAGATCGGCATCATCGACGACACCCTTCTCGACTTCCACAGCGGCAAGCTCGACGACCAGACCGCCGCGTTCGAGAAGCGGACGCTCGAGCGCTTGCGCAAGGCCCGTGCCGGTCTCGACCGCTACGGACCCGATGGCCTCGAAGGCCAGGAACTGCTGACCTGGAAGATCACGGCATGGTTCCTCGACGACCTCATCCGCCAGAGCGAGTTCGAGCACGCCGGCTACCGGGTCAACCAGATTTCCGGGGTCACCGTCGATGTGCCGCAGTTCCTCACCGACGGCCATGTGATCAAGAGCGAACGCAGCGCCAGGCGCTACCTGTCGCGCCTCAATGAATTCGGTCGCGTGCTGCGCGAGGCAAGGGCGCGGGTCGAGGACGATCGGGCGCATGGCGTGGTGCCCCCCGACTTCGTGATCGACCAGGCGCTGCTCGGCATGCGTGCGTTCATCGAGGGCGGTGCCGCGAAGAACGCGCTGGTGACGACGCTGCCCGCGAAGCTCGCCAAGGTCGAAGGACTCGACGCAGCCGACCGGGATCGCATGGTTGCCGAGGCCACCGAGATCGTGAGCCGCGAGGTGATCCCCGGGTATCAGGCCATGATCGTCCTGTTCGAGGACTTGCGGAAAACCGCCACGCACGATGCCGGCATCTGGCGTGTGCCGCAGGGCGAGGCCATCTACGCCGCGGCGCTGCAGTCG
>JBIKVA010000198.1:0-5225 GCA_044357085.1 Steroidobacteraceae bacterium | reverse complement strand
AGATTCGCGGTGTAGGGCCGCCGGCCGATGCTAACGATGAGGCGATCGACGGTCAGCGACTGGGTTGCTCCGCTGCCATCGGTGTACGCCACCTCCACGGCTCCGCCCTTCACGGCAGCCGCGGTGACCTTGGCGCCGAGGCGCACGTCGAGCCCCTGCTTCTTGAAATGTTTGAGCGCCTCCTTGGACACCTGCTGGTCGGCCATCCCGAGGAACACCGGCATCGCCTCGAGGACGACGACCTCGGCACCCAGACGCCGCCAGACGCTGCCGAGCTCCAGCCCGATGACACCCGCGCCGATGACGCCGAGGCGCTTGGGCACGGTGTCGAATTCGAGCGCACCCCAGCTGTCGACGATGTGCTTGCCATCGAAGGGCGCACTCTTGAGCGGCATGGGCTGCGAACCGCTCGCGAGCACGACATGCCTTGCGGAGAAGGTCTTGACGCTGCCGTCGTGCGCCGTGAACTCGACCTGACGCGCAGCGAGCAGCTTGCCGTGCCCCTGCAGCGCCGTCACGCCCGCGGCCTTCAGCAGCTGCACGATGCCGCCGGTCATGGTCTTGACGATGCCGGCCTTGCGCTTCTGCATGGCCGCGATGTCGATGGCCACCGGCCCGGTCTTGATGCCATGCGCGGCGAACTCCGCCTGCGCACGGTGGAACAGCTCCGAGGACTCGAGCAGGGCCTTGGAGGGAATGCAGCCCGCATTGAGGCATGTGCCGCCGAAGGCCGTGCTGCCGTCGTAGTTCTTCCACTCGTCGATGCAGGCGACCTTCAGGCCGTTCTGACCCGCGCGGATGGCCGCCGGATAGCCGGCGGGACCGCCGCCGATGACGATGACGTCGAAATCACTCATGGAACATCTCCACCGCCCGCGGCGGTTGCGATCACAGTCCGAGCAGCATGCGGCCCGGGTCTTCGAGGCAATCCTTGATCGCCACCAGGAACTGCACGGCCTCGCGGCCGTCGATGATGCGGTGGTCGTAGCTGACCGCGAGATACATCATCGGCCGCGCGACGATCTGCCCGTTGAGCACCACCGGACGCTCCTGGATCTTGTGCATGCCGAGGATCGCGCTCTGCGGCGCATTGACGATGGGCGTGGAGAGCAGCGAACCGAACACGCCACCATTGGTGATGGTGAAGGTGCCGCCCTGCAGCTCCTCGAGCGCGAGACCACCCGCCCGCGCGCGGTTGCCGTAATCGACGATCCGCTTCTCGATCTCGGCGAAGCTCATGTTCTCGGCGTTGCGCAACACCGGCACCACCAGCCCGCGCTCGGTCGAAACCGCCACACCGATGTCGTAGAACTCGTGATAGATGATGTCGCTGCCGTCGACGGCAGCGTTCATCACAGGGTACTTGCGCAGCGCCTCGATGGCCGCCTTGACGAAGAACGACATGAAGCCGAGCTTCACGCCGTGCTGCTTCTCGAAGCGGTCCTTGTGGCGGGCACGCAATTCATTGACCGCCGTCAGGTCGATCTCGTTGAAGGTCGTGAGCAAGGCCGCCGTGTGCTGCGCCTGGACAAGGCGCTCGGCGATGCGCTGTCGCAGCCGGGTCATCGGCACGCGCTGCTCGGCGCGCGGACCGGCCGGGACCGGCGGCGGTGCGACGGCGACCGGCGCGGCAGCGGCGGGCGCGGCGGCCTGCTTCGCGGCATGAGCGAGCACGTCACCCTTGGTGACGACACCGGAGCGCCCGGAGCCACTCACGGCGGCGGGGTCGACGCCGGCCTGTTCGGCAGCCCGCCGCGCAGCCGGACCGGCCTTGCCCGTGGCGGACTTTTCGGCCGCTGGCGCCGCAGCTGGCACGGCGGCGGCCGCAGCCGCCTTGGCAGGCGCCGCCGCGGCAGCACCCGGCTCGAAGATCGCCAGCAGATCGCCGCTCTTGACGGTGGCACCCTGCTGGACCTTGAATTCTTTGATGACTCCCGCGGCCGGCGCCGGCACCTCGAGTACGACCTTGTCGGTCTCGAGGTCGGCGAGGTTCTCGTCGCGGCTCACGGACTCGCCGGGCTGCTTGCGCCAGGCCACCAGCGTGGCGTCAGCGACGGATTCGGGAAGTTGGGGAACGCGGATTTCCATGCTCATGTTCGAAATGTTTCCTGATCAACGCTTGCGACGGCCGGCGGCGGCGGTGCGCGCGGGCTCCTGCGCCTCATCGGAGAGACGCTTGGTGATGCGGGTGTCGTCTTCGCGGGCCACCGAAGTGAGCGCCGCCTTGACGAGGTTCGCCTGTTCGGTGTCGTGGATCTTGCCGATGCCGGTGGCGGGCGCCGCGGCCGGCGGACGCCCGGCATAGAGCAACGCACGCTTGCCGCCGAGCGGACGCTCGAGGCGATGCCGGACCTGGTACCACGCACCCTGGTTCTGCGGCTCTTCCTGGCACCAGACGATCTCGCGCGCCTGCGGATAGCGCTCGAGGATCGCCACGTACTCATCCGCGGGGAACGGATAGAGCTGCTCGAGGCGCACCAGCGCCACGTCGTCATGGCCGGCGGCACGCCGAGCCTTGAGCAGATCGAAGTAGACCTTGCCGCTCGAGAACACGATGCGCCGAATCCTGGCGCGGTCGATCTCGTCGACTTCGTCGATGATGTTCTGGAACGAACCCTTCTCGAGTTCCGCCAGCGACGACACCGACATCTCGTGCCGCAACAGGCTCTTCGGCGTCATGACGACGAGCGGTTTGCGGAACTCGCGCAGCATCTGCCGGCGCAGCATGTGGAACATCTGTGCCGGGGTCGACGGCACGCACACCGACATGTTGGCCTCGGCGCACAACTGCAGGAAGCGCTCGAGACGCGCCGAGGAGTGCTCCGGACCCTGGCCCTCGTAGCCGTGCGGCAGGAACAGCGTGAGTCCGCAGTAGCGGCCCCACTTCGATTCGCCGGAACTGATGAACTGGTCGATGATCACCTGCGCGCCGTTGGCGAAATCGCCGAACTGCGCTTCCCAGATCACCAGCACTCCCGGGTCGGTCTGCGAGTAGCCGTACTCGAACGCGAGCACCGCCTCTTCGGAGAGCACCGAGTCGATGACCGTGAACCGCGGCTGGCGCTCGGCGACGTGCTCGAGCGGCACGTATGTCGCGCCGGTCTGCTGATCGTGCAGCACGGCGTGACGATGGAAGAAGGTGCCGCGGCCCGAGTCCTGCCCCGAGATGCGCACGCCGTAGCCGTCTTCGAGCAGCGAAGCGTAGGCCAGCGACTCGGCACAGCCCCAGTCGAGCGGCAGTTCGCCGGCGACCATCTTGCTGCGATTGGTGATGACCTGCTGCACGCGCGGGTGCAGCACATGCCCCTCGGGCACCGCAACGAGACGCGCACCGAGTGCTTTCAGACGCCGGCCTTCGATGCCGGAACGCACCGGCGAGGTCCAGTCGATGTTGCGCATGTACGCGCTCCAGTCGACCGTGAACTTGTTGCCGATCATGCCGAGCGACGCCTTCGCCTGCGGCCGCCCCTCGTCGAGGCCCGCGCGGTACTGCTCGACGAATCCGTCCGCCTCGAACTGCGTGAGCACGCCATCGGCCACCAGCCTGTCGGCGTAGAGCTTGCGCGTGGTCGGGTGCTTGCGGATGGCCTGATACATCACCGGCTGCGTTGCCGCGGGCTCGTCGGCCTCGTTGTGGCCGAGACGCCGGTAGCAGACGAGGTCGATGACGACGTCCTTGTGGAAACGCTGCCGGTACTGCATGGCGAGGCGGGCGACGAACACCACGGCCTCGGGATCATCGCCGTTGACGTGGAAGATCGGCGCCTCGAGCATCTTGGCGACGTCCGAGCAGTACATGGTGGAGCGCATGTCCTGCGGGTCCGAGGTGGTGAAGCCCACCTGGTTGTTCACCACGATATGCACCGTGCCGCCGGTGGAGTAACCGCGCGCCTGCGACAGTTGCATGGTTTCCATGACGACGCCCTGGCCGCCGAAGGCGGAGTCGCCGTGGATCAGGCAAGGCACCACCCGCTCGCCGAGACTGTCGTTGCGGCGCTCCTGGCGCGCGCGCACCGAACCCTCGACCACCGGGTTCACCACTTCGAGATGCGACGGGTTGAAGGCGAGACCGACGTGCACGTTGCCACCCGGCGTGCGCAGGTCGGCCGAGAAGCCCTTGTGGTACTTCACGTCGCCAGAGCCCTTGATCTGCGAGATGTCGTACTTGCCCTCGAACTCGCTGAAGAGCACCGAGGGCGCCTTGCCGAGCACGTTGACGAGCACGTTGAGGCGGCCGCGATGGGCCATGCCGATGACGAACTCCTCGACGCCCTTGCCGCCGGCGGTCTGCACCAGATCGTCGAGCAGCGGAATCAGAGAATCACCGCCTTCCAAAGAAAAGCGCTTCTGTCCGACGTACTTGGTGTGCAGGTAACGCTCGAGCCCTTCGGCAGCCGTGAGCTGCCAGAGGATGTTCTTGCGCTCCTCCGCCGTGAAGCGGTGATGCGCGCGGCCGGACTGGAACTCGTCCTGCAGCCAGAGCCGCTCCTCGGTATTCGAGACGTGTGCGAACTCCGCCCCCACCGAGCCGCAATAGACGTGCTCGAGGGTGGCGATGATCTCGCGCAGCGTGGCCCGTGCCGGTACTTTCTCGACCCGGCTGCCGGTAAAGAACGGCGTATCGAGATCGGACTCCGTGAGCCCGAAATAGGCGAGGTCGAGCACCTTCGGCCGTTCACGCCGCATCTGCCCCAGCGGATCGAGTTTGGCGACGAGATGGCCGCGGTTGGCGTAGATCTGCACGAGGCGCGAGACCGCGCCCTGCTTGGCGCTCGCGTCGCCATCGAGTGCCGCGGCGACCGCGCCACCGACCTGACGCGCAACCTGCGCGCGGGCGGCGATGGCGTCCTGGATCGCCCGGTGGGAAGGCTCGGGCGCCGTCGGCCGCGGCATACGGGAGAAATACTCCCGCCACTGCGGCGACACCGCGCTCGGGTCGTTCAGATATTGCTCGTAGAGGGACTCGACGTAGTCGGCGTTGCTACCGTAGAGAGGAGAAGAGGCGAGCTGGTCGCTGCGCGTGGCGCCCATGTTGGAACGGAACCCCCGGAAACCATCGAAACCCGCGCATTCTACCCGAACGGCCGCGGGAGGTAGTGGCGCCCCCGGCGGCGGGAGGTAATGGCGCCCCCGGCCGGAGTTGAACCGACGACCTACCGCTTAGGAGGCGGTCGCTCTATCCACTGAGCTACGGGGGCGACGTTTAAAAACAATAGTTTACGAAA
>JBIKVA010000244.1:0-3991 GCA_044357085.1 Steroidobacteraceae bacterium | reverse complement strand
CGGCGTCGAACCTTCGAGCAGCCAACTGCCGTCATCCCGTCGCACGCCCCACTCGAGCTTCTGGCCCGACAGCGTGAACTGCCCGGTGATCGCCTCGATCAGATCCTGCATGGTCACGATGCCGAGTGCCGCACCATACTCATCGACGACCAGCGCGATCTTCGCGGGGGACTTCTGCAATTGCGTGAAGAGATCCAGCGCCGAACTCGACTCGGGTACGAACAGGGGTTCATCGAGCAGGTTTTCAAGGGACGTACCGCTGCCCTCGACAAAGCTCTGCACGAGTGCCTTGGTACGCAGTACGCCTGCAACGTTGCTCCAGTCCTCGCGCAACACCGGATAGCGGGCATGTCCCGTAGACACGATCGTCTGCAGGTTTTCCGAGAGCGGCAGGTTCAGATCGAGACTGACCACGTCCGCGACCGGCACCATCAGCGACACGAGCTTGCGCTCATCGAGGCGGAACAGGTTCTGCATCATGGTCCGCTCTTCGGATTCGAGCACGCCCGACTCCGCACCTTCCTTCAGCACCGCGTAGATCTCTTCCTCGGTCACTTCCGATTCCCGCTTCTCCGGAATCGAGAGCACCTTGAGCAGCACTTCCGTCGATTTGGACAGCAGGTGCACGAACGGCCGGGTCAGCAGCGACAGCGCGGCGATGGGTCGCGAGATGATCCTCGCCATCACCTCGGGATAGGTCTGCGCAATGCGCTTGGGGATCAGTTCGCCGACCACGATGGAAAAGTAGGTGATGATCACCACCACGAATCCGGTCGCGAGTGGCGCGGCATACGCGGCCTCGACGCCGGCGTCTTCGAGCACCACCCGCAGGGGCGCAGCCAGCGTCGCCTCGCCGACGATGCCGCTCAGCACGCCGATCGAGGTAATGCCCACCTGCACGGTGGAGAGAAACCGGTTGGGATTGTCGGCAAGCTTAAGGGCCTGTGCGGCACCTACGTCGCCTTTGTCGGCTGCTGCCTCGAGCCGTACCCGCTTTGCGGTGAGGATGGCGATCTCCGCCATCGCGAAAAGACCATTGAAGACGATCAGCCCCAGCAGTATCGCAATTTCCATATATTGAGGCGCCTACCTCCCCCTTTCCCCTTGACGCCTTCGAGTATACGGGATTTGTATAATCGCCCGGGTCGGCGGCCGCTGGCGCTCGCGCGACGACCCGCGCCTGAAGTCCGACCCATCCGAGAGCGTTCCGCATGCCCCCCAGCCGCCGCCTGCTCCTGAATCTTGCCGTCGCTCTGTCCATCCTGATCCCGGGGGCGGTCGTCGCCAGCCCCGAGGGCATCGATCGGGCCCCCTGCGCGGCTCCGGACAAGCCCGATTTCCAGGGCTATCGCAGCCGTCAGCTGGCGACCCTCGGGACCGAGCAGACCGCGGCACGCCAGCAGCGACTGCCCGTCCGCGAGATCGGCAATGCCGACGCAGACCTCGGGACCGAGGCCGACTACCTCGCCCGCAATCTTCCCGGAGTACGCTGCGAGCACATCACCTACGAGAGCGACGGGCTGCGCATTCGGGGATTTCTTTGGACACCCACCGACCTGCCGCCAGGCCGCAAGCTGCCCTTGCTCGTCTTCAACCGCGGCGGCACCGGCGACGACTCCAAGCTGCGACCCAACACTCAGTTCGGCTTCGAGCGTTTCGTGCGCGCCGGCTACGCGGTCATCGGCTCGCAGTACCGCGGCAACGACGGTAGCGACGGTGTTGACGAACTGGGCGGTGCGGACGTACGCGACGTGCTGCGACTCGTCACGCTGGGTCGTGGCTTGCCGTTCGTTGATCCCCAGAACGTCTTCGCACTCGGCTACTCCCGTGGCGCGATGATGACCCTTGCCGCGCTGCGCGACGGCGCGGCGCTCAATGCCGTCGCACTCGTCGGGCTGCCGGCGGATTTCCGCGCCCCGGAATTCGAACGCCGGTTCAAGGATCCTGCCGGCCGCGAGCAGCGCTCCGCGATCGTCTGGGCCGACAAGCTCGACACCCCGATGCTGCTGCTGCAGGGCAGCGGCGATCCGCTGGTGTCGACGGCGAGGCAGACCCTGCCCTTCGCCGCCCGCCTGCAGGAACTCGGCAAGACCTACGAGCTCGTCGTGTATCACGGCGACACACACGGGGTAATGTTCAACGGCAATGACCGCGACGCGCGCATCCTCGAGTGGTTCGCGCGCTTCCGGCGCTGAACGCGACAGGCTGCTCATGACCTTCCACGTACTGATCCTCTGCACCCACAACTCGGCACGCAGCGTGCTCGCCGAGGGCATGCTCAACCATCTGGCCGCGCGGCTCGGCAAGGACGTACGCGCCCACAGCGCGGGCAGCGCTCCGAGCGGACGCATCAATCCCTTCGCCATCGAGGCGCTCGGTACCGCCGGCGTCGACACTTCTTCCTTTCGCAGCAAGAGCTGGGACGAGTTCAGCGGCCCGGGCGCTCCGCCCCTCTCGCTGGTGATCACCGTCTGCGACAGCGCGGCCGCCGAGACCTGCCCGGTGTTCATCAGTCCTTCGCCACAGCCGCCGCTGCGTGTTCACTGGGGCTATCCCGACCCGTCCAATGCCGAGGGCGCAGAAGCGGGCAAGCGCCGGGCGTTCGAACTGACGCGACAGGCCATCGGCTACCGAATGTTGCAGCTCCTGCAGTTGCCGCTCGAGTCGATGGATCGGCAGGCGCTCGCTACCGCCGTCGCCGACATCGGTGCGAGCTGAGTCACATCAACGTACGACGCGGATCGTCGGGTCACCCATGAACCTCTTCGAGAGATTCCTCACCCTCTGGGTCTTTCTTTGTATCGTCATAGGCATCGTCCTCGGCGAGTTTTTCCACCCGTTTTTTCAGACGATCGCGCGGCTGGAAGTGGCTGCGGTGAACATCCCGGTGGGCGTGCTCGTGTGGGTGATGATCATCCCCATGCTGATCAAGGTCGACTTCGGGTCGCTGCACCAGGTGCGTGCCCACTGGCGCGGGATCGGCGTGACGCTGTTCATCAATTGGGCGATCAAGCCCTTCTCGATGGCACTGCTCGGCGGGTTCTTCATTCATCAGGTATTTGCCGACTGGCTCCCGGCCGATCAGCTCGACAGTTACGTGGCCGGACTGATCCTGCTCGCCGCCGCACCGTGCACGGCCATGGTATTCGTCTGGAGCCGGCTGACCGGCGGCAACCCGCTCTTCACTCTGAGTCAGGTCGCGCTCAACGACGTCATCATGATCTTCGCGTTCGCACCGCTCGTCGCGTTGCTGCTCGGGCTTGCCGCCATAACGGTCCCGTGGGACACCCTGCTGACTTCGGTGGTGCTGTACATCGTGGTGCCGGTAATCATCGCGCAATTCTGGCGCCGATGGCTGCTGCGCCGGGGAGCGGAGCGCATGGAGCGTACGCTCGGCAAGCTCGGCACGGGCTCCATGGCTGCACTGCTCGCCACACTGGTTCTGCTGTTCGCCTTCCAGGGCAAGGCAATTCTCGGCCAGCCGCTGGTGATCGTTCTGCTCGCCGTCCCCATCCTGTTGCAGGTGTTGCTCAATTCCTCGCTTGCCTACTGGCTCAACCTGAAACTCGGCGAGTCCCATGAAGTCGCCGGCCCCTCCGCGCTGATCGGCGCCAGCAATTTCTTCGAACTCGCGGTGGCAACGGCCATCAGTCTGTTCGGACTCGAATCCGGCGCGGCGCTCGCCACCGTGGTCGGTGTGCTCATCGAAGTACCGGTGATGCTGCTCGTCGTGCGCGCGGTCAACGGCAGTCGCCGCTGGTACTGCGCATCGACCGGCAGGTCGACGAACACGTAGGATCCGGACAGCAAACCCGCACCCTTGGAGCAGACGATGACGGACATCGATCAGGAACGGCGCGACGCGCTCAAGGCAGCAGGCACGATGCTGGTCGCGGGTGCGACGCTGCAATCGGTCGCCGCACGGGCGTCCGCCACGAATACCGGCTCGCCAGCCGCGATGCGCGCCTGGCAGATCGGCGAGCAGAAGGGT
>JBIKVA010000197.1:0-5259 GCA_044357085.1 Steroidobacteraceae bacterium | reverse complement strand
AACATGAAGAACCACGTCTGCACGAAGCCCACGAAGCCGCCCATGTACGCGGCCGAGAACGCGGGGCCGCCCCCGGCGGCCGTCTGCGGAAACAGCGCAAACCCGCTGGTCAAGGCGACCAGCAAGGCGCAGAGCGGGGCGGCGATCAGCAGATCGATGCCGCGCACCGTCAGGTAGATGAGCAACGCAAGTCCGAGAATCAGGCCAAGCAAGCTGAGCATCGGTTCCTCCCCGGCGCGCGGTGCGGTGCCGCCGCCGTCATGACTTGCGCAGTCCGCGTTGGCCGTCCTCGAGGGTAAAGCGTGCGAGAGAGCGGGGCGCGCTGGCCTGCGGCTCGCGCACCGAGTCATAGCCGACGAGATCGGCCTCGAGACGGGACGGCATCAGAGTGAGATGCAGGTAGCCGCGATGGCTGCCGTCGGCAAGGAATATGTCGGGTGAATCGCCGCGGTTGTAGGCGTCGATGACGCGCTGCGGCGGCGGGCCGGAACTGATCGAGGTCGTCACCAGTTCGCTGGTGATGATCGGCGAGGCGGTGTCGTTGGGCCGTATGCGCTGGTCGGCAGCGATGAAGGCGTGGATGTCGCCGCCCAGCACCACCGGGTTCGCGCAGCCGCTGCCGGCCACCGACTGCAGCAGGCGTCGGCGGGCCGCCGGGTAGCCCGCCCAGGCGTCGTTCCAATAGAGCTCCCGCGGGCCGGGGTCCTCGTCGAGCTGGGTTACCACCACGCCCTGTGCGATGACGTTCCAGCGCGCCCGGGAGTGGCGCAGCGCCGTGTCGATCCAGGCTTCCTGGGCAGCGCCCAGCATGCTCCGCGACTCGTCGGTCCATGCGGGACAGGTGTCGAGATAGACGCGCGAGCCGCCACGCTTGGGCGGCGTGGCGCAGGCCTGGGGCGAGCGGTACTGGCGCTCATCCAGCATGTGCAGGGCGAGCAGGTCACCAAAAGTGCGCGACAGGTAGAGTTGCATGTCCGGGCCGCGCGGCAGCGCCGAGCGTGGCAACGGCATGTGCTCCCAGTAGGCGCGGTACGCCGCGGCGCGTCTGGCGATAAACCCCGCCTGATCGCCCGGCTCCTCGCTCTGGCCGCCGGCGTAGTCGTTGTCGACCTCGTGATCGTCGTGGGTGAGCAGCCAGGGGCAGCTGGCGTGCGCGGCCTGCAGCAGCGGATCGGTGCGATACCAGGCGTGGCGGCGGCGGTAGTCGGCCAGGGTGCGGCACTCGCCGCGATCGTGCTGTCGCACGGGTTTGTCGTTGTTGCCCTCGTAGATGTAGTCGCCCAGATGCAGGATCAGGTCGGTACCGCGCTCCACCATGTGCTGGTAAGCGTGGAAGTAGCCCTGCTCGTAATGCTGGCAACTCGCCACCCCGATGCGCAGGCGGTCCATTTCGCTGCCCGGCGCGGCGGCGGTCCAGGTGCGTCCCGCCGGACTCGTGAAATCGCTCGCGCGAAAGCGGTAGAAGTAGTCACGGCCCGGTCGCAGGCCCCGTACCTCCAGATGCACGCTGTGCGCGAAGTCTTTCTCGGCGCGTGTCAGGCCCGAGCGCACGATGTGTCGGAACCCCGGATCGTCGGCAATTTCATAGGCGACCTCGAGGTCGTCTTCGCCCGCGTCGGTGTCATCAGTCACGGGGTCCGGCGCGAGCCGCGTCCACAGCACCATGCCGTCGCGGACGGGATACCCCGAGGCCACACCCAGCGTGAACGGATTGCGCGTGAACCGTGGGCGCCGCAGCCGCTTGGCAGTCGCTGCGGTGGCGGGTACAAGCACGCCGGCACTGGAGAAGGCTGCGCAGAGCAATGCAGCGGAGAGGAAGTCCCGACGAGCCGACATGGCGCAGAAGTTTATCCCGTCGCGTCCGTCCCGGCGTGCTTGTCCGCAAGCCGGTGCCGCGTGATAGGTTTCCGGACCCGTTTCCCGGAGACCCCGATGTCCACTGCCACCGTACCCGCAGATCCGATGTTACCGAGAGATGACGGTCGTCCCGTCATCTGCCGGCCGCTTGCCGGCATCACGGTGGCCGCCGCCGATGCGATCGCCACGCGCCGGTTCTATCAGGGCGCGCTCGGGCTTGCGGCAACGTCGGTGCAGATCGCAGCCCCTGATGCCGCCGCGCTGCGTGCGCACTGGGGTTTGCCGGGCAGCGAGCCGCTGCAGGTCCTGTTGTTCTCGCGTCCGGGGATTGCCGAAGCAATCCTCTTGCGGATGGTGATCGTTCCGGCAAGCGCCGCCAGCGCGCGACCCGGGCTCGACTGCCGCCACGACGGCGCGCTCGGTTTCGGCTTCCCCATCCACGGCTTGCACCGGCGCCATGCCATCGTCGAGGCCATGGGCTTCACGGCGACCGCGGGGGTGACCACCATGCCGTTTCCGCGTGCGGATGGCAGCACCTATGACATCGGCGAAACCCACTGGGTGGCACCCGATGACGTCATGGTGCTCGGCGTCGATCGCGCCCACCTGCAACCGGTGGGACCGATCGACCCGGCGCTCGATATCGGCGGGCCGAGTTACTCGAGTGCACTCGTCAGTGACGCCGCGCGGGCTGCGGAATTCTTTGGTGAGGTGCTCGGCCTCGAGATGCGTCGCGAGTTCACCTTCGAGAGCGAAGGGCCGACCGGCGGCATGCGGCTGCCGGCGGGGACGCACGTGCACTTCCAGCAGTGGTTCGCGCCCGGCTCGCGGACGGGGTACCTCGTCATCATGCAGCTCAAGGAAAACGCGCTGCGCGCGCCGCATGGACTCGGGCTGCGGAACCGCGGCATCGGCCTCTGGTCGTTCCCCACCACGAGATTCGACGAGGTGCTGGCGCGCGCGGCGCGTCACGGCACGGACGTCCTGCGCAAACCTGCAACGATAGCCTCGCCCGGCTTCGGCCGGGTGCGCTCCATGATGCTCGCCACGCCCGATGGTTTCCCGGTCGAAGTCTTTTCGACGGAGACGTCGTGACCCTGCATCGGCACTCTTGCGGGCGATCGCATCGCGCGGCGCTGACCGATCGACGGCGCCGCGCAGCCCAGGCTTGATCGACAACGATGGGACGGACGGACACTGCAGCGGCCGAGGGCTATGTCACCGAACTCGCGTACACGCTCGGCTACTACCCGGAACTCGATCCGCGACAGGTATGCGAGCGGCTGCGGCAACTCGGCTTCGAGCCGCCGGCCATCCGCCGTGCCTGCGAGCCGGGTTTCGGTCAGGGCCTGAGTCTCGCGATCCACGCCGTCGCCGGCGATGTGGAGTGGTGGGGCAACGACCTGCTGCCGCAACACCTGGCCACGGTCGGCGAGCTCGCCGGCGGGCTTGCCGACAGGCTGCACGTGTTCGGCGAGTCATTTGCGGACTTCTGTTCGCGCGGCGATCTGCCCGAATTCGATTTCATCGCCATGCACGGCGTGTGGAGCTGGATCTCGTCGGCAAATCGGGCGCGCCTGATCGAGTTCGTCGTGCGGCAACTGGCACCGCGGGGCGTGCTCTACCTGTCCTACAACCTGCGCGAGGCATGGGCGCCGGTCCGGCCGCTGCGCGAGTTTCTGGTGGCCCATGCCGCGCGCCCCGAACTCGCGTCGCTCCCGCTCGCCGAGCGTATCGAAGCCGCACTCGAGGCTGCGCAGGCGGTCGTCGCGGGCGATCTGCCGCCGGCCCGCGACGATCCTGGTTTCGAGCGTCACTTGCGGTCGATCCGTCACCAGTCCAAGGCCTATCTCGCCCACGAATACTTCAACCGTGACTGGCAGGTCTTCGACACCGAAGAAATCGCCGGGAGTTTTCGTGGCACGGGATTGCAGTACGCAGGGCAGGCGCGGGCGAGTGCGCCAGCCGAGGGCGCTGCGCGGTTTCGCCGCGACCTGTGGGTGCGCGGGCTGACGCGGCTGGCACCTCGACAACACACGCCTACCGCTCAGGCGTCGCCGCGTCCGGCGCGATTCGACCTTGTCTCGCGACTCAACGACCGCCTGTTGCAGCGCGCGCTGCGCGACCCCTATCTGTCGACGCTGGCATCGCCGGTGACGGGAGGTGGCGTGGAACTCGGCTGGCGAACTTTGCTCGCGCTGTCGGCGTGGCGGGCGGGAGTGCGCGGCGAGTCCGCGATGGCGGCGAACATCCAGACTGCGCTGCAGGCTTTGGGTCACCCGTTCGTGCATCGCGACGTGGTGATCCGCGATCCGGCCGAGGTGCAAGTCATGCTGCAACGCGAGGCGTGCGAGTTCATCGAGCAGACCCTCCCCCGGCTGCGCGCGCTCGGCATCGAAGCCGACTGACCCGACCCGCCAATTCCTGGGGGAAACGCGAAGATTCCCTCGGCGGGACCGGCGGGCTCCGCTGCTAGCCTCTCGCGTGCATTGCGTCCCATGACAATCACCGCGAGGAACACCGCCATGACTGCACCGCACATCGCTCCCGCTCCGGCCGTATTCTCCGACCGCGAGGTCCAGACCCAGTCCACGCTGATCCACCTCTCCGGGATCATCGCGCTCTTCGTGGTTCCGTTGATCGTCTACTTCAACCAGCAGGACAAGGGCAGCGAACTCGCCGAGCAGGCGCGGGAAGCGCTCAATTTCCAGATCACTCTCGCCATCCTGTGGGCGGCATCGCTCGTGGCGACCACATTCCTCGTCGGGCTGCTGTTCATGCCCTTCCTTTTCCTGCTCGGCCTGATCTTCCCCGTGCTTGCCGCCGTCAGCACTTCACGCGGCGAGCGTTACCGCTACCCGCTCGCGCTGCGGCTGGTGAATTGAGGAACCCGCGCGACGCCTGATGCGTGCGCCGGTCGCGGCAGAGGGGGCAGGGGTCGTCAGGGTGTCAGGGTCAACGAATCACCGACTGCGACATCCCGCCACGCGATCGTGAGTGAGGCGATGCGCTCGCGGACGGCGAGGATGTCCCGGTCTTCAAGTGGCAATGGCGCGCAGCGGCGCGCTTCGCAAGTGACCAGATAGAGATCGCGCAAATCCGAGGGGTCGCCGGTCCATCCGGACCAGCCGTCCGCCTGAAGTACTTCGACGAGACGCTCTACGCCATCGCTTGCAGGGGTCGAGTCCATCCGCAAGCCAGTCTCGACACCCTCCAGTGTGAGGGTGATGAACCCGCGGTGCTGCAGGGTGATTTCGACCGCGTAATGCACCATGTCGTGGGGGATGATGCCTTGCTTGGGACAGTCGATCCGGGCTGTGCGCTCGCCGTCGCGGTACACGTCCAGATGGTCGAACCTGCCCGAACCCTTGGTGAAGACGAGTCGCATTTCCCGGGAGCAAT
>JBIKVA010000196.1:0-5261 GCA_044357085.1 Steroidobacteraceae bacterium | reverse complement strand
ATGAACGGCAGCCTCACCATGGAAGGCCCGCTGTGGGGCGACACGCTGCGCGGCCGCGTCGCGCTGCTGCACAACAAGAAGGGTGCGCACTACACCGCGCGTGACGGCGGTGACCTCGGCGAGGAAGTTACCGACTCCTTCACCGGCACGCTGGTGTGGGAGCCGAACGAGAGCTTCTCGGCCCGCATCCGTCTGCACGTCCAGCAGGACGAGGACAGCGCGCCGGCGACTTCGCACCTCTCGGGCCGCCTGCACGGCACCTCGTGCGTGGGCAAGACCTACAGCAACCGCTTCAACGACGGCTCGCCGCGTACCTTCACGGTCGGCATCCCGTATTTCTGCTCCGGCATCCCGACGCTGACCAGCCTCGGCGAGAAGAACATCGTTTCGACCAACACCTCGCTGATCAGCCAGCGCATCCTCGCCGCCGGCGGCAGCCCGACGCTGCTCACCGACGCGTTCCTGCGCAACCAGGCGCTGATCCGCAACCCGAACTCGGCGGCTACGCCCTGCACGCCGGTGGGCACGACGGGCAACTGCATCTACTCCGACCCGCTGATCGCACGCGCGCCGAGCCTCGATCACTTCGGCCTCAAGCGCGAAGTCATGCGTTTCACGACGCAACTGCAGTACACCTTCGCCAACGGCATCTCCGCGGTGCTCAACTTCGGTCGCAACACCAACGACACGATGACCATCAACGATCCGGACCGCTCCGACGTCGAGAACGTCTACACCGCGGCGCCGGCGTTGTTCTCGGACAAGTCGGTCGAGTTCCGGCTTGCCTCCAACCCCGAGGGCCGCTTCCGCTGGCTGATCGGCGTGAATGCGTACGACGGCCAGTTCGATGCGCACACCAACGGTTCGGTCAATTACACCGTCGGCAATGCACCGGGCTCGCCCATCCCGATCGTGATGGTGCAGAACACACCGCCGAACCGCGACGGCGAGATCGCCGAAGTGCGGGCCGCATTCGGTGCCATCGACTTCGACATCACCGATACGCTGACCTTCACCGCCGAGGCCCGCTACCAGAAAGACTCGGCCAAGTTGCAGGCGCCGGTGGTCGCCGGGCTCACGCCGCCGTTGGCCGCCGAGTTCAAGGACACCATGCCGCGATTCATCCTGAAGTGGCAGCCGAACGAGTCGACCAACCTCTACGTCAACTGGGCCAAGGGCGTGCTGCCCGGCCAGTTCAACAACCAGTACCTCAACCCGCCGAATCCACCGGGCGGCGTGTCCGACGTGGCATTCGTCAGGCAGCAGATCGAGTCCGTGTTCCCGGGTGTTTCCGAACTCGCGCCGTCGCCGCAGCTGACGAGCCTCGAATTCGGCATCAAGCAGCGGCTGTTCAACGAGCGGGTGGAGTACTCGGTCGCCGTCTACGACATGACGTGGGAAAAGATGCTCTCCGGTTCGGCCCTGACCGTGGCGGCGCGACCGGGTGCCGGTGCGCCGACGCTGATCCTCACCGGCGTGCTGATCCCGGGCGACTCCAAGATCCGCGGCCTCGAGTTCGACGGCACGGCGCGGATCAACGAGAACTGGGACGTGACCCTGCGCTTCGATACCAAGAAGACCGAGTACACGAAGTTTTTCGATCCTTTCGTGCAGCAGCTCACCGGCAACAGCGCCAACGGCGTGCGTTTCGACGGCAACGAGCTGCCGCGCATCCCGAAGACGACCGGGTCGATCGCCACCACATGGCGTGATCGCCTCAATGCCGACTGGGACTGGTACCTGCGCGGCGAGGCCAACTACACCGGTCGTGCGTGGGACAGCGCGGCGAACCTGGTGCAGACCGACCCGTACACCCGCGTCAACCTGCGCCTCGGTTTCGAGAAGCAGGGTCTGCTCACCGAGCTCTACTGCAAGAACTGCCTGAACGACCGCAACTGGGATTACGCCTTCCGCAGCGTGTCGTTCCGCGAGCCGGGCGGTGCGCTGCTCGTACCGCTGCCGCTCACTCCGCCGGCAGTGAACTTCCAGCAGGGCATCATCGTGCAGCCGCCGGACAAGCGGGTCTTCGGCCTGCGCTTCCGCTACGAGTTCGACTAGGGAGCGCGTGCGGGCTCTGCCCGCCACACGCTGCGGCCCCGGGAAATCGTCTCGAGAACCTTGATCTCGCGAAGATTCTCCGGGTCCGCGGCGAGCGGGTCGGCGGACAGCACCACGAAGTCCGCCTGCTTGCCGACCTCGATCGAGCCCTTGCTCGAGCCGTCGCCCTGCTGCCGTGCGGCGTTCAGGGTGATTCCGGCAAGCGCCTCGAGGGTCGTCAGTCTCTGCATGGGTCCCAGGATGTCGCCACTTCGTGAGCGGCGCGTGGTGGCCGACCAAAGAGTACGCAGCATGTCCGGCGGCACCACCGGAGTATCGGTGTGCAGCGTGAAGTCGAGGCCGCGATCGAGCGCCGAGCGGGTCGGGCTGATGCGATCGGCGCGCTCCGGGCCCAGCGTCTCTTCGCGGTGCCAGTCTCCCCAGAAAAAGGTATGGCCGACGAAGAACGACGGCCTGATGCCGAGCGCGGCCATGCGGTCGAGCTGATCGTCGCGGACCGTTTGCGCATGGATCATGACCACGTCCGGGCGCACGGCAGGATCCGCTTGCCGCACGGCCGCAACGGCATCGATGAGCATCTGCGCTGCGGCGTCGCCATTGGCGTGCGCCAGCACCGGGATACCCCGCGCCGCAGCCTCGCTGATGGCACGTTGCACCGCTTCGGCGGGCAGCGTGGGGTAGCCGACATAGCCCTGTGGTTGTCCCGGCGGCGGTACGCGGTAGGGCTTTGACAGGAAGGCCGTCTTGCCTTGCGGGCTGCCGTCGAGGATCAGTTTGATGCCGTAGTGCTTGAGTCCGCGTTCGTAGGCTTTCGCGCTGACGAACTTCCGCAGGTCGAGTCCCACCGGTGTCCAGATCTGGTAGGTGACGACGTCGATGTCGAGCATATCGCGTCGCGCCGCTTCATCGAGCAGGGCGCGCATCGGCGGCACGAGAGCGCCGTCCTGCACGCTCGTCACTCCCATGCTGGCGTAGTACCGCAGCGCCAGCGAGAGGTCCTTGAGCGCATCTTCCGGCCCCGGCAGCGGGATCTTGCCGCGGGCCAAAGAAAAAGCGGATTCCTCGAGAACGCCGTTCGGCTCGCGTGAACCGGGGCGCCGGCGGATCACACCGCCGTCCGGGTCGGCGGCCGCGGCGTCGATGCCGGCGAGCCGCAGCATGGCGGAATTGGCGGCGGCGAGGTGCCCGGACACGTGTGCGATCAGGATCGGATGGTCCGTCGACACCGCGTCGAGATCGTCGCGGTCGGGATGACGTCTCTCGGCGAGTTGCGCGTCGTCGTAGCCACGACCGACCACAACGGTTCCCGGGGCGAGTCGCCGCTCGGCGATGAAGCGTCGCAGCGCGGCCTGCAGGTCGGCGATGTTGCGCACTTCGCCGACGGGAGGCGCGGACAGATCGGCGAGGCTGAGCGTCGAGGCCGTGGCGGTGACGTGGCCGTGCGCGTCGATGAAGCCCGGCAGCAGTGCCGCGGTGCCGAGTTCCACGACCCGCGTGCCGTCGGTACGGTGGCGCATGACTGCGGCGCGCGAGCCGACGGCGACGATGCGGCCGCCGGCAACCGCAACCGCTTCGGCAGCCGGCGCGGTCGGCGCCATGGTGATGATGCGCCCGGTGTAGATGGTCTCCGCTTGCACCCGGGCCACGTCTGCAATCGCAGGATCCGCCGCTGCGGCGACCCAGCAGAGCACGATCAAAAAAAAGCCGCTGCGACGGCTGTGTTTCGGTGCGGGCATTGCGCTCATCGGCCTGGCTCCTCGACTTCGTATCGGCCGCCACTCGCATGGCAGGTTAGCACTTCGGGCCCGGCCCCTTGTGGCCGGCGGCTCGCCCGGTATCTACTTCCGGGCAGGGAGCGGCTCAAGGACGCCGGGTGGCGGCGATCGCCGATCGAACATGAAACGCAACGCTGCAGTCGTGGTCGTCGGCAGTTCGAATACCGACATGATCGTCCGTGTCGATCGGCTGCCGCGCGCCGGCGAAACCGTGCTGGGTGGCGAGTTCCTCACCGCTGCCGGTGGCAAGGGCGCCAATCAGGCGGTTGCGGCGGCGCGCGCTGGTGCGCAGGTGATCTTCATCGCCCGTGTCGGCATGGACGAATTCGGAGCGAAGGTCGTGGCCGGCTTGCGCGCGGATGGCATCGACGTTCGCCACGTCACCCGCGATCGTGCCGCGCGCTCGGGTGTGGCGCTCATCATGGTGTCGAAGCAGGGCGAGAACAGCATCGCAGTGGCGTCGGGAGCGAATGCCCGGTTGTCTCCGGCCCACGTGCGCAAGGCGGCGGGCGTGTTCAAGGGAGCCGGCATCCTGCTGGTGCAACTCGAGACGTCGCTGGCAACGGTGACCGCCGCCGTCGACCTGGCGCGCGGCGCCGGGGTCCCGGTCATCCTCAATCCCGCTCCCGCGCTGGCTGTGCCGGATGCGTTGCTGCGCAAGGTCGACATCATCACTCCGAACGAGACCGAGGCCGAGCTGCTCACGGGCATCCGCGTGAAGGGCGAGGCCTCGGCGGCGCGCGCCGCCGAGGCGCTGCTGCGGCGCGGCGTGCCCGTCGTGGTACTGACCATGGGCGGGCGCGGCGTCCTGGTCGCCTCGCACGCGGGTCGGGAGCGCATCGCCGCGTTCGCGGTGGACGCCATCGACACGACCGCCGCCGGCGATGTCTTCAGCGGGACGCTGGCGGCCGCGCTCGCCGCCGGCCACGCGTTGGGCGTCGCCGTCCGGCGCGCGTGTGCCGCAGCGGCCTTGTCGGTGACCCGCGTCGGTGCACAGCCTTCCGTACCGACCCGCGTCGAGGTGGAGCGGTTCCTGAAGGCCGTCGATGCTCAGGGCGCGACGGCCGCAGCCCCCGGGCGCCGCGGGTCGGCAGCGCCAAAGAAATAGCCGTTCTCGATGGCGATCGACTGCGCGCTGCCCATGGTGTCGCTCTGGCGTATCACATGGCCTTTCTTGCGCAGCAGCGCGAGCGTGTCGGGGTTGAAGTTCGGCTCGACTTCGAGCGGGCCGTCGTTCTGGGAGATCCTCGGCTGGTGGGTCGCCTCGTCGATGTTGAGGCGGAAATCGATGACGTTGACGACGATCTGCAGCACGGTGTTGATGATCCGGCCACCGCCCGGCGTGCCGACCACCAGCCACGGCTTCTCGTCCTTGAACACCAGCGTCGGCATCATGGTGGACATCATGCGCTTGCCGGGCCGCATCGC
>JBIKVA010000195.1:0-5263 GCA_044357085.1 Steroidobacteraceae bacterium | reverse complement strand
AGAGCGGTCTTCACCGCATCGACCGGCAGGTCGACCAGTGTCGCGAGTTCGGCGCCTTCGATCAGCTTTCCGAAAGCCGCGAGCCACTGCAGCACGCTGCGCTCGTCCTCGGGAAGTCGGTCGATCCGCTCCTCGAAAAGATCGGCAATGCTGTCCGGGATCGGAATCTCGACCGACGCAGCATCCTGGCCGGGAGGTGCGTCGCGTGCCTCCTGCAGTTCGCGGGCGATTTCCACCAGAAAACCAGGATTGCCCGCGCATCGCTCGATCAGGCGCTCGAGGGTATGTTCGGCGACGGTCTCGAAGCCCGGGCTGGAGTGGACGAGTTCGGCGAGTTCGTCATGGGACAGCGGCGCGACTTGCAGCGTCCGGTTCACTTCAGCGACGGTCCGCTCGTCGTCGTCGCGCGTAACCGTGATCACGAGCACGGCCGACCCGGGAATCGTCGGCTCGAGGTTGGTGATGAATTGCCGGCTCGACTCGTCGACCCACTGGTAGTCATCGAATACGAGGACGAGCGGACGGCGTCGCGAGCTCTCGAAGATCAGGCGGATGATCGCCTCGTGTGCTCGGGCCTTGAGCCGCTCCGGGGCCTCCCGCGAAGGCGTATCGGTCTTGTCGAACAGCAGCCAGGCCAGTGCCGTCACATCCGGCGCCAGACAGGGCCACTGCCCGGCGATGCGTTCGGCAAGAACCGCTTCCGGATCCTGCACGCTGGAGGAACGCTTGATTCCCACCAATCGGCCGGTGAGCCGACGCAGCAGGGCATTGGCATCGCTCGGATCGGTCGCCAGACACGAAAGCCCCACGACGTGCAGCGGTGTATCGGCCTTGGGCGCGAGACACTCTGCGAGCAAGCGTGTCTTGCCGACGCCGGTCTCGCCGACGATCGCGATCCGCTCGCCTTGCCCACGCAGCAGCGACTGCACGGCATCCTCGAGGAATGCCCGTTCGCGGATGCGACCGACGAAACGCAGCAGCCGCGCAGAGGAATCGAGCAGGACGGTATCGATGTCGGTAGCGCATTCGAGCAACTCGAAGCACTCCTGATCGGCACCCTTGCCGGTCTCGACCAGTGGCAGCGCCTTGCGCACCACGATCCGCGCACCGGCCTGCCGCACGGTCGCGCGACTGACGAGCACCGTGCCCACCTCGGCACGAGCCTCCAGGTGGGCAGCACGATTGACCACATCCCCGACGGCGTCGAGCGTCGCCGCTGCGCCCTCGCCGACCATGAAGATCACCGCGACGCCGGTGTTGAGGCCCACGCGCAAGCGCACCGGCACACCCGGAGCCAGCGACAGAGTGGGAGCAATCCGTTGCATCTCCAGCGCCGCGCGACACGCGAGGTAGGCATGGTTCTCGAGAGCCTTGGGCGCTCCGAACAACGCGAAGACTCCATCGCCCATCGTCTTGGCAACGACACCGCCCGACTGTTCGATGATCTCGCGCAAGGCGACCATGACGTTCACGAGGACCTTACGGACGTCCTCGGGATCAAGTGTCTTCAGCAGCGCAGTGGAGCCGACGATATCGGCAAAGAGTACGGTGACATGCTTGCGCACGCCCCGCCGGACATCTGCAAGGGTTGCAGCCGCCGCCAGGTCGGCGGGCGGAGCCGCTGCCGATACGGGCGTGCCACAGATGTGACAAAACCTCGCGTCCTCGAGCAGTGCGGTACTGCAGGCAGCGCACTGCATGGTCAAGGCATGTCCCGGAAAACGGGAGCGGAGCCGACGACTACGGCGTCAGATCGAGCGCCTCGATGATGCGCACGTAGGGCAGATGCGCGGTGATGTTGACCTGCTCGACATCGTTCACGGACTCGGCCTCGAAAAGACACATCGAGCGGTCCTCGCCGGGCACAAAAGTGGTGCGGATGTAGCGGACCTTCCGCCCGCCGGTCGCGAATGCATCGGAGCAGGAAATCGCCTGCTTCTGCGCAGCGGCGAGTTGAGTCATCGTGATGCCCTTGAGATTGCGTTCGACCATGAAGACGGCCATCGGACACTCCTCTGCAGTGCGTGCCAGACGAAAAATCGGCACCTCTTCAATGTCGTCCCTGACCTCCATGGTGTCAATAGCGGACTCGAACCGTGCAGTGGACAGGGCGCAGACCTTTCCGGTTTCCCGGAGCAAGGTCTGCGCCCCGCCAGCGACAGATCAGAACTTGTATTCGTACTGCAGGAAGAACGAACGCGGCTTGCCCACGAATGCGTAGGTATAGAAGTACCCCGGATTCGCCGGCGTGATCTCGCCGCGCACACCCGCGCGCGACACCGCGCGATCCGTCGCGCCGCCACGCTCGGAGTAGTACTCGTCCAAGACGTTGACGGCGCGCAGCATCAGGCGGTGCTGGCGCTCCGCACCCATGAAGAACTGCACCGATGCGTTCAGCACGAAGTAGTCGCCGAAGTTGACGTCCGGGTTGGTGCGCTCACCCGCCGCGTCCACGAGCCTCGCGGCGTTGTTCTGCACGTACAGCCACTCCGGCCCCTGCCAGCGCGGATTCAGCGCAACCACCCATCGGTCGGACGGCTGCCACGTCAACAACGCGGACGCCAACCACTCCGGACGTTCGCCGGATTGACGGAACGCCTCGCTGCCCGCGCGGCCAGGTACCACGCTCGTCAACACCTGTCCGGAGTTGGCGCGCACACCGGTCAGACCGAACACCGGGTTCGGCTCCAGCGACTCCTGCTTGGTGAAGCTCAAGTCCAGCGTCCACTTCTCGATGTCGAGCGATACATCGAGCGTGTAGCCCTTGATCTTCTGCACGGCGCGGGTATTGAAGGTGGCGGAATCGAGCGGTGTCAGCCCGAGATCCCGCCAGCTCGCGCAGAACTCCGTCGGCGTGATGATGTTCGGGTTGATCACCCGCGTCGGATCGACTCCAGGGCAGACGTCACGGATCGCCGCGTTGCCGAACAGGTTGGAGATGTCGGTATCGAAGTAGCCCAACTCGACGTTGTAGGTTCCACCGAACGCCTCGCTGTTGATGCCGGCGCCGAGCGCGAACGTCTCCAGATCCTGGGTCTTCAGCGACGGGTTGTTGACCGTCGTCCTGCCGAACAGCCCGAGTTCCTGTGCACGCGGGTTGTTGTAGGAAGTACCGGCGCTGCCGCGGAAGTAGTAGCCCTTCGGGAACTCCTGACGCACGCTCGCCCGCCAGATGAAGCTGTCATCGAACAGGTTGTTGAAGTCCTGCCGACCGGCCAGCGACAGCGAGGTGCCCTCGAGGAAGTCGAGGTTCGCGCGCAGGTCCGCATAGATGCCGTTGGTCCGGATCGGCTTGTCCGAGACGCCATACTCGGGTGCGGAGTCGTCCTGCGATGTCACCGACTGCGCACCGACGACCACCTCGAACTGCTCTCCGAAGCGGATCTTGCCACGTGCGTTCCCGCCGTACTCCTTGTATCCGGCCTTGAACTGCGTCCCCTCGCCGAAACCCTTGTTCGGCGTGCCCGTACCGAAAGAGGTGACGGTCTGGATCACGAACCCCATCGGCGCACCGATCGGAAACGGATTCTGCAGCGTTCCGTACAGCCGCCCCTGGGGGTCGACGTAGAAGCCGGCGCGCGAGGTCCGATCCGCCTTGGTGTCGGTTTCCGGGTTGGTCACGCAACCTGCCGGGATGTTGTTCGCGCGGGCGTACGCCTCGAACTCCGACGCAAGGGTGAAGGGCCGGCGGGTCGCCGGGTTCAGCACGCCCTGCGGAATGCGGCAAAGGTGGGCATCGACCTCGGAGTTCCACAGCACAGGCGCCTGGTAGAAGGCCTCGGCCTCGAAATCCACCCGGTCCATGAAGCGGGTCTCGAACTCGGAGTGGATACGCGGAAAGCGCGCGTAGTTCAGGTTGTAGATATGGTCGTTCGGGAACGCATCGTGGAAATCCGTCGACGCGTAGTCGACCGCAACGCGCAACTTCGTCTCGTCATCGACGTTCCAGAGATACTTCGCGCCCACGCTGTTGTACTTGTAGTCGAAGGCGTGACGGCCACCGAGATCGAGCACCACGTCGTTGTAGGCTTCTTTCTCGAAGATCTCGTTGCTGTCCGTGGCGTACGACCGCCCATAGAACAGCACGCTGTGGCTGCCGTCGTCGGTCAGCGGATAGGTCAGGTTGCCGTAGACCTCGCGGGTCTTGAAAGACCCGTAGTACACGCCGAACTCGCCGCGCTGATCACCCTCGGGCTCCTTGTAGCGCACCGACACCACACCGAGACCGCCATTGCCACCGTAGTAAAGGCTCTGGCCACCCCGCAGGATTTCCACGCTCTGGATCATGCGCGGATCGATCGACGTCGCACCCCAGATGTCCTCGAGCGGCGTTCCGCGGTCGAACGTCGGCACGCCGTCGAGCAACAGCAGCGTGTCCCGGTCGGAACCGCCATCGATGCGGATGGTGAACTCGCCCTCGTCGGGGGAGTAGCCGACGTTGGCGCCGCGGATCAGACCGTTGGCGAGCTCCGCGAAATTGGTGAAGCCGCCCGTATCGATTTCCGCAGCGCTGATGAGCTGCACCTGACTGCCGAAGCGTGCGGCATCGACGGCGGCCGAAGACAGCCGCTCTTCGACCCGGCGACCCTCGATGATGACCTCTTCGAGTTCCGGCGCCTTTGCCGTGACCGCTGGCGAATCCGTTGCGGCCGATGGCGACTCCGCTGCAGCGGCGAGCGCCGACCACAGCGAGACCACGGCGCAAGCGAGGAGTGCGCGCACACCTCCACCGAAGCGTGACTGAGACATGATTTTTCTCCCTGAGACTGGATTGGCCGCATCGACCGACGCGGCGCGCGTATTCAATCGCCGTCGCATGACGAACGGCCTTCCACGCCATGACAGTCGCAGGAATCTTTTCTTACGGACGGATGACCAGCGGCTGTGTCCAGGCCATTTCCCGATCACCCTCGGCGTAAGGGTTCGAGTGGGGCTTCGAGGACACGACTCGGGCACGAACGTACATCTCGTCGCCTGTGGCAACGAATCGCGCCACCGGTCCTTCGATGCGCCGCAGCACCTTGCCGATCTCGGCGGAATACTCCTGCGACTGGCGACCCGGAGCACCCGGTTCCGCCGACTTCGCCGCAACACCATCGAGCGGCACTCCGCGCAAGGTGCCGACGAACTCCACGGTATACGTCACGCCGGGCTCTGCCAGCACTTCGAGATCGATGACACCACCGGACATCTCCAGCCGCTGCAGCGTGACGCCCGTGCTGTTGTAGAAGTCGCCGCGCTTCATGGACGAGGCGATCGAATC
>JBIKVA010000030.1:0-18647 GCA_044357085.1 Steroidobacteraceae bacterium | reverse complement strand
GCCGGCCAGGGCAGCAACGTGACCACGGGCCGCGCCTTCGCGCTCTCGCTCACCTACGTCATGGGCATGGCGGTGATGAACACGCTGGCCGGCATCGCCGCGGCCGCGGCCGGCCAGCAGGTGCAGGCGCTCTTCCAGCAGGCCTGGATCATCATTCTCTTCGCGCTGCTCTTCGTGGTGCTCGCGCTCTCCATGTTCGGGCTCTTCACCATCCAGATCCCGGCGGCGCTGCAGACGCGCCTCGCCGACGCCAGCAACCGGCAGCGGGCCGGCACCTTTGGTGGCGTCGCCGTGATGGGCGCGTTGTCGGCACTCATCGTCACCGCTTGCGTCGCCCCGCCGCTCTTCGCCGCGCTCGCCGTGATCGCGCAGACGGGCGACGTGATGCGCGGCGGCAGCGCGCTCTTCGCCATGTCGCTCGGCATGGGTGCGCCGCTGCTCGTGATCGGTACCTCCGCAGGTCGCCTGCTGCCGCGCGCCGGCGCCTGGATGGAGACGGTCAAGAAATTCTTTGGCGTGCTGATGCTCGGGGTCGCCGCCTGGATGCTCGCGCGTCTCGTCGACGACCGCTGGGCGCTGCTGCTGTGGGCGGTGCCGACGCTGATCGGCGCCGTACTGCTGTGGCGCGAAGTGCAGCCGAAGTCGGCGGGCGGCTGGGCGGTGCGCGCGGCCGGCGCCCTGCTCGGCATCTATGGTCTTGCGCTGATCGCGGGCGCGGCTCTCGGCGGGCGTGACCCGCTCGCGCCGATCCCGCAGTTCGCGCCGCAGGCGCAGCACCTGGAGTTCAGGCGCATCAAGTCGGTGGCGGATCTCGACCGCGAGATCGCCGCGGCGGCGGCAGCGGGGCGCCCGGCGATGCTCGACTTCTATGCCGACTGGTGCGTCTCCTGCAAAGAAATGGAGCGCTACACCTTCACCGACCCGAACGTCCAGCGCGCGCTCGCCAATGCCGTGCTGTTGCAGGCCGACGTCACCGCCAACGACGAGGCGGACCAGGCGCTGCTGCGCCGCTTCGAAATCTTTGGGCCGCCGACGATCGCGTTCTGGGGTACCGACGGGGTCGAGCGCGCGAACTATCGCGTGGTCGGCTTCATGAAGGCCGACGAGTTCGCCCGCGTCGCCGCGCTGGCCACCGGCGGCGGCTCCGGCGGCGGCTCGGGCGGTGCCCCGGGCGTCGGCTCCCGCTGACAGACCTCACCTACCGCGACAGGTTGCCGATGAAAAAATCCACGCTGCTGGTCGTTATCGTCGCCGCCCTCGCGGGTGGCATCGCCTTCTTCGCCATCCGGAGTTTTCTCGGGCCCAAGCCCGCCGTGGAGGGCGGGCCGTTGTCGGCGACGACCACGGATACCGCTCCGCTGCCGGGGTCGTCCACCGCGCCCGCGGGCGGGGCGGCCGCGCCCGCATCCCGCGCCCGCGCCATCCCGGAAGTACTGCCCGACTTCACGCTGGCGACGCTCGAGGGCCCGCCGCGCGCGCTGTCGAGCTACCAGCACCCGTCGCTGATCGTGAACTTCTGGGCGACCTGGTGCGCGCCCTGCCGGCGCGAGATCCCGCTGCTGCGCTCGCTCCGCGCCGAGCGCGGCACGCGGGGCGTCGAGGTGATCGGCGTGGCGGTCGACTTCCGCGAGGACGTCGTCAAGTACGCCAAGGACATCGGTCTCGACTACCCGCTGCTGATCGGCGAGGAAGACGGCGTCGCCGCAGCGGACCTGTTCGGGGTCAGTACGGCCTTTCCGTTCACCATCTTCGCCGACGCCTCCCGGCGCATCGTCGCCGTCAAAATCGGCGAACTTCATGCCGATGAGGCGGCGTTCATCCTCGATCATGTCGAGAAAGTGAATGCCGGCACCCTGCCTGTGGAGCAGGCGCGGGTGCTGATCCGCGACGAGATCAAGCGCCTCGATGCGCTGCGCCCCAAGGACGTCAAGGGCTGAAACCGGCGATCTTTCAGGGACTTGCGACGATCCGGCGCGAATTTCCCCGATTTGGGGGCAAATAGGGTAAATTCCCCGGCCCTTTGCCAGCGCTGCCGTGGCGAGCGATTTCGGGAGGCTTCATGGACATTCGCAAGGTCAAGAAACTCATCGAGCTGCTCGAGGAATCCGGGATCGCGGAAATCGAGATCAAGGAAGGCGAGGAGTCGGTGCGCATCAGCCGCATGCCGAGTGGCGCAGTGGCGATGCAGGCCCCCATGTATGCGCCGTCCCCGCTGCCGATCGCTGCGGTCGCCCCGGGCGTCAGCGCGCCGGCCGCCGCCCCCTTACCGCCGCCTTCGGTGGACCACCTCGTGCAGGCGCCGATGGTCGGCACCTTCTATTCGGCACCCGCTCCGGGCGCCAAAGCCTTCGTGCAGATCGGCGACGAGGTCAAGGTCGGGCAGGTGCTGTGCATCATCGAAGCCATGAAGATGATGAACCAGATCGAGAGCGATCGGGCCGGCAAGGTGACCTCGGTACTGGTGCAGAACGGCGACCCGGTCGAGTTCGGCCAGCCGCTGTTTGCGATCCAGTAGCCGGCAGCCCGACGGCGCCGCGCACCCATGATCGACAAGGTCGTCATCGCAAACCGGGGCGAGATCGCGTTGCGCGTGCTGCGCGCCTGCCGCGAGCTCGGCATCAAGACCGTGGCCGTGCACTCGACGGCCGACGCCAACCTGAAACACGTGCTGCTCGCCGACGAATCGGTGTGCATCGGCCCGCCCGCTTCGGCGAAGAGCTATCTCAACATGCCGTCGATCATCGCGGCCGCAGAGCTCACGGACGCCGCCGCGATCCACCCGGGATACGGATTCCTCTCCGAGAACGCCGACTTCGCCGAGCGCGTCGAGCAGAGCGGCTTCGTGTTCATCGGGCCGCAGGCGGCGACGATCCGCATGATGGGCGACAAGGTATCGGCCATCAAGGTGATGAAGCAGCACGGCGTGCCCTGCGTGCCGGGCTCGGGCGAGCCGCTCGGTCTCGACAACGACGAAAACCTGCGCATCGCGCGCGACATCGGCTATCCGGTGATCATCAAGGCCTCGGGCGGCGGTGGCGGCCGCGGCATGCGCGTCGTGCACAACCCGGCGGCCCTCATCCACTCCGTCAACGTGACTCGCTCCGAGGCGCTTGCCGCTTTCGGCAACGATCAGGTCTACATGGAGAAATTCCTCGAGAAGCCGCGGCATATCGAGTTCCAGGTGTTGGCCGACCATCACGGCAACGTCATCCATCTCGGCGAGCGCGACTGCTCGATGCAGCGGCGCCACCAGAAAGTGATCGAGGAAGCCCCCGCTCCCGGCATCACCGCCGAACAGCGCGAACGCATGGGCGAGCGCGTGGTGCAGGCCTGCCTCGCCGTCGGCTACCGCAGCGCCGGCACGCTCGAGTTCCTCTATCAGGACGGCGAGTTCTATTTCATTGAAATGAACACGCGCATCCAGGTCGAGCACCCGGTAACCGAGATCATCACCGGCATCGACCTCGTCAAGGCGCAACTCATGATCGCCTCGGGCGAACCGCTGCCGTGGAAGCAGTCGGACATCGTGCTGCGCGGCCATGCGCTCGAGTGCCGCATCAATGCCGAGGACGCCAAGACCTTCATGCCCTCGCCCGGTCCCGTGCGGCTGTGGCATGCGCCGGGCGGCCCCGGGATCCGCGTCGACAGCCACATGTACTCGGGCTACGCGGTGCCGCCGCACTACGACTCGCTGGTTGCCAAGCTGATCTCCTACGGCGACACCCGCGACACCGCCATCGCCCGCATGCGCAACGCACTCGCCGAGATGGTGGTCGAGGGCATCAAGACCAACGCTGCGCTGCACCAGGAAATCCTCGCGCACGCCGCCTTCCAGCAGGGTGGTCTCGACATCCACTATCTCGAGCGTCGGCTCGGACTGAAGTGACCCGCGCCGCCATGCGCGCGGTGAGCCTCGACCTCGACGGGCTCGACGCCGATGCGGTCGAGGAAGCCTGTTTCGCGGCCGGTGCGCATTCGGTCGTGCTCACCGACCGGCGCGACGATGCGATCCTCGAACCGAAGCCGGGCGAGATCCGTCTCTGGCCGGCGACGCGCCTGCAGGCCATCTTTGCCGCCGACTGCGCCGACGCGGGGGCGATCGCGCAGTTGGCCGCCGCGATCGGCTGTACGCCGGAGCGCTTGACGGTCGAGGACGTGCCAGAGCGCGTCTGGGAACGCGAGTGGCTCAAGGATTTCGTGCCGATGCGCTTCGGCCAAAGGCTGTGGATCTGTCCATCGCACGCTGCGGTGCAGGAGCCGGGCGCGGTCGTGGTCAACCTCGATCCGGGTCTCGCCTTCGGCACCGGAACGCATCCGACCACACGGCTCTGCCTCGAATACCTTGATTCGCGTCGCGCCACACCCGGGCTCGTCGTCGATTACGGCTGCGGCTCCGGTGTACTCGCCATTGCGGCGCTCAAGCTCGAGCCCGCCGCTCTTGCCCTCGCCCACGATATCGATCCGCAGGCGCTTACGGCCACGCATGACAACGCGCTCGCCAACGGCGTCGGTGATCGTCTGCAGGGTTTTCTGGAGGCGAGCGATCTCGCCGCCCGCGTCGCAGCGTACGGTGGCACGCGCTTGCTGCTTGCGAACATCCTCTCGGGACCGCTCTGCGAGCTTGCGCCGCGCCTGAGCGCGCTGCTCGCGCCCGGCGGCGAACTGGTGCTGGCCGGCTTGCTCGACGAGCAGGCCGACGAGGTGATTGCGGCCTATGCGCCCGCCCTCGCGCTGCAGCGCTGGCGCACGCTCGAAGGCTGGACCTGTCTCGCGGGCCGCAAGTCCGCCGCGGCGCCCGCATGAGCACGGCAGCACCCGCATGAGCACGGCCTTCCGCATCGGCCGCTGGGAGATCCCGGCGCCCGCGGTGCTCGCGCCGATGGCGGGCGTCACCGACCGGCCGTTCCGTATCCTCGCGCGGCGGCTCGGTGCCGCGCTCGCCGCCTCGGAGATGATCACCTCCGACACGCGACTGTGGAATTCGCGCAAGTCCCGGCAGCGCATGAACCACGAGGGCGAACCCGAGCCGCGCGTGGTGCAGCTCGCCGGCGCCGATCCGCTGGCGCTCGCCGAAGCGGCGCGGCGCAATGTGGATCTGGGCGCGCAGGTTATCGACATCAACATGGGCTGCCCGGCAAAGAAAGTCTGCAACCGCCTCTGTGGTTCGGCGCTGCAGGATGAGCCGCTGGTGGGGCGCATCCTGGAGAGCGTGGTCGCCGCGGTGAACGCCACGGGTGCGTCGGTGCCGGTCACCCTCAAGACCCGAACCGGCTGGGACCGCGAGCACCGCAACGGACCGCGCGTGGCGAAGATCGCCGAACAGAGCGGCATCGCGGCGCTCGCCATCCACGGTCGCACGCGCGCCGATTTCTATGAAGGCGAAGCCGAGTACGACACCATCCGCGAGATCCGGGCCACGGTCGGCATGCCGGTGTTGGCCAACGGCGACATCACCGACGCGGACAAGGCCAGCCGGGTGCTACGCCAGACCGGGGCCGCCGGTGTGATGGTCGGCCGGGCCGCCCACGGCGCACCGTGGATTTTCCGCGACATCAACGGCCTGCTCGTCGACGGCGCGCTCCCCGCGCCGCTCTCGCGGGCGGAGCGGCGTGATATAGTTTTGGTGCATCTGCAGTCCATCTACGCCTTCCACGGCGAGGAATCCGGATTGCGGATCGCACGCAAACATCTCGGCTGGTACGCAAGACTGCTCGAAGGATCGCCAGACGCGCGCTCCCGGCTCATGGCAGCTCCGTCGACGTCGCTGCAGTTCGCGTGTGCGGACGAACTGTTCGGCTCTTGGGCGATGCAACGGTGATGCAGGGGCGGGCGATGTCGGGCGACGGATCGAGCAAGGATTCTGGCGGGCCGCAGCTGCCGCTGCGCGGGCATGCCGAACGGGCCTTCGAAGATTACCTCAGCCACCTCAACGGGCACCGGCCGGCCGGGCTGTACGACCTCGTGATGCGAGAAGTCGAAGAGCCGCTGCTGCGCGTGGTGCTGCGCCACGTCGGCGGCAACCAGTCGCGCGCCGCCGAGATCCTCGGCATCAACCGCGCCACCTTGCGACGCAAGCTGCGCGAATTCGGTCTCAACCCGGAGTAGATATCCATGCCCGTCGTCGTACGTCGCGCCCTCATTTCTGTTTCGGACAAGACGGGCGTCATCGAACTTGCCCGCGCCCTGACGCAGCGTGGCGTCGAGATCCTCTCCACCGGCGGCACCGCGCGGCTGCTCGCCGAGCAGGGCATCACCGTCAAGGAAGTTTCGCAGCACACCGGGTTTCCGGAAATCATGGACGGCCGCGTCAAGACGCTGCATCCGCGCATCCACGGCGGACTGCTTGGTCGGCGCGGCGTCGACGAGAGCGTGATGGCGCTGCACGGCATCGAGCGCATCGATCTGCTGGTCGTGAACCTCTACCCGTTCGCCGAGACGGTGGCGCGCCCGGCCTGCACCTATTCCGAGGCCATCGAGAACATCGACATCGGCGGCCCGGCCATGGTGCGCGCAGCCTCCAAGAACCATGACGCGGTCGCGGTCCTCGTCGACCCGGCCGACTACGACACGCTGCTCGCCGAAATCGACTCCAGCGAAGGCGCCACGTCGGCGACGCTGCGTGCCTGGCTCGCGGCCAAGGCGTTTGCGCACACCGCGCGCTACGACACGATGGTCGCCAACTACCTGCAGTCGCGCAATCCGGCTCCGGGCGCGGACTTTCCGAAGTCTTTGCCGCTGGTGTTCGAGAAGGTGCAGGACCTGCGCTACGGCGAGAACCCGCACCAGGGCGCGGCGTTCTACCGCGACGTCACGCCGCGCGGGCCTTCGGTGGCCACCGCGAAGATGCTGCAGGGCAAGGAGCTCTCGTTCAACAATATCGCCGACGCCGACACCGCCATCGAGTGCGTACGCCAGTTCGCGACCCCCGCCTGCGTCATCGTCAAGCACGCCAACCCCTGCGGCGTCGCCACCGCAGCGGCTACGCTCGATGCCTACGAGTCCGCCTACCGGACCGACCCGACCTCGGCCTTTGGCGGCATCATCGCCTTCAACCGGCCCCTCGATGCGCGCACCGCCGCAGCCATCATCGGTCGCCAGTTCGTCGAGGTGCTGGCCGCACCAAAGATTTCGGCCGAAGCCCTCACCGTGCTGGCGTCGAAGCCGAACGTGCGCGTGCTCGAACTCGGTGACCTGCCGGCCGACCACGGCGCCGAGCTCGAATACCGCAGCGTCTCGGGCGGCCTGCTGGCGCAAACCCGCGACCTAGGCATGGTGCGGCGCGACGCGCTGCGGATCGTCACTCAACGCCAGCCGACCGACGCCGAGCTCGACGATCTGCTCTTCGCGTGGCAAGTCTGCAAGTTCGTGAAGTCGAATGCCATCGTCTATGCCCGCGGGCTCTCCACGGTGGGCATCGGCGCCGGCCAGATGAGCCGCGTGTATTCGAGTCGCGTCGCCGCCATGAAGGCCGCCGACGAGAAGCTCGAGGTGCGCGGCTCGGTGATGGCTTCCGATGCTTTCTTTCCCTTCCGCGACGGTCTGGACGTGGCGGCGGAGTACGGCGTCGCTGCCGTCATCCAGCCGGGCGGCAGCGTCCGCGACGCCGAGGTCATCGCCGCCGCCAACGAGCACGGCATGACCATGGTGTTCACGGGCATGCGGCATTTCCGGCACTGACGCACACGGGCACGCTGTCATGATCAAGGTACTCATCGTCGGCAGCGGCGGGCGCGAGCACGCGCTCGCCTGGAAGTGCGCGCAGTCGCCGCGCGTGCGCGAGGTGCTGGTGGCGCCGGGCAATGCGGGCACCGCCACCGAGCTGCGGCTGCGCAACGTCGCAGTGGCCGTCGATGACGTCGCCGGGCTCGTCGCCCTGGCACGCGCCGAGCAGGTCGATCTCACCATCATCGGGCCCGAGGCGCCGCTCGTGCTCGGCGTGGTCGACGCCTTCGAGGCGGCCGGACTGCGCTGCTTCGGTCCGCGGCGCGCACCGTCGCAGCTCGAGGGCTCCAAGGCCTTCACCAAAGAATTCCTGCGCCGCCACGGCATCCCGACGGCAGCCTATGCCACATTCACCCGCGACAACTTCGACCCGGACTGGGTACGCCGCCAGCGCACGCCGATCGTGGTCAAGGCGAGCGGACTCGCCGCCGGCAAGGGAGTGGTCATCGTCGACAGCGCCGACGAAGCGATCGTCACCGCGCGATCCATGTTCGATGGCCAGTTCGGCAGTGCGGGAACCGAGGTCGTCATCGAAGAATTCCTGCCCGGCGAGGAGGCAAGCTTCATCGTCATGGCCGACGGCGAGCACGTGCTGCCGTTCGCGACCTCGCAGGACCACAAGCGCGTTGGCGACGGCGACACCGGCCCGAACACGGGCGGCATGGGCGCCTACTCGCCCGCACCGGTGGTCACTCCGGCGATGCACGATCGGATCATGCGCGAGGTGATCGAACCCACCATCCGCGGGCTCGCCGCCGACGGCATGCCCTACACCGGCTTTCTCTACGCCGGCATCATGATCGCCCCGGACGGCACGCCGAACGTGCTCGAGTTCAACTGCCGCTTCGGCGACCCCGAGACGCAGCCGATCATGGCGCGGCTGCGCTCCGATCTCACGCTGCTCTGCGAGGCCGCGCTCGACGGGCGTCTGCACGAGGCAAAGATGGATTGGGATCCGCGCGCGGCGCTCGGCGTCGTGCTGGCCGCGGGCGGCTATCCCGACGCTGTGGGCAAGGGAGACGCCATCAGCGGTCTCGATGCGGCGGCGCGGCTGCCCGGCAAGGTGTTCCACGCAGGCACGAGCCTGGACGACGGGCGAGTGGTCACGAATGGCGGCCGGGTGCTCTGCGCCGTCGGCCTCGGGACCACGGTGGGCGAGGCGCAGCGCGCCGCCTATGCGCTCGTCGGGGAGATTTCGTTCGCCGGCATGCAGTGCCGGCGCGATATCGGCTACCGGGCGATCGCCCGCGAAACGTCGCGCTGAGTCGCGACACCGCCCGCACGCTGAAGCACGGGCCTGCCGACGCGTCGTCGGCAGACCCGCTGTCCGTTCAGCGTTTCATGGCCTCGAAGAATTCCGAATTCGTCTTCGTATCCTTCATCTTGTCGAGCAGGAACTCGATCGCGGCGAGTTCGTCCATCGGGTGCAGGAGCTTGCGCAGGATCCACATCTTGGCGAGCTCGCCCGGGTCGGTGATGAGCTCTTCCTTGCGCGTGCCCGAGCGGTTGATGTTGATCGACGGGAAGACGCGCTTCTCGGCGATGCGCCGGTCGAGGTGGATTTCGCTGTTGCCGGTGCCCTTGAACTCTTCGTAGATGACATCGTCCATCTTCGAGCCGGTGTCGATGAGCGCGGTGGCGAGGATGGTCAGCGAACCGCCTTCCTCGATGTTGCGCGCAGCGCCGAAGAAGCGCTTGGGACGCTGCAGGGCGTTGGCGTCGACGCCGCCGGTGAGCACCTTGCCCGAGCTCGGCACCACCGTGTTGTAGGCACGGGCGAGACGGGTGATGGAGTCGAGCAGGATGACCACGTCTTTCTTGTGCTCGACGAGACGCTTGGCCTTCTCGATGACCATCTCGGCCACCTGCACGTGGCGTGCAGCCGGCTCGTCGAAGGTCGATGAGACGACCTCGCCCTTGACCGTACGCTGCATCTCGGTGACTTCCTCGGGCCGCTCGTCGATGAGCAGCACGATGAGGTACACCTCGGGATGGTTGGAGGTGATCGAGGTGGCGATGTTCTGCAGCAGCATCGTCTTGCCGGCCTTGGGCGGCGAGACGATGAGACCGCGCTGACCCTTGCCGATCGGCGCCACGAGATCGATGGCGCGGGCGGTGAGGTCCTCGGTCGAACCGTTGCCGCGCTCGAGCTTCAGGCGCTTGGTCGGGTGCAGCGGCGTCAGGTTCTCGAACAGCACCTTGGTGCGTGCGTTCTCGGGCGAGTCGAAGTTGATCTCGCCGACCTTGAGCAGCGCGAAGTAGCGCTCGCCGTCCTTGGGCGGACGGATGAGCCCGGAGATGGTGTCGCCGGTGCGCAGGTTGAAGCGGCGGATCTGTGCCGGACTGATGTAGATGTCGTCCGGCCCGGCTAGGTACGAGCCGTCGGCAGAGCGCAGGAAGCCGAAGCCGTCCTGCAGGATCTCGAGCACGCCGTCGCCGTAGATGTCTTCGCCCTTGCGCGCGTGCGCCTTCAGCAGGCTGAAGATGATGTCCTGCTTGCGCGACCGCGCCATGTTCTCGACGCCGAGGGCGCTCGCCATGTCGACGAGCCGCGAGATGGGCATGGCCTTCAGCGTGGTGAGGTTCATCGAGCTGCGCGAGGCAGCCAGTTCTTCCTTGCTGATGATCTCGGCGTCGTCACCGGATTCGATGAACGGCGCGTGGTCCATCGGCATGTCGTCGTGCATCGGGCCGCCAACGTTGCCGTTGCGCATGCCGCGATTCTGGTCGCGATTGCCGCCGTGGCGAGGTCCCTTCCCCTGACGTCGCGGCCCGCCCTGGCCGCCGAGGTATCCGCCTCTCACAGGTGGCTGTCCAGGAACGCCGCGAGTTGCGAGCGCGATACGGCACCCACCTTCTGCGCTTCGACCGTGCCGTTCTTGAAGAGGATCAGGGTCGGGATGCCGCGGATGCCGAACTTGGGCGGCGTCTGCGGGTTCTCGTCGATGTTGAGCTTGGCGATGCGCACGCGGTCGGCATAGCTGCCGGCGAGCTCATCGAGGATCGGAGCGATCATCTTGCAGGGACCACACCACTCTGCCCAGAAATCGAGCAGGACGGGCTTGTCTGACTTGAGCACGTCATCGGCAAAAGTGGCATCTGTGGTGTTGATGATGTGAGGGCTGCTCACGCGGTGGGACCTCCGGCTGGAGTGGTGGTTTTGATGGGGTGAGAACGCGAAAGATTGGGGGGATTGGCTGGCCCCGGGCTGAACGCCGTGTCTGTGGGGCCGTCAAACGGTTACACTAGACCGTCTTTGTGTTTCGGGTGTTGCCTCTGGATCGACCAGAATCTTGGGTGGTTCGGAGGGGGCGAAGCCTGGAATAAATGGGCAGAACGCCCGTCTGGGAGCACTTTTTAGCCAATTCCGGACGTGTTTGCAAGCAGTGTCAAGGTTTCCGAGCACCGACATACCGAATGACTGATACCCACCTTTCCGACCTCACCTTCTCCGCACTCGAACTCGCTCCTCCCCTGATGCAGGGCATCGAGGAAGCCGGTTTCACGCGTTGCACGCCGATCCAGGCACAGACGTTGCCCTTCGCCCTTGCAGGCCGCGATATCGCAGGACAAGCCCAGACCGGCACCGGCAAGACCGCTGCGTTTCTCGTCGCGCTGTTCCAGAACCTGCTCGCCAGGCCCACGCCGGCGACGCGCGGCGCGACCTCGATCCGTGCGCTCATCATCGCGCCGACACGCGAACTCGCGGTCCAGATCCACCAGGATGCCGTGCTGCTCGGTCGTCACACCGGCCTGCGTCTTGCCGTGGTGTACGGCGGTGTCGACTACGAGAAGCAGCGGCGCGATCTCGAAGGCGGCGTCGATGTACTCATCGGCACACCCGGCCGCATCATCGACTACTACAAGCAGCACGTGTTCGAACTGCGCGAGGCGCAGGCCGTGGTGCTCGATGAAGCCGATCGCATGTTCGATCTCGGTTTCATCGCCGACATCCGCTACATGCTGCGCCGCTTGCCGCCGCCCGAGCACCGGCAGTCGATGCTGTTCTCGGCCACGCTCTCGCAGCGCGTGCTCGAACTTGCCTACGAGCACATGAACAACCCGGAGCTCGTGCGCATCGAGCCCGAGAAGATCACCGCCGATCGCGTACGCCAGGTCATCTACTACCCGGCGATGGAAGAGAAAATCCCGCTGCTCATCGGCCTGCTGCGCAAGATGGATCCGCATCGCACCATGGTGTTCGTCAACACCAAGCGCATGGCCGAGCGGCTCGAGGACGTGCTGCGCGCCAATGACATCGACGCGCAGGCGCTCTCGGGCGACGTACCGCAGAAGAAACGCCTGCGTTTCCTGCAAGATTTCCACGCCGGCGAACTCGCCGTGCTGATCGCCACCGACGTCGCCTCGCGCGGGCTGCATATCCCCGAGGTGAGCCACGTCTTCAACTTCGACCTGCCGCAGGATTGCGCCGACTACGTGCACCGCATCGGCCGCACCGCGCGCGCCGGCGCCGAGGGCGACGCCATCAGCTTCGCCTGCGAGGAATATGCGGTCGGCCTGCCCGACATCGAAAAATTCATCGGCCGCAAGATTCCCTACGAACCCATCTCCGCCGACATGCTCCCCGAACTCAAGTGGCCGCCGCGGCGGCGGTACGAGGATCGCGGCAGCAGCCAGCGTCCGGGCGGACCGCGCGGTGGCCGGCCCGGTGGCGGCAGGCCGGGTGGCAGTGGCGGCAGATCCGGCGGTGGTGGTGGCAGGCCGCGCAGTGGCGGCGGCGGCGGCCGACGTCGCAGCGGTCCCTAGCCGAGATCGGCGACGCCGTCGATCGCGGCGAATTCTTCGTGGCCGTGCGGCTCGCGTGACGTGTCGGGCCGCTTCACCCCATAGACCCAGCGTACTCCCGCCTCGATAGCCGCGTGCAGCACGGCGCGGCTGTCGTCGACGAACATCGTGCGCTGCGGATCGAACGGCTCGACCTCGCGCGCAGCGAGCCAGAAACGCTGGTCCTCCTTGGGCGCGCCGAAGCCATGCGAGGTATAGGCGGCGTCGAGATATCGCAGTACCCCGGTACGCTCCTGCTTGATCGCAAGGATGGCCGGGTGCGAGTTGGTCATCAGCACCAGTCGCTTGCCGCGCTCGCGAACACGCTCGAGAAAGCCGCGCGCCCCCGGCAGCCAGGCGACGCGATGCGCCTCTTCGTGGTGCACGCGGGCGATGTCTATACCAAGCTGGGCGGTCCAGTAGTCGATCGAGTACCACTCGAGCGTGCCCTGCACGCGCTGGAAGCGCGGCGCGAGTTCGGCGTGTGTCTCGGCGAGCGACAGACCATGGTTCTCGGCGTAGATTTCCGCGACTCTGGCGAGCCAGATGTAGTTGTCGAAGGCGAGATCGAGCAGCGTGCCGTCGAGATCGAGCAGCACGGTGTCGATGCTGTCCCAGTCGGGGGACTGAGCGGGTGCCTGCACGTGTGAAAGTGTCATGGGACTATCATACCGATGATGAGCGCACCGACCGTCGCCGACTTGCACCTGCACAGCTGTCATTCCGACGGCGTGCTCGAGCCCGCAGCGCTCATCGAGTTGTGTGTGGCGCGCGGGGTGTCGCTGCTGGCACTCACCGATCACGACACGCTCGAGGGCTGTGCCGCGGCGCGCGCGGCCTGCGCCGTGCACGGCGTGCGCAGCGTCACCGGCGTCGAGATTTCCTGCGGCTGGAACGGGCAGACGCTGCATCTCATCGGTCTTGGCTTCGATGAACACGACGCCGATCTCTCGGCTTTGCTGGCGGGGATCCGCGAGCGGCGCAGGGCGCGCATCGCCGAAATGGGCGAGCGCCTGGAACGCAAGGCGCGGCTGCCGGGACGGGCGCTGGCAGCCGGGATACTCGCGAGCGGCGCAGTGGCGACCCGGCAGCATCTCGCCCGTGCGCTCGTCGAGGCTGGCCACGCGGAAGGCATCGGCGACGCCTTCGAGAGATGGCTGGCGCGCGGCCGGCCCGGGCATGCGCCGGCGTCATGGCCGGAACTCGCGGAGGCCGTCGCCGTGCTGCGCGCGGCCGGCGGCAGGCCGGTGCTCGCACACCCGCATCGCTACAAGCTCTCGGCAGGCGCCATGCGGCGCCTGCTCGGCGAATTCCGCGACGCAGGCGGCGAGGCGATCGAGGTGGCCGTCGCCGGTATCGGGCCGAGCGATCTCGACCGGCTCGCCACCCTGGCCCGCAACCACCGGCTCGCGGCCTCGACGGGATCCGACTTTCACGACCCGGCCGTGCCGTGGAATACGCCGGGGCGCTTCGCTAAGCTACCGGCCGACCTCGAACCTCTGGCAGCGCGGCTCGCATGACCGACAAAGAAGACCAGGACAAAGTCGACCGCGAGCTGTTCCGCAACATCGAAAAGTTGCGCCAACTGCGCATCGAGCACCGCGATCTCGACGAGGTCATCGCCCGCCTCTCGATGGACATCCACATCGACGAAGTGCAGATCAAGCGCCTGAAGAAACGCAAGTTGCTGCTGAAGGACCAGATCGAACGGCTCGGCAGCCAGTTCATTCCCGACCTCAACGCCTGAACCCGGACAAACGCTCGCCATGAATGCATACGGCGGATCGACCGAAGGACTGCTGCGCGAGCTGCTGAGCAGTGACGGCGTCAATGAATTGACCGCGATCCTGGTGGCGGTCGTGGTCTCGCTGCTCGTCAACCGGCTGATGCGCGGCACGCTGCTGCGCGTGCGCGAGAAGCGCGGCGGCAGCAGTCTTGCCGAGGGCGCCATCATCCTCGCGCCGTTCGCGGTCGCTCTGGGGCTGATCGCCACGGCGGCCGGCCTGTCGCGGCTGCTCGCCGCGCCCGATGGCCTCCTGATGCTGTCGCTGCGCCTCGTGGTGGCATTGGCCGCGGTGCGCTTCGCCGTGTTCCTGCTGCGCCTGCTGGTCGGCGAAACGAGCTGGGTGGCGCGCTGGGAGATCAGGCTCACCATCCTGGTCTGGGCCTGCCTCGGACTTGAACTGCTCGGCGGCTTCGACTGGCTGGAGCAGACCCTCGACACCATCGACCTCATACCGGGCAAGTCGGTTTTCAGCCTGTGGGCGCTGCTGCGCAGCGTGGTCGTGGTCAGCGGCTTCGTGATCATCACCAGCGTGGCGGCACGGGCGGTGGAGCGGCGCGTGATGCAGATCGAGGGCATCGCGCCCTCGACCCGCTTCGGCATCGTCAAGGCGACCTACTCGCTGCTGATCACCATCGGCATCCTGCTGGGCATCAACTCCGCGGGCGTCGATCTCACCTCGCTCACGGTACTCACCGGCGCCGTGGTGTTCGCGCTCGGCTTCGGCATCCGCGACATCACCAGCAATTTCGTCAGCGGCTTCGTGCTGCTGATGGACAAGTCGATCAAGCCGGGCGACGTCATCAGTTTCCACCAGCACACCGGCACCACCTCCGACAACTTCGGCTGGGTGCAGGAATTGCGCGGGCGTTACGTCGTCGTGCGCGACCGCGACGGCGTCGAGTCGCTGGTGCCCAACCAGAACCTGATCACCAACGCGGTGATCAACTGGAGTTACTCCGACCAGCGCGTGCGGCTGCGCCTGCCGGTCATGATCAGCTACGACGACGATCCGGAGCTCGCGCTCGACCTGCTGATCCGGGCTGCGAGCGACCATCCGCGGATCCTGCTCGATCCGGCGCCGGTGTCGCGTCTCATGTCGTTCGAGAACTACGGCATGAAACTCGAGGCGCGATTCTGGATCCGTGATCCGATGAACGGCGTCAACAACGTGCGCTCGGACGTCAACCGCAAGATCTGGAAGCTCTTCAAGGAGCACGGCATCAAGATCCCGGTCGCCCAGCAGGAAGTGCGGGTGCTGGACCCCGGCACGACGGATGTCGCCTCGCTACCGCCCGGCCTTGCGTCACGCAGCGATGCCGATCCGCGCCGGTAAGGCCCTGATCCCGGACACCGACCTGTCGGTGGCCTTCATCCGCTCCGGCGGACCGGGCGGACAGAATGTCAACAAGGTCGCCTCGGCGGTGCAGTTACGCTTCGACCTCGCGGGCACGACCGCGCTCGAGCCCGCGGTCAAGGCGCGACTGCGCGCCCTCGCGGGCCGTCGGCTGACCGACGAAGGCGAACTGCTGATCGTCGCGCGCGAACACCGCAGCCAGGAGATGAACCGTCGCGAGGCCGAGGACCGTCTCTGCGATCTGATACGCGCCGCGCTCGTCGAACCCAAGACGCGTAGGGCCACGCGACCGACGCGCGCCTCAAAGGTGCGCCGCCTCGAGGGCAAGACCCGGCGCTCCTCGGTCAAGCAAGGTCGCGGTCGGGTACGCGGCGACGACTGACGGACCGCCTGCTCGGGCCGACTGCGCAGGCCGACTTCTCAGGCGGCCCGGGTCACCTGCAGGATGCTGTGGCGGATCTGCTCGGAGAGTACGAACTCGGCATCGGCAGCCACGCGCTCCAACACCTCGTCGTAGACCAGCTTGCCCGACTCGTCGTTGCGGACTACGCCGCGGCGCAGCAGCAAGGCGATGAAGTTGTCGAACATGGATCGGTCGGAGAACTCCGGCGAGTTGAACCCGTACAGCATGGTGATGCGCTGCGCCGTCAGCTGGCAACGCTCGGCGAGTGCCTTGGAGCTGAGTACGCCCGGGCCGGCGTGCATGAGCGTGGCGATGGCGAGGTAGTAGCGCTCGATGGTCTGCACCGACGCCTGTGCAAGCAACGACAACTGCACGGCCTGCGGCGAGCTCGGCGCGGGTCTGCGCCAGGCATCCTCGGCCTCGAGCCGCTCGAGCACGCCGAGGCCAGCGAGCGCCTGCAGCAGCTTCGAGACCTCGACAGCCAGTTCGTCCTCGCGCCATTTCAGGAACAGCTCGGCCGCCACGTAGGGATAGACGCGCCAGGCAAGACGCTGGATGTCCTCGGTACGCACAACCGAATTGGCGATGAACGCGCAGGCGATGAGCGACGGCAGCGTGAAGAGGTGCAGGACGTTGTTGCGGTAGTAGGTCATCAGCACCGCCATCTCGTCGCTGATGCGCATCAGGTCGCCGAGCTTGTGGGGCTGTCGCTGCAGCACTTTCATCGACTCGCCATAGGCGATGACCGCCGCGCCATCGAGGTCGGTGAGGGTGACACGCGGGTCGTAGGGCGCCTTACGCAACAGGTCGCGATAGAGCTCGCACTGCCGGGCGAGTTCGCGCTCCGGCATGGCCTGGCGCGGCATCGCCAGCAGCGTCACGGCGAGCAGGTTGATCGGGGTGATCGCGGCGGCGGCATTGATGTTGCGCATGATGCCGAGCGCGAGCTCATCGACCACTGCCGCCACCCAGGGCGCGCGGCCCTCGCCGTCCACCCGCTCCTCGCGCCAGTTGCCGACCTGGCGCTGCAGGGCGGCATCGAGCGCGATGGGCTCGCCGACGTTCACGTACACGCGGCCGAACTTCTGCCGCAGCACGCGCACGGCACGCAGCAGATCGCCGATGCTCTCCTTGCGCTTGGCCTGACCGGAAAGCTCGCCGACGTAGGTGCCGGCCTCGACGATGCGTTCGTAGCCGAAGTACACCGGCACGAACACCAGCGGCCGGCGCGGATCGCGCAGGTAGCTGCGGACGGTCATGGAGATCATGCCGGTCTTCGGCTGCAGCAAGCGCCCGGTGCGCGAGCGACCGCCCTCGACGAAGTACTCGATCGAGTGGCCCCGCCCCATGATCGTCGCGAGGTATTTCATGAATACCGCGGTATAGAGCGTGTTGCCGGCGAAGCTGCGCCTGATGAAGAACGCGCCGCCCTTGCGGAGGAACCGCCCGACGACCGGGATGTTGAGGTTCAGGCCCGCGGCGATGTGTGGCACCGCATAGCCCTGCTTGTAGATCACGTAGGACAGCAGCAGGTAGTCCATGTGGCTGCGATGGCAGGGCACGAAGACGATCTCGCGGTCCTGCGCCACCTCGCGCAGCGTCTCTGCGTGGCTGAAAGTGACGCCGTCGTAGAGGCGGTTCCACAGCCTGCCGAGAAAGCCCTCCATGAAGGTGATGAAGACGTGCGAGTAGTTGGCGGCGATCTCCTCGACGTAGCCCCTCGCGTTCAGCAGCGCCTTGCGCCGCGGCAAGTGCTTGTCGCGGATCTCGGCGGCGACCGCGGCGCGCACCGCGCGCGTGCCGAGCACGCGGGCGACGATGGTGCGACGGTGCGAGAGGTCGGGGCCGATGCGGGCCGCGCGCTGGCGACGGAAGTTCGCGCGCTGCACGCGTGCGATGCGGGCCGCCTGCGCCGCCGCGCTGCCCGCGGCACCTGCGCCGCCGAGCAGGCTGCGCAGGCTCACCGGCTCGCCGACTTCGATCATGGTGAAGCGGCCGTTGATGAGCACCTGCATGAACTTGCGCAGGCCGCTCCCCAGCACCCAGTTCTCGGTGAACAGCAGACGCCACCATGAACGCTCTTTCTGCGGCGCACGACCCCAATAGACCGCGACCGGCACGAGGCGTGCATCGAGCGTGGGATCGCGCTCCAGCGCGTCGATCAGCCGCACGAGCTCCGGTGGCGGACGGCGATCGAGCCGCGCATCAAAGAAACCACGCGTGCGCAACAAGGGCACGGTGGCACGTACCGCACTCTGCTCGCGGCCGAGAATGCGACCGGAAGGTCTGGGCAGGCCGTGACGCAGACAAAGATTTTCGAGCACGGCGAGATCGACGGCGCTGCGACGCTCGAGCACGTAACACACGGGAGCGGCCTGCACGGCGCCGATACTCCCCGGTGCGGACTCGGGCCGGACCTCGGGCTTGACCCACAGCGCGAACACGCGCCGCAGCACCGCGCTCAGGGCGCGTACCTCAGGCACCCAGGCCCCCGAGAAAATCGCGCAGCCAGCCCGTCATCCGCGGCAGCGAGGCATGCAGCCGGTGGTCATCGTCGACAAGATGCATCAGCGCCCCCTGCGCGCGCGCGAAGGCGA